>CANRJZ010000070.1 GCA_947631055.1 uncultured Clostridia bacterium | reverse complement strand
GAACAACTCTCTGCCTTCGCCCATAAACTGAGGCTGGATATTCCAGCTGAATTCTTCAAGGTTCATGATAAGACCCTTCTGATAAAGCTCATAACCGAAGTTTTCAGCTTTTTCAAGGGTAGCGTCAGTGAGCATGCTCTTAACGTGACCGTCAACGTTTGCAACTGCAACGGATCCTGAAGATGTCCAGAGGGATTTCTCATAGAACCAGCCGTCAAGACCGTACATACCGTTTTCGGGATCTACGAATTCTTCAAGCATTGACTGGAATGTATCCCAGTTCCAGTTGCCCTGCTCATAGAGTTCCCAAGGATCGTCCAGACCGTTTTCTTCAATGGTGGACTTGTTATACATACATACCTGTTCAGCAGTTATGCCGGTAACGAATTCAAAGTGCTTGCCGCCGAAGTTGAATATTTCCATACCTTGTTTGGTATTCTGCCATATAGCGTCGTTTATGTCGATATAGTCATCTATAGGCTGGAACATTCCGCTGTTTACGCCCTTAGGGAAGTTGTAAACGTCGTCGCCGGGGAAGAAGTCGATGCCTTCGCCGCCGAGAACATATGTGGAAAGATCGTTGAAGCGGTTCTCATATGTTGTGCTGTAATCGGTGACATGTCCGCCGTACTTCTGCTCGAACATTTCAAGGTCAACGCCCTTGGACTGACCGTCAGTACCGGGGTTCTTGGGATAATGAGCGAGCCACTTGATCTCTTTGTTTTCAAGTTCTACGTCGTTGAGCTGGGACATAGCATTTTCAAGGAGCTCCTGTTCGCCGTCCTTGAGTCCCTCGGTGTTTACTTCAACAGTAGCCTGAGTAGTTGTAGTGCCTTCTGTAGTTGTGGTGACTTCTTCTCCTCCTGCGGCAACGGTAGTTGTGCCGTCAGCAGTTCCGGACTGTGTATCGCTGCTGCAGGCAGCAAGACCTGCTACCATGGAAAGAGCAAGAAGTCCGGTAAGAACTTTCTTTGTGTTTTTCATATGTAACCTCCTTAAAAATATGCGGCGTAAGATGCCGCTAAAAAAATCGGATAAGTTTATACCGATAATTTCAACACTTTAATTATATCAAAAATACAAAAAATCGTCAAGAGAGTTTTCTATAATAAAATATATGGCATATTGTTTAATTTCTACAAAAAAAGTTTACGAAAACCTTTAAGTAACTGTCGTTTGCGGCATTATGCAGAAATTTCCTTACGGATATGGGGATATGTTCCTGCTCCGGATAAGAAAAGATAACTGCAATATTTTCGGCGGAAAGTACCGCTGCGGGGCAGGGCATATGTGCAAATTTTAAAAAAATTCTGCAAAACATTTGTTTAAAATCACGATTGATTTTTAAGAACAAACGTTCTATAATGTTTTACAAGAACATTAGTTCTGCAAAGAGATAATAGCCCCTCTCTTCTGTGCCCTGCAGCGGCGCCGTATCCGGCAAATGCCACTCGTGCCGCATCGTTCCGCAGCATGGCATAAATATATATCAAAATATTGGAGGTATGGTTTATGGATCCAAAGGAATATTTGCAGCAGGCGGCTAAAACGGAAAATAAAATAAAATTCGATATCGAGAAACTCGAAGCGGCAAAGGCGTCCCTTCACGGACGGGCGGTGACGTACGATCCCGACGGTTCAAAGACCGCGTCAAAGAAGAACGGCATCGAGGATGCGATCATCCGCGTCGTCGATTATGAAGAATATATAAATTCCGAAATAAGCGCGCTTACGGCACTGCGTTCAAAGATCGAAAGAGAGATATTTTCAGTATCCGACGAGACACTCAGGGAACTTCTTACGCGAAGATATCTTATGTATCAGAAATGGGAGCTTATTGCCGAAGAAATGAATTACGGCGTAAGGCATATTTACAAGCTCCATGTCAAGGCTCTTAAAGCGTTTTCCGAGGCAAATGAAGATATTTTCCACACCGGCTTGTATTCATCGCTCGGAATAAATGCCGTCGGACCTTCCGCGGCAAGACATTCCGGTTTTTCGATACAGAAAAATTTCAGGAAACCTATTGAAAATTCTGCCGGAATAGTATAAAATATATAATGTATCCAGTTATTTAAGAAAGGAAGTATTTTTCTATGGGCAGTATACTTGTTACCGGAGGCGCCGGATTTATAGGCAGTCATACCTGTGTTGAACTTCTTGACGCGGGATATGATATAGTAGTTATGGATAATTTTTCTAACTCCAAGCCCGAAGCTCTGGACCGCATAAAAAAAATTACCGGAAAGGATCTTAAATTCTATCAGACGGATATCCTTGACTATGACGGAACTTGCAGAATATTCAAAGAAAACAGCATTGACGCCGTTATACATTTTGCCGGACTGAAAGCAGTCGGCGAATCCTGTGCAAAACCGGTCGAATATTATTACAATAATATTTCCGGCACTATCGAGCTTATAAAAGCAATGAGAGACAACGGCTGCAAGAACATTGTATTTTCGTCCAGCGCAACGGTATACGGAATGAATAATCCTGTTCCTTATGTGGAAACTTATCCCACCTCGGCAACAAATCCATACGGATATACTAAAGTAATGATAGAACAGATACTTACCGATACCGCAAAGGCAGACGGGGAATGGAGCGTTGTCCTTCTGAGATATTTCAATCCGATAGGAGCGCATGAGAGCGGTCTTATCGGTGAAGATCCCAACGGCATACCCAATAATCTGCTCCCGTATGTTGCACAGGTCGCATCGGGAAGGCTGCCCTGTCTGAGCGTTTACGGAAATGATTATGATACTCCCGACGGAACAGGCGTAAGGGATTATATCCATGTTGTAGATCTTGCAAAGGGACACCTTTGCGCTCTGGAGTATGCGCTTGCACATAAGGGAACGGAAGCCGTAAATTTAGGTACGGGAAAAGGCACCAGCGTTCTTGAGGTCGTAAAGGCATTTGAAGAAGCGTCAGGGAAAAAAGTAAACTACAAGATAGTTGACCGCCGTCCGGGAGACATAGCTACATGCTATGCCAATACGGACAAGGCAAAAGCCCTTTTCGGCTGGGAAGCAAAAGCGGATATAGCCCAAATGTGCCGTGACAGCTGGAATTTCACTGTAAAAAATCCGGAAGGGATAAAATAACATATCAAAGGGACGGCGCTAAGGCGTCCTGCGGAACGTGAAAAAGTTCGCCGGTCTTAAAGATCGGCGAATTTTTTACGGCTCATTTTACGTTTGCAAATAATTTATTTTTATAATTTTTTTCTCAAAACTATTGACAAGCACGGAAATTTATGATAAAATATAATGCGTTGACTAATGCGCTGCTAGCTCAGCTGGATAGAGTGACTGGCTACGAACCAGTAGGTCAGGGGTTCGAGTCCCTTGCAGCGCGCCAGAAAGCCCTCATGGCAGTATCTGCCTGAGGGCTTTGGCTTTATTTGAAATTTATGGAAGGACAGTGCATTATGATATATACTCTTACATTCAATCCGGCTCTGGATCATATAGTAAGGACCGGAAATATTGCCATGGGAATGACAAACCGTGCCTCCTATGAAAGTATACTTGCCGGAGGAAAGGGGATAAACGTATCCGTCGTTCTTAAAAATCTTGGCGTTGAAAGCGTTGCGCTTGGTTTTATAGCCGGATTTACCGGCGCGGAAATACGCCGCCTGACTGCCGGACAAGGCGTAAAATGTGATTTTATAGAGCTTCCGGAAGGCTTTTCAAGAATAAATATCAAGCTGAGATCGGACTGCGAAACGGAAATAAACGGCATAGGTCCCGATATTCCTGAAGAAAGTCTGGATAAGCTTTTCAAAAAGCTTGACGTACTCGGTCACGGAGATATACTCGTGCTGGCGGGAAGTATCCCCAAGTCACTGCCTGCTTCAATATATAACGATATTATGAAACGGCTGGACGGCAGAGGAATTCTTTTTGCAGCCGATGTTTCGGGAGAAATGCTCATGAGCGTTCCCGAACGGAGACCTTTCCTTATAAAGCCAAATCATCATGAACTCGGAGAAATATTCGGCGCGGATATCGGAGGAGACAAGGATAAAGCTGCGTTCTATGCCGAAAAGCTGAGAAAAGCCGGTGCGGAAAACGTGCTTGTTTCAATGGCTGAACACGGAGCAGTGCTTTGCGCTTCGGACGGAAAAGTTTATGTATGCGACGCTCCGAAAGGGGAGACAGTCAATTCCGTCGGCGCAGGAGATTCAATGGTAGCGGGATTTCTTACCGGCTGGTCGGCTTCCGGAAACTTCAGGGAAGCTTTGAGAATGGGTGCGGCAGCAGGCAGCGCCTCGGCTTTTTCGGAATTCCTTGCGGAAAGATCCGAAGTAATGAGGATCTATAAAGATATTTCGGTCCGTGAAATGTGACGGATCATAAGAAAATTCTCATTAAATTTGCGGTAACGGCGCATAATATTATTCCGGTGACGGTGGGAAGTGCAAATGCGGCTAATGTCCATTTGATGCTTCCCGTTTCTTTTTTTATTGTCATACATGTGGTAGAACAGGGAAAATGGCAGAGCATAAATATTATGGTGCATATTGCCGTTGTAACGGTCCAGCCGTTGTCTGCAAGAATATTTTTCAGAGAATCAAGATCTTCGTATTCTACGATCTTGCCGGAGGAAAGATACATCATCAGCATTATGGGGACAACTATTTCATTTGCCGGAAATCCTAAAATAAATGCAAGCAGTATCACTCCGTCAAGTCCTATATATCGGGCAAAGGGATCAAGAGCTCCCGCGCATACGGTAAGAAGCGTACCGCCGGCAGTATTTATATTTCCCAGCAGCCATATTATAAGTCCTGCGGGAGCAGCTACCGAGACCGCTCTTCCCAGCACAAAAATCGTCCTGTCGAAAATTGAGCGCACGATCACTTTCCCGATCTGAGGCATACGGTATGGAGGAAGTTCCAAAGCAAAGGACGAAGGTATTCCCTTCAGCACCGTTGAAGAAAGAAGTTTTGACATCGCAAAGGTAAGTATTACTCCGAGAATTATCACAGCCGTAAGTATTATTACCGAAAAAAAGCTTTGTTTCAGACCTGCAGCTCCTGCGGTAAAGAACATCGTGATCATCGCAATAAGAGTAGGGAACCGTCCGTTGCATGGAACAAAACTGTTTGTAAGTATCGCTATGAGCCTTTCTCTCGGCGAATCTATTATCCGGCAGCCTGTCACTCCTGCGGCGTTGCAGCCGAAACCCATCATCATTGTAAGAGCCTGTTTTCCGCAGGCATTTGATCTTTTGAAATATCTGTCTAAATTGAATGCTACTCTCGGCAGATATCCTGCGTCCTCCAGTATCGTGAAAAGCGGGAAAAATATTGCCATCGGCGGCAGCATAACGGCAGTGACCCACGCAAGGACGCGGTAGACTCCGTCTATAAGCATACTGTTCAGCCATACCGGAGCATTACATTTTTCAAGTATGCCGGATAATTTTTCTCCCAATGAAAATAATGCGCTGAAAAGCAATTCCGAAGGGTAATTTGCTCCGACGATCGTTATCCAGAAAATTACCAGAAGCATTGCCGCCATTATCGGGACTCCCCAGATCTTATGCGTAAGTATCCGGTCTATCTTTCTGTCGCGTTCGTAATAATCCGGTCTTTCGGTATATACACATTCGGCTGCAATGGTTTCCGCATGACGAACGATAGAATTTACGAGCATATCTTTCAGTTCCGGGTCGGAAATATTATTTTCCGCAAGATATTTTTTTGCCTTGGAAACAGCTTCGGAGATCTCCTTATCATTTTCGATATCAAGCTCCAGAAATTCGCTTATTGCTGAATTTAATTTTTTATCATTGTCCAGAAGTCTTATTGCTGTCCAGCGTGCGGGAAGTTTTCCGCACGATCTTTTTTCAAGGACGGGCTTGATGATATTTATTGCATTTTCTATTTCTTCACCGTAAATTACAGCGGGGATATTTTTATTTTCTCGCAGGATAACTTCCGGAAGAAGGTCGGTCATTTCTTTTAATCCCACGCCGCTCCTTGCGGAAGTTCCGCAGACGGGAACTCCTAATCTGTCGGAAAGTTTGTTCAGATCAACGGAAATTTTTTTCTTTTTTGCTTCATCGAGAAGATTTACGCAAACGAGAGTGTGTTCCGTGATCTCGATAGTCTGAAGTACAAGATTAAGGTTCCTTTCGAGGCAGGAAGCGTCGCAGACAACTATTACCGCATCCGCTCCTCCGAAGCATATAAAATTTCTTGCAACTTCTTCTTCGGCTGAATGAGCGAGCAGGGAATATGTTCCCGGTATATCCACCATAAGATAATTATTTTCTCCGGCAGAACAATGTCCCTGAGCGTTCTGAACGGTTTTTCCGGTCCAATTCCCGGTATGCTGTTTCATTCCGGTAAGAGCGTTGAATACCGTAGATTTTCCGACATTGGGATTTCCGGCAAGAGCGACTATTTTTTCGCCGCTGTTTTTTTCCGGAACGAAGCTTCCGCCGCAGGCTTTTTTTCCGACGGAATCGGCAGTAAGACCCAAAACGATCACTCCTTATGTACATTTTTGGTTCTTACATTCTATGCCCGATACCGGTCTGATGTCACAGGAAATATATATTTGTTTTTGCATAAGTAATTCTATTGTTATCGCTCAGATATTTTACGAACGTCGGAAATGATAAATTAAAATTTGACGTAAATTTGGTAAAAGATAGAAATGGAAAATGTATTTTTTGCTCATTTGTCATAATCATCAAGAAAATTATGCACTTCTCCGTCCTGTTTGTAAGCTATTACCGTGCTGAGATTTACATTTTCAACGCTGCGGAAAATATTCTTTTCCACCTGCGGATTTGTTTTTTTCAGTTCGGCAATAAGTTTTTTAACTTCGAGGCGTTTTGAAAGTTCCTCTTCCGGCGAAATTTCGCAGGCTTCGGTAAATTTGCAGGCGCATCTCAGAAAGTACAGACCGTTATAGTCGCGCCAATGTTTTATATCGTCCTCACGGATAAAATACATCGGACGGATAAGCTCCATTCCTTCAAAATTTGTGCTGTGCAGCTTGGGCATCATAGTCTGTACCTGACCGCCGTATAACATTCCCATAAGTATCGTTTCTATAACGTCGTCGAAATGATGTCCGAGGGCGATCTTGTTGCAGCCCAGTTCTTTTGCTTTGCTGTAAAGATGACCGCGTCTCATTCTTGCGCAAAGGTAACATGGATTTTTCTGAACGTGTGTGACCGATTCAAAAATATCCGATTTGAATATAGTTATCGGAACGGACAATTTTGCCGCATTTTCCTCAATAAGGCGACGGTTTTCATCGGCATATCCGGGGTCCATTACAAGAAAAACAAGCTCGAAGGGAAATTTATCGTGCATTTTTAATTCCTGAAAAAGTTTCGCCATAAGCATGGAATCTTTTCCTCCGGAAATGCACACGGCTATCTTATCGTTAGGCTGAATAAGTTCGTAAGTTACGATAGCTTTTGCAAATCTGCTCCATAGTACGCGGTGGAATTTTTTCCGTATGCTTTTTTCTGCCTGCTCGGCAATATTTATTTCGTTCAATTTTATCACTTCTTTTCGGAAATTCTATAAAAATTATAACATATATCCGTGGGAATGTCTATAATTATTTGCAGAAAAAACTGTCGGGAAGCGTCCGGATATAATGCTTGTTTACTGCCTTTAAAAAATAAAAGGACTGCTGAATTTCAGCAGCCCTTTTTGCTTTACTGTTCAAGTTTTTTAAGGAACGCTTTTGTGCGCTCATTAGACGGATCGTCAATGACATTTTCCGGCTTGCCCTGTTCAAGAATTATTCCGCTGTCCATAAAAACAACGTGGCTGGAAACGCTTCTTGCAAAATCGATTTCGTGAGTAACGATCACCATTGTCATTTTTTCCGCCGCAAGTTCTTTAAGGACTTTGAGGATCTCCGCCGTAAGTTCCGGGTCAAGAGCGGAAGTAGGTTCGTCAAAGAATATCATTTTCGGTTTCATTGCCAGAGCCCGCGCGATCGCAACACGCTGCTGCTGACCGCCCGAAAGCTGATACGGATAAAAATCTCCCTTTTCGGAAAGTCCCATTTTTTTCAGGAGTTCCTGCGCTTCTTCCATTACTTCGTCCTTATTTCTTTTAAGAACGTGTATAGGCGCGTCGGTAATGTTTTTCAGAACGGTGTAATGCGGGAACAGGTTGAAATTCTGGAAAACCAGTCCGAAGCTGTGCTTTATTTCGTTCAGTTCCGCTTTGGAAACGTAAACCGGTTTGCCGTCCTTTTCGGAAACTGCGGTCTGTCCGCAGTATGTCATACTTCCGCCGTCTATGGTCTCAAGCATTGATATGCACCGCAGGAAGGTGGATTTTCCCGAACCGGACGGACCGAGGATAGATACTACTTCGCCTTCATTTACCGACATGGAAATATCTTTAAGAACTTCCAGTTCGCCGAAACTTTTTTTCAGATTTTTTATTTCAAGTAAATTCATATTTTTCACCGCCTTATCTATCATCTGAAATAATTCATTTTCTTTTCAAGCTTGTCCATTATCATTGCTACTATAAAGTTGAACACATAGTAGAATACGCCTGCAATAAACAGCGGCATTATAGTTGCTTCCGCTGCCGCTACCTGTTTTGCCAAAGTGAACATTTCGGTATATGATATCGCAAAGGCAAGGGAAGTGTCCTTTACGAGCGTGATAACTTCGTTTGTAATGGACGGGATTATGTTTTTCAGCATCTGCGGGAAAACTATCTTGAAGAATTTCTGAGGTCTGCTGTATCCGAGTATCTCGCATGCTTCGTGCTGTCCTACCGGAACGGCTTGTATGCCCGAACGATAAATTTCCGCAAAGTATGCGGCGTAATTGAGCGAAAAACCGATTATTACAGCGTAAAATCTGTAATTGCCGGAAGTACTTACGCCGAACAGGAAGTACGGTCCGAAGAATACTACCAGCAGCTGGAGCATAAGCGGAGTTCCGCGGACGATAGATATATACAGCTTTACAAGCCAGCTGAGCGGTTTGAATTTTGACATTCTTCCGAATGCGATAATAAGTCCAAGAGGAAGCGAGAACAGCAGCGTCAGAAGGAATATCGCCAGTGATGCGCCGACGCCTCTCATAAGCTGACTGCATATTCCGGCAAGCTTGTCCATGAACGATGTTTTTTCAACGGTAACATCGTCATTGACGATGTCGTCGGAACTGAGACAAACGCTGTCTGAAAGTCCCCATTCTTCGGCGATCCTTGCAAAAGTTCCGTCGTCAAGCATTTCGAGGAG
>CANRJZ010000069.1 GCA_947631055.1 uncultured Clostridia bacterium | reverse complement strand
TCGGAACATTTCGGAAATGCCCGTTCGGTGAGAAATTTATTTGAAAATGCCATAAATAATCAGGCAAACAGGATCGCTTCCGATACTTTAATGACTTATGCTAAACTTGCAGAACTTACATTGGAAGATATACTTCCGCCTTCGGAGGAAATATAATATGAAAAGCAATATTTTCTTGAAATGGCATAAATTGATCGGGAATAAACGCTGCAAGGAAGAACTTGCGTGAACTTTCAATGATAACAACAGTCCAACGAAAATTACAATTGCTGCGGATATACGACTTGCCGGATCTGATGTTTCCTGATTTGCGAAATGTATATTTGCCAACCGAGAGGTGATCTTACGCAGGCTGTTGTACGGACAAGCAGTGTTTGTCCGTACAGTATTTTTACCGCCTTTAAATTTATTATGCTGCTTTTGTCAGATCTTGGCACTATATTGGCGGGCCTCTGTTGACATTTGTACTTAATTATGTTATAATGTTTATAATATGTTAAAATTCCGGAGCACGATAATTAAAAAGCGGTGTTAAAATGAAAAATAAAAATTTTCTTGAAAGCGTTGTATGCGCTTTCAGAGGACTTAAAAACGGTTTTTTGTCCGAACGTAATTTTAAAATATATCTTGTCATCGCCGCGGTTTTTCTGATATTAAATATAATACTTTCATCGGGGATATACGATTACATAATACTGCTGATACTTACCTGTTCCGCTTTCGGCGCGGAGTATCTCAACACCGCCGCAGAACGTATCTGCGACCGATTTTGCGATAAAGAAAACGACGATGTGAAATTCATAAAAGACGTTGCCGCAGCCGCGGTGCTGATGTCCGGCTTTGCGTTTTTTATCGGTGAGGGAATGATACTGATCCCTAAAATGCTATGATCGTTAAAATGTTTGCTACCATGTTTCCCGTGATACTTGCGGGAGTGCTGAATATGCTTTTTGTAAAAACGAAATTCTGCAAAAAACATTCGCTTCCCATAGACGGCGGGAAAAATTTTATTGACGGGAAACGTATTTTCGGCGGCAATAAAACATGGATAGGTTTTTTCGGAATGATCGCCGCAGGGGCGGCGTCGCAGGCATTATGCGGCATATTTTGCAAATTATTCAATGGGGTAAATTATTTTTATGACTTCCACGAAAACACTCTCCCGTTCAATATTTTTGCAGGTGCGGCGATAGGTTTTGTATATGTGCTTTTTGAACTTCCCAACAGTTTTGTAAAACGCCGCATAGATATTCCTTCGGGAAAGACCGTAAAAGGTCTCAAAGGCGCTGTATTCTGTATTATGGATCAGATAGATTCACTGATAGGCGTGGGGCTTGTTTTTGCGGCAATATATCCAATGCCCGTATGGCAGTATTTTTTGTACATTCTTTTTGGCGCGGTGATACATTCAATTGTAAATATGATTTTGTGGAAAATAAGGATCCGGAAAAATTTCTGAGGGAAAATTATGATCGGAAAATATAACAAGTCTGTCATACTTACATATGCTGGAGTTTGCATTTCAATTGCGGGAATAAATTTATCCCTGCGCGGAAATATCCCTGCGGCTGTGATATGTCTTGTTTTTGCGGGGATATGCGATCTTTTTGACGGCGTTATCGCCCGCCGCTGCAAGCGTGACGAAGAAGAAAAACAATTCGGCGTGCAGATAGATTCCCTTGCGGATATGATATCCTTTTCTGCGTTTCCCGCCGTGATAATGATAAGCATGGACAGCGGAATGATCCCGACGATCATTTCAATGTTCTACGTTTTATGCGGGATAATACGTCTTGCGTGGTTCAATATGAAAACTGCCTCCGCAGAGGGAACGGGAAAATATTACATAGGACTTCCGGTAACGTATTCCGCGCTGATATTTCCGGTTTTATGGCTTCTGAACGGGATAATTCCCGATGCGGTATTTGCAATAGTTTTTATGGCGGCTTACGTTATAACGGCGGTAATGTTCATTCTGAATGTTAAGATCCCGAAGCCGCGCGGGATATGGTATGCTGTTTTCGGAATACTGGCGGTAACGGTAACGGCGGTCACGATATTTAAGGATATTCTATGAAAATTTACGACAGAAAAGAAAAAATTTATTTTGAAGAAAAGGAATTCGGAAAGAAAAAGCTGGAATTCCTCTATAATACTTTTGTCGGAAGAATACTGCTGAAATTGATATTTGCAAGGCGTTATTATTCAGTGCTGAACGGTTTGTTTATGAAAAGCAGGCTTTCGGTGAAAAAAATAAAACCCTTTGCGGAAGAATACTGTATTGACATTACTGAATATGAAAAAACGAAATTTTCTTCCTTTGACGATTTCTTTACGAGAAAGAAAAAATACGTGATATCCGAGCCGCCCGAACGGATCATTTCCCCTGCCGACGGACGTCTGTCGGTATTTGAAATTGACGAAAAACTTATCCTGAAAATAAAAAACAGCGTTTACGATCTTGACGAACTTACGGGCGGCAAGACCGATATGTCCGGATTTTCGGAAGGCTGCTGCCTTGTTTTAAGGCTTGCGGTGGAAGACTGCCACAGATATATTTTCGTTGACAAGGGACGCGTTCTGAAAAAGTGGGAAATAAACGGCGAACTTCATACAGTCAGACCGATATCCGAAAAATACCGTGTTTTCAGCCGCAATCACAGGATATGTACGCTTATGGAAACGGAACATTTCGGAAAAATATTGCAGATAGAAATCGGCGCATTACAGATAGGAAGAATAAACGACCGCCCCGTGAAAAAATTTGAAAGAGCAGAGGAAAAAGGTTATTTTTCTTACGGCGGTTCAACGATAATACTTATTCTGCAAAAGGGAAAAATAAAGATCGACAGCGATATTTCCGGACAGAAATGCGAAACTTTTGTGCGCCTCGGAGAAGGTATAGGAACGGCAATACGGCTGGAGGGATAAATTTGTTAAAAAGACTCAATATTTATTTCAAGGAAATGTATCCGATAATTCCGAGACTGCTGCTGGGAATGATAATTTTCGGGGAAATTTATTTTATCGTAATACTGAATAACGGGATAACCGAATTTAAAATAAATTATCAGGAATTTATCGGAGGGTTCACGGTTTTCAGCTTCCTGCTGTGGCTGCGGATAGCCGACGATTTCAAAGATTACGAACTTGACTGCCGATTGTTCTCACACAGACCGCTGCCGTCGGGACGGGTCAAAAAAAGCGACCTTGCAATTTTTGTGGGGATACTTATAACGGTGACGGTGCTGCTGAATTTGTTTTTTATGAACAATTTCGGATTTTTTCTGTTTCTATATATTTACGGAACGCTTATGTCGCTGTGGTTTTTCAGCAAGAAAAAAATACAGAAAAGTCTTCCCCTTGCCCTTGTGACGCACAATCCGGTGCAGATGATAATGAATATTTACATAATTTCATTCACCTGCATAAAATACGGTTTAAAAGCGTGGACTCTCACAAATTTTCTTGCGGCCTGGACGTTATATTTTCCCGCGCTGATATGGGAAGTTTCCCGTAAGATACGCTCTCCGAAAGACGAGACCGAATATGTTACATATTCAAAATTGTTCGGATATAAAAAAGCGACAATGTTCGTGCTTATACTCACATGGGCAGATATTCTCACAAATGTTCTTTTAGTGTGGAATTTAAATAAAATTTCAGTTATCGCCCTGCTTATAAATACCTGCTGGATGACATGGAAATTTGCGCAATTTATGAAAGACCCGACTTTATTTAAGATCGTGGACAAGGTGGAACGCTACACATATATACAGGAATCAATGATGCTTATTACGGTGGCTGCCTATATAATTTTCGGAAAGATCTGAAAAAATATGATAATTACAAAAGAAAATTTCAATAAAAATGCCGTCGGTACAAAGGCGGCAAATCTTTTTAAAATGCAGGAAAACGGGATAAACGTTCCCGTATTTTTCTGTACGGATATTTCTTCCGCGGAAGAAGCGGCGGTTTACGCAAAAGAAAATTTTTATAATACGGAACTGTTTTCTGTCAGGTCTTCCTCTTCGGCGGAGGACGGGGAAATTTTTTCTTTTGCGGGACAATTCAGAACATTTTTAAATGTAAAACGCGGTGAGATCCCCGAATGTATCCGCAAAATTTCCGATTTTGAAACATCTGAAGGGTATCTGAAGTACTGTCGGGAAAACGGTATCGATCCGGAAAATATCGGAATGACGGTAATAGTTCAGCAAATGATAAATGCAGATATTTCCGGTGTAATATTTACCGCAAATCCGCAGGGAATACTTAACGAAACGGTCATTGCCGCAGGAAATGGAACGGGGGATAATGTTGTTGAGGATAAGACTGACGCCACGGTATATTATTTCAATCGTACCGATAAACAATATTATTTTGAACGTCACGGAAATTCGCCGCTTATTGATGAAAATACACTTAAAAAGCTTATAGAAATATCCGAAAAAATAAAAGAAATTTTCGGGGTGGAATCGGATATCGAATTTGCTGTCAAAGACGGGGAAATTTTTATTTTGCAGGCAAGACCGATAACAACGCTTCCCAAAAATTCCGAGCCGATAATTCTTGACAACAGCAATATAGTTGAAAGCTATCCCGGGATAACTTTGCCCCTTACGCAAAGTTTTGTAAGGGACGCTTATTACGCCGTTTTCCGTTCGGTGCTTTTACGTCTTACAGGAAATGAAAAAGCCGTGGATAACGCCGATGATATCCTGCGGAATATGGTAGATGTTTGCAGCGGAAGAATTTATTACCGTATAAGCAATTGGTACGATATTATCCTGTATCTGCCTTTTTCAAGTAAAATTATTCCCGTATGGCAGGAAATGCTTGGAGTAAAAACGAAAACCGTCACTTCTCACAAAAACAAAGTCGGTTTCGGAACGCATATTAAAGTTACGGTAAACTTTTTCAGACTGCTTTTTTCCTGTCCTCGTTTAATGGAGGAATTGGACGGCTATTTTGCGGGAATTTGCGAAAAATTTTCCTCAATTGATATTTCTTCCGCATCGGGTGAAGAAATTCTTGAACATTATCAAAAAATTAAAAATATGACTGTGCAGAAATGGGATATAACTCTTGTAAACGATATGTATTCGTTTATTTACACGGGACTTTTGAAAAATTATTTAAAACGCAAAAAAATTCCCGATCCCGACGAGACTGCAAACAAGTGTATTTCCGGAATAAACGGTCTTGAAAGTATGAGACCGGTAAAAATGCTTGCGGAAATTTCCGAAAGGGCGAAAAAAGAACGCCGTATACCGGAACTTGAAAAAATTACTTCAAACAAAGAATTTTACGAATATATTTCGGAAAATGAAAATGAATTTTCACGTTCGCTGAAAAATTATATTGAACTTTACGGCGACCGCAGCGTTAATGAACTTAAATTGGAAAGCAGGACTTTTCGCACAGACCCCATATTGCTTATTGAAAAAATAATCCAATATGCTGCAAGCGATACGGAATTTGACGAAATGCCCTGCGATACAGTAAATTTAAAAGGTTTGGGAAATGTGTTTGCAAAAAGGGCTGCGCTGGGGATAAAAAACCGCGAAAGATCACGTCTGCACCGCAGCAGACTTTATGGAATGATGCGCGCAATGATGCTGCGTATCGGAGAGGAACTTGCCGCCGCAGGTCTGCTTGACGTGCGGGAAGATATTTTTTATCTTACGTTCTCACAGACCGAAAATGCGGTGCATTATAAAACAAATATGAAAGCCGAAGTTTTATCCGCAAAGGAAAAATACCGCAGGTTTGAGCAGCTGCCTGCGTATTCTCGGCTTGTATTTGCGGAAAAAGTTTTTGACAAGGATACATTTTCCGCCGAAAGAAACAGCTGCGGAAATAACGGAAATGTTTTCCGAGGTACGCCTTGTTCGCAGGGTACGGCGGAAGGAGAAGTAATCGTAATAACCGACCCGTCGGAAACCGTTGATACGTCTGGAAAGATAATAGCCGCCAAAATGACCGACCCCGGCTGGGTGTTCCTTATTGCGGGCGCAAAGGGAATAATTACCGAAAAAGGCTCGCTGCTTTCACATACAGCAATTATTTCCCGTGAACTTAAAAAGCCGTCGGTAGTAGGCGCGGAAAATATTACGGAAATACTGAAAAGCGGCGATATTGTCAGAATAGACGGCGGCAGCGGTGAAATAAGGATAGTTAAAAGTAAGAAGGGGTAATTTATGAAAACTATCTGCGAATATCTTAACGATGACAAGAAAAAATGGGCGGAACTTCCCTATATTTTCGTTAAAAAGAACGGGAAATTTTCCGGAAGAAATTTTTCGGAGATAGTTGACGATGTTGAAGCCTTGGCGGCTGCGCTTATTTACGGAAATTTATCCGGCAAAAATATAATGCTTTTTTCGCCCAATTCCTACGAATGGGCGGTAATTGCTCTCAGCGTAATGGGATATGTGGGAACTCTCGTTCCTATCGACAAGGAATGGACGTCTTTTGACGTTGAAAACGCGCTTTCAGCAATTGAAATAAATGCGGTATTTTACGACGCTTCAAAAGAAAATGTTATATCGGAGATACGGGAAAAATATCCGACAATAAAATTTTTCCGCATTGATGAAACTTTCGGCGAATTTATAAAAAAGGGACAAACCCAATTGCCGCCTGCCGGTATACACGACCTGAACGCACGCGCGATGATAATTTTCACGTCGGGAACTACAAGCTTTCCGAAAGCGATACCTCTTACCCAGTCTAATATTTTCAACAACCGTGAAACTTTACAGAAACGCACGCCTATGTCCGCCGAGGACAGAACG
Source organism: uncultured Clostridia bacterium (assembly GCA_947631055.1). GTDB lineage: Bacteria > Bacillota > Clostridia > Oscillospirales > Ruminococcaceae > RGIG8773. The sequence continues at coordinate 2,537 of CANRJZ010000069.1, read as the reverse complement.
TATATTTTCCTTCCGCTCAATCACGTTTACGCAGGGATAGCGCAGTTTTTATACACGATAATTTCCGGAATGAGAGTGTATATTTGCAGCGATATTTCGCTTATTGCTGAAGAAATGCTCGAAATACGCCCCACTATCGTTTGCACAGTACCGCTGATATTAAACAGGCTTTTTTCCGTTATGAACGACGAAATTATGGAAATGCTGCGGAACGTTCGATTTCTTTACTGCGGAGGAAGTTTTACCGACATAAAAATAAAAAAATTCTTTCTTGAAAACGGCGTAAATATTATCGAAGCATACGGAACTTCCGAAACTTCTTCCGTTATTGCGCTGGGACTGCCTTTTGATGAAAAAATAAATTCCGCTGGAGTGATATTTGAAAATCTTGACGTTAAAATTATTGATCCGGACGAAAACGGCGTCGGGGAAATAATCGTAGGCGGAGGAAGCGTTTCTTCCGGATATATTTCGGGGAAAAACGACAATTCCGCTTTTGACGGAAACGGTTATTATCACACAGGCGATCTGGGATATATTGACGAAACGGGACATCTTTATTTAAAAGGGCGGAAAAAACGTATTATGATCACTGCAAACGGAAAAAACGTCTATGCGGACGAAATCGAAGGATTACTGCTTGAATATCCGCAGATAAAAGCCGCCGCAGTTTATGAAGAAGATCATCATATTGCAGCAAAAATATATTCGGAAATTTCCGAAGAGAAAATAAAAGAAATAATTTGCGCGGTAAATAAAAAATTGCCGCATTTCAAACAGATAAAAATACTTCATCTGAAAGCGGATAAGATCGGAGGAAGGATAAAATGAAATTTACCGTTTACACGATTTCGGAAAAAAATAATTTTACGGACGAATTTCTTTCTCTTCCGCAGCGCCTTTACGGCAAAAACGAAATTATGCAGAATACAGATGATGAACGCGCTTTGCTGGAAGGAAAACACGTTCTGAGCGGATATTTTTCGCTTGCTCCGTTTATTGCCGAGGACGAAAACGGAAAATGCGTCTGCCGGTGTGCGGCTGCGGTCTATCCCGACGATGATACGGCGTTCATGGGACTTTTTGAAAGTGAGAACGTTCCGGAAGCGGTAAAGACAATGTTTGACGCGGCGGAAGAATTTCTCCGTGCAAAGGGAATAAAAAAGATCGTGGGACCCGTGGACGGTTCATTCTGGATAAGATACCGTTTCAAGACCGACCGCTTCGGACAGCCTTACACGGGCGAACCCTACAATCTTCCGTATTATGCGGAATTGTGGGAAAAATGCGGTTACAGGATATGCGAAAGATATTCTTCAAATCATTACACGGCGGTAAAAAACCAAGTGGATCAGGAGAAATTTTCAAAACGTCTCGAAGAAAAAATTTCCGAGGGATATTTGATAAAAAATGTTGAAAACCGTGATTTTGACAAAGCCATAAAAGAAGTTTACGGTATGCTTATCGAGCTGTACAGCGGATTTCCCGCATACAAGCGGATAACCGAAAATGAATTTGCCGCCTTGTACGGTTATTTCGGAAAGATAATGCGCAGCGAAATGGTAAAAATGGCATATTTTCACGGAAAGCCCGTGGGTTTCCTGATAGGTATCCCCGATTACGGGAATATTATTTACGGAAAAATGTCCGCGGCGGACTATCTGAAATTTTTCCGTATACGCAGAAAACCGAAAGGTTATGTCCTGCTTTATATGGGCGTGGATCAAAGTCACCGCGGGCTTGGAAAAGCGCTTGCGGAGTCGGTGCGTCTGGAATTGAAAGGCAAGGGAGTTCCGTCGGTGGGCGCGCTTATCCGTGACGGGAACTGCAATAAGGATTATTTTTATTCCCTCATCGACTATGAATTTCATTATGTACTTCTTGAAAAGCAGCTTTAAAACTGAAATTTTCAGCGATACATAAAATCAATGCCTGTCATTCGCGGAAAAAACGACCAAAGCAGCCGGCAAACATAAGCCTGTTAATTAATTTCGGACGATCGTCCTGCAATAGTTCTATATCTATCGGTTTATGATCTCATACAAAATCAAAAGCACTCTGTTTAGGAGTGCTTTCTTTTATTAAACATTTATTTACAAGTTTACCATATTATAGTTGAAAATGGCATATGCATTTCGTAAAAGTCAGGTTTGATTTCGTAAACGTCAGGTCAAAAACATTGAAGTGTTCATAATTAAGTAATATAATTATATTGTACACAAAATGGAAAAAGAGTGTCGTATTGCATATGTGACACATTTTAGTCATAAATATATTCGCGTTGTATACAAGGAGGCTAATTTTATGAAAAGAACTTTCATACGCAGACTTACAAGTACAATAGTTGCGTTGGCTATGATATCGATTCCCATGCCGACAGGAACTTTTGCCGTTGAGCCGGATATCAGCACGCCCGGAACGTCTGTAACAAATATTGATACAGAGACAAAATCTGAATCGGGGGGGGTAAAATCTTCCAGTCCGGAGACAACAACGGAGAGGGGTGGTTTCCCTGACGGAACAGGCGAACCCTCCGA
>CANRJZ010000068.1 GCA_947631055.1 uncultured Clostridia bacterium | reverse complement strand
CCGTTCTATTAATTTTTCTATTTTCATATTCCTATTTTACCATATCTTTTCTAAAAAGTAAATGCTGTTGCCGTGAATCGGGATCTTCCTTCATAAATTCACACGCCGCCATTATTCGTCTGTTCAGCATAAGACTCGGAGTCTCTCCCCTGACCTTGCACCCAAGAACTATAAGAACGGTTTTTCCGTCCGGCGGAGGATTTTCAGCCGCCAGCAGCATTTTCGCCGAAACAACAAGCGAAAGGACTATGAATATCAGCGCAAGTCCGCATAAAAATAAAGATATCCCGCGGAATATCCTATCTGTACGGAAAAGTTCGGATATTTTATTCCAGAATATCACCAGAACAAATAAAAATGTAAATATCGTCATTCCGGCAGCGTTGCCGAAATTTATTATTCCGGACAATACCGGCGCAAAAAATACCAAAAATCCAAACGCAAAAACCAAAGCAAGGCACACTCTTACGAGCGTGCCTTTTTCCACTGCACTCATCAAAGAGCTTCCTTCAATGCGGAAGCAAGCTGATCCGGACAGGAAGTTCCTCTGCCGCCGCAGTCTATTCCCTCAAGGCGCTCTATAGCGTCCTGTACTTTCATTCCCTTGACAAGAGCGGAAATGCCCTGTGTATTTCCGTTGCAGCCGCCCGTAAAACGAACGCTCTTGATTATGTCATTTTCAACTTCTATCAGGATATTTCTGGAGCAAACTCCGGTCGGGGTATAATTGATAGTCATAGTATTTTTCCTCCTTATTTCTTTATCCTTGCGACGCCGGATCTGACAGCTGCGTCAGCTACGGCTTCTGCAATAATATTCGCTAAATTTTTATTGAATGCGTCCGGCAGGATATATTCGGCACTGAGTTCTTCGGGACTTACAGCCGACGCTATGGCATATGCCGCCGCACGTTTCATTTCTTCGTTTATATCGCTTGCCCTTACAGAAAGCGCTCCCTTGAACACTCCCGGAAAAGCAATAACGTTATTTATCTGGTTGGGATAATCCGAACGTCCCGTTCCGACTACAAATGCGCCTGCCGCCTTTGCGTCCTCAGGCATTATTTCCGGAGTAGGATTAGCCATAGCAAAAATGATCGGTTTTTCTCCCATAGAACGGACCATTTCCTGCGAGACAAGGTTCGGTTTTGAAACGCCTATAAACGCATCTGCGCCTTTAAGGGCTTCCGCAAGTCCGCCGCGGATATGATCTTTGTTTGTGAGCTTTGCCATTTCATAATGGGACGGGTTTTCAAACTCATCGCCGTCACAGATCACACCTTTTATATCGACCATAATGATATTGCCTATGCCAAGGGAAATAAACTGTTTTGCTATAGCGCAGCCGGCAGCACCCGCTCCGTTTATCACAAGAGTCATATTGCTGAGATCCTTTCCGGCGACCTTTGCGGCGTTCAGCATAGCCGCCGAAGCAACTATTGCCGTTCCGTGCTGATCGTCATGAAAAACCGGTATATCAAGTTTTTCCTTGAGCCGGCGCTCTATCTCAAAACATCTCGGAGCTGAAATATCTTCAAGATTTATTCCTCCGAAGCTGTAGGAAATAAGCTCTACCGTGCGGACTATCTCGTCAACGTCCTTGGAATTTATACATATGGGGAAAGCGTCCACTCCGGCAAATTCTTTAAAGAGCGCGCACTTGCCTTCCATTACCGGCATAGAGGCTCGCGGACCTATATCGCCAAGTCCGAGCACGGCAGTGCCGTCGGTAATTACCGCAACAAGGTTTGCCCTTCTTGTCAGATCGAAGGAAAGATCCGGATCCTTTTCGATCTCAAGGCAAGGCTGGGCTACTCCCGGAGTATATGCATTGGAAAGCTGCTGACGATCATTTACTTCGCATCGTGAAACGACTTCTATCTTTCCTTTCCATTCATAATGCTTCTGCAAAGACGACTGCATAATATCCATATTGATACTTCCTTTTTATAAACATCTCGTATGGTAAAATGTTCCATGTGAAACATTTCACCATACGGTCAATGGCATATGATAAAAATATTATTTTTCTTTTTTATTGGCAAGTTTGATTATCCTGTCAATATTTTTCTTGTCTGTGGTATTGCTTCCGATGTATGTAGGATAAGCATTATACAATCCATGGAAATCCGAACCGCCGGTAACTATAAGATCGTACTTTTCGGCTGTTTCGATGAGCTTTTTCTGCTGATCGGCATTTGCGGTATAATGGAATACTTCCACACCGTCAAGCTTTCCTTTTGCGGAAAGTTCATCAAGGAGCTCCAGTGAGTCGTAATACACAGGGTGTGCCATTACAGCCACTCCCCTTGCGGAATGTATAAGATCTATAACGAAATTCACATCAGGATATTCTCTTTCAACTATGCAGGAACCTGTTTTCAGGTCAAAAAGTTCATCACTGAGCTTGCCGTAGAATTCCGTAGTGTATCCATAGTCGATAAGAGCATGCATAATATGCTGTTTGAAGATACTTTTTGAACCTGTAGCATATTTCATAACGCTTTCAGCCGTTATGGGATATATTTTCATAACATTTTCGACCATTTCTCTGGCGCATGCCTTGCGTATCTCGCAGGCTTTTATGCATATGCCCTCCAACCTGTCCGGTTTCTGCGGCGCATAACACAATATATGGACTTTTCTTCCGCGGGACTTGTCCCATGCCGAAAGTTCGACTCCCGGTATCACCTGCACGCCGTATCTGTCACCAAGTATTTTTGAGCGCGAAACAGATGACATAGTGTCATGATCGGTTATGGAAATACATTCTATACCTGTTCTTTTAGCCTGAACGATTATATCTTCTATTCCCAGAGAACCGTCTGAAAGCTTGGTATGACAGTGAAGATCGCCAACCATATCTTCAGCTCCTTTTTCAATAAATTTCAGATAATATCATCCGAACAAAATGTATCCGCGGGCAGAAAGATAATACAAGGAATACCGAATATACGGAAAATTGAAAAGCGGAGACATAAATATTAGGTCTTTCGGATACACTGCATTTTAATTATAACACAAAACGCCCTATGATTGCAAGCATTTTGAAGAAATATATCAAAAAAAGGCAGATAAATTTCAGGATTTGCGTGATATTTCCGTCATCTAAATAAATTTGTCAAGAAACCATACATTTTTTACTTCAAATTCCTTTCCGTCCAGATAAGCAAGTATACCGCCGTCCGTTCTGAAGGAAAATCTCAGCTTGTACGAATACAGTGCCTGAGTCTTTACATTATATTTTTTATTTACCCTGTTCCTGCCGTATTTGACGTCGCCGAGGATCGGGCAGCCTATATATGCCATATGAGCGCGTATCTGGTGCGTGCGTCCGGTATGGAGCCTGATCTCAAGCAGCGAAAGTTCTCCGGACGTTTTCAGCACGGTATATTCGGTAATGGCAGTCTTTCCTCCGGCAGTCTTTTCCGAGCTCACCTTTACGGTATTGCCGGAAGCGTTTTTTTCGATATAAGCGGTAATTGTACCGTGATCTTCAGGCGGTCTGCCCGATACTATGCAAAGATAGTATTTGTCAAGTTCCCTGTCCTTTATCTTCTGATTTATCACACGAAGCGCCTCCGCATTTTTTGCGGCGATCACAATTCCTCCGGTGTTTCTGTCAAGCCGGTTGCACAATGCCGGAGCAAAGCTGTTTTCCTTTTCCGGATAGTATTCGCCCTTATCGTAAAGATAACGTTTAAGACGGTTTATAAGCGTATCTATGGTATTTTCGTTATCTTCATGGACTACCATACCGTTTTTCTTATCTATAAGAATTATATTGTCGTCTTCATAAATTATGCTTAATCCTGAGGGAACGGACATAAATTCATTTTCCGGAGAAACATCAAAAAATTCGTCGTTTATGTACATACATACCACGTCTCCGACATTAAGGCGCACGGATATATCCGCTCTTTTGCCGTTGAGCTTTATCCTTTTGTTCCGTATCGCCTTGTACATCAGGCTTTGCGGGAGCCTCGGAACGGCTTTGGAAACAAATTTATCAAGTCTTTGACCGGCATCATTAGGGCTTATCACAAATTCACGCATTCAGAACATTCCTTCCAGATGAAACTAACGGCGATAACGTCATATATATTATAACATAAAAAATTTTTAAAAACATCTTTTCAAATTAAATTTTTTGTAGTATAATATTAGAAAACGTTTGTTTTTCGGAAGGGGTAAACTTTTTGTGGAAAGATCAGGAAACAGCAAAACAAATACAGAAGCAAAAACTCTGCCTAAACAAGATCCGGAAAAACTTCACGAAGGACACAGGAACAAAATGAAGGATCGTTTCATCGAAACAGGCTTTTCTGGATTTTCCGAACACCAGATAGTAGAAATGATATTGTTCTATTCTTATGCAAGGTGTGACACAAACGAAGTTGCCCACAGGCTCATAAATCATTACGGAAGTTTTGCGGATATTATGGACGCCTCCTATGAAGATCTTGTGGAAAACGGACATCTTCCCAAAAGCGCAGCGGTGCTCATAAAGATGATACCTGCAATAATACCCGTTTATCATAATTCCAGATCACTGCGCAAGGTATATGACAATGTTGAAAAGCTGAAAGCCCTGTTTACCCCGTATTTTATCGCTCTGGATCATGAGGAATTCCGCGTTGCATGCTTTGATGCAAGTCTGAGATTGAATTCCTGTCTGGTAATAAACAAGGGCGGTCTTACAAGCTCTTCAATAGATATGCGGAAACTGGCGGAAGCTGCCATAAATTCAAAGGCTGCCTGCATCGCGATAGCTCATAATCACCCCAGATCCTCACCTGCTCCTTCCGCAGAGGACATACAAGCGACAAAGCTTATCAAAAATACTATGGGATCTATAGACATCAAGCTTCTGGATCACATAATCGTCGGTGAGGACCGCTCCCTTTCAATGCGTGAGACAGCATATATAAGTATCTTTGACTGAAAAAGATCATTCGGAGGGATCATATGGATAAATTCAAACTGGTTTCGGAATATTCCCCCGCCGGAGATCAGCCGGAAGCCGTTGACAAGCTTGTCGAAGGTCTTGAAAAAGGCGTAAAGGAACAGACTTTGTTAGGCGTTACCGGTTCGGGAAAAACATTCACTATGGCAAACGTCATAGCAAGGGTAAACCGTCCTACGCTCGTTCTTGCACATAATAAAATACTGGCGGCGCAGCTCTGCTCGGAATTCAGGGAATTCTTTCCGGAAAATGCAGTGGAATATTTTGTTTCATACTACGACTATTACCAGCCGGAAGCCTATGTCCCCTCCACCGACAGCTATATAGAAAAGGATTCCGATGTAAACGATGAAATTGACAAGCTCCGGCACTCGGCTACCCTCGCTCTTTCGGAACGGAGAGATGTAATAATCGTTGCTTCGGTCTCGTGCATATACTCTCTCGGTTCGCCTATAGATTACAGAACTATGGTCATTTCTCTGCGGCAGGGCATGGAACTTTCCCGCGACGCGCTGCTGGCTAAGCTGGTAAGCATACAGTATGAACGGAACGATGTGAATTTTATCCGCAACAAATTCAGGGTGCGCGGCGATGTGGTGGAAATTTTTCCCGCAGGTTCGACGGAACTTGCCATACGCGTAGAATTCTGGGGCGATGAAATAGAACGCCTGACCGAATTCAAAGCGCTTACCGGAGAGGTCACGGCAACGCTTTCCCATGCGGCAATATACCCTGTCTCACACTATGTTATCTCACGCGACAAAATGCAGGACGCTATTGCGGAAATAGAACGCGAACTTGATGAACGGGTAAAATATTTCAAGGATAACGACAAGCTAATAGAGGCGCAGCGGATATCACAGCGAACCATGTACGACATCGAAATGCTTCAGGAAATAGGCTTCTGCAAGGGTATAGAAAACTATTCGCGCATACTTGCCGGACGCGCTCCCGGAAGCATACCGTATACACTTCTCGATCACTTTCCGGATGATTTTCTTCTTATCGTGGACGAAAGCCACGTTTCCCTGCCGCAGGTAAGGGCAATGAGCGCCGGCGACAGAGGAAGAAAACAGACGCTTGTGGATTACGGTTTCAGACTTCCGTCGGCACTCGATAACCGTCCGCTCACTTTTGATGAATTCTATGACAAAATAAATCAGGCAATATTCGTTTCCGCAACTCCCGGACCATTCGAGCGGGAACATTCCGCACAGATCGTTGAACAGGTGATACGTCCGACCGGACTTGTAGATCCGGAAATAATCGTAAAACCGGTAGAAGGTCAGATAGACGATCTGCTGCTTGAAATAAACGAACGGACGCAGAAAAATGAACGGGTCCTTGTTACAACGCTTACGAAAAAAATGGCGGAAGATCTTACTGCTTATCTTGAAAAAGCCGGAGTACGCGTGCGGTATATGCACTATGACATCGACACTATAGAACGTATGGAGATCATACGCGATCTTCGTCTGGGAGAATTTGACGTTCTGGTAGGAATAAACCTGCTCCGTGAAGGACTGGATATTCCGGAAGTTTCATTGGTCGCTATCCTTGACGCCGATAAAGAAGGTTTTCTCCGCTCGGAAAGCTCGCTTATACAGACTATAGGACGTGCAGCGAGAAATTCGCATGGACAGGTCATTATGTATGCGGATTTTGTTACAAGATCAATGGAAAACGCAATAACGGAAACCGAACGCCGTCGGACGCTTCAGATGGAATTCAACGAAAAACACGGTATCGTTCCTAAAACTATCATAAAGGACGTTCGGGACGTCATTGAAATTTCAACCAAAGCAGAGACAGACGCCAGGACTTCCGCAGCGCAGCAGAAGCGCATGACTCCCGAAGAGCGTGAAGCCCTTATAAGAAAACTTACCGAAGAAATGAAAAATGCCGCCAAAATTCTGGAATTTGAACACGCCGCTTATCTTCGCGACAGGATCAACGAATTGAAGCGATCGCCTAATGCAGGCAAAAAGGTTTTCGGCAAAAAGAAAGGATAATCAAAAATGGCAAACGACAAAATTATTATAAAAGGCGCAAGGGAACACAATCTCAAAAATATAGACATTGAGATACCCCGTGACAAGCTGGTCGTTATGACGGGGCTTTCCGGTTCGGGAAAATCATCGCTTGCGTTCGATACTATATATGCGGACGGTCAGAGACGGTATGTGGAAAGCCTTTCTTCCTATGCGAGAATGTTCCTCGGACAGATGGAAAAACCCGATGTTGACAGCATTGAAGGACTTTCTCCGGCGATCTCCATAGATCAGAAGACTACTTCCAAAAACCCGCGTTCAACAGTGGGAACGGTAACGGAAATTTACGACTATTTCAGACTTATGTACGCAAGGATAGGCGTTCCCCACTGTCCGGTATGCGGACGCGAGATAAAACAGCAGACTGTAGATCAGGTAGTGGATCAGATAATGGCTCTTCCGGAAGGAACGAAGATACAGCTTCTTGCGCCGATAATACGCGGCAGAAAGGGAGAACACACAAAAGAACTTGAACGGGCGCGGAGATCCGGATATGTACGCGTTCGGGCTGACGGGATAATTTACGATCTTTCCGAAGAGATAAAGCTGGAAAAAAACAAAAAGCACAATATAGAAATAGTTATTGACCGTCTTGTAATAAAGCCCGGGATCGAGACCCGTCTCGGAGACAGCGTTGAAACGGTATCTTCAATTTCGGGAGGACTTATCATAGCCGATGTCAACGGCAAGGAAGATATACTTTTCTCACAGAATTACGCCTGCCCCGAACACAATATATTGATCGAAGAACTTGCGCCGAGAATGTTCTCGTTCAACAATCCTTTCGGCGCTTGTGAAAAATGTACCGGTCTGGGTGTTTTCCGCAAGATCGACCCCGACCTTATAATTCCTAACAAAGAACTTTCCATTCGTCAGGGAGCAATAAAGGCAAGCGGCTGGTCAACTACGGACGACGATTCTATAGCGATGATGTATTTCAAAGGCATCGCACAATATTACGGTATCTCGCTGAATACTCCGATAAAAGACCTTCCGGACGAAGCGGTAGATGCGATACTTTACGGGACCAACGGCGTTAAACTCAGGCTCCACCGTTCCACAGAATACGGCGGAGGCGTCTATAATCAGCCATTTGAGGGAATAATCCCAAATCTTGAAAGGCGTTATAAGGAATCAAATTCCGATTATGTCAAAGAGGAAGTTGAAGATTGCATGACGGAAAGTCCATGTCCGGAATGTCACGGTCACAGGCTGAAAAAAGAAAGCCTTGCGGTCACAGTCGGAGGAAAAAATATTTCCGAGCTATGCGATCTGTCGGTGGTGGATTGTCTGGAATTCATAAACGGTCTGGAGCTTTCCGAAAGAGACAAGATGATAAGCGGTCAGATAATCAAGGAAATAAAGTCGCGCCTTGGATTTCTCCGCAGCGTGGGACTGGAATATCTTACCCTGTCAAGAGCCGCGGGAACTCTCAGCGGCGGCGAAAGTCAGCGCATAAGGCTTGCCACACAGATAGGTTCATCGCTTATGGGAGTGCTGTATATTCTTGACGAGCCGTCAATAGGTCTGCATCAGCGTGACAATGACAAACTTATCGCAACGCTGAAGCGCCTCCGTGATCTTGGGAACACGCTCATAGTCGTTGAGCATGACGAAGAAACTATGAACAGCGCCGATTTCATAGTTGACATAGGACCATATGCCGGAATACACGGCGGAGAAGTGGTATGTGCGGGGACTGTTGAAGATATCAAAGCCTGCGGCCGTTCGATCACAGGACAATATCTCAGCGGAAAAAGGTTTATACCGATACCGGAAAAAAGACGGGAAGGAAACGGGGCTTTCCTGACGGTAAAAGGCGCAGAGGAACACAATCTGAAAAAAATAGACGTTTCGATACCATTGGGGACTTTCACATGCGTGACAGGAGTTTCCGGTTCGGGAAAATCCTCTCTTGTCAATGAGATCATATACAAGGAACTCGCCGGAAAGTTAAACCGGGCAAAGATCCGTCCGGGAAAATTTGCGGCTATGGAAGGGATAGAAAATCTTGATAAGGTGATCGCTATAGATCAGTCCCCCATCGGCAGAACGCCGCGTTCCAACCCTGCCACATACACAGGACTTTTCAGCGATATACGCGAGATCTTTGCAGGGACCAACGACGCAAAAATGAAAGGATACACCAGCGGACGGTTTTCCTTCAACGTAAAGGGCGGCCGCTGCGAAGCCTGCGAGGGCGACGGGATAATCAAAATAGAAATGCACTTCCTGCCTGATGTTTACGTCCCCTGCGAGGTCTGCAAAGGCAAACGCTACAACCGTGAAACTCTGGACATTCACTACAAAGGAAAATCAATTTACGATGTTCTGGAAATGACCGTTGACGAAGGCGTGGAATTTTTCGCAAATCTTCCTAAAATTGCCAGACGTCTTCAAACTTTGCAGGACGTAGGACTGGGGTATATCAAGATCGGACAGCCCGC
>CANRJZ010000067.1 GCA_947631055.1 uncultured Clostridia bacterium | reverse complement strand
GGGCGGATATATTTGGCGTTAAACCTTTATATCTCAACTCTTAACTCTCAACTCTCAACACTAAATTATAATTTGCAAGCTGAGCTTGCAGGCATATCACCCCCAAAGCAAGTTTAAATTAATTCATTTAAAATGCGTAGCCCCCTCAAGGGGGCGGGTGTGTTTTGCGTTAAACTTTTTATATCTCAGCTCTCAACTCTTAACTCTCAACACTATATTATAATTTTATGCTTTGCGCAAAATTTTTACTGCGCCAAATCGGATTTATTCAAATCAGACAAAATCATCCTGTTTTTATATGATTTTTTTGTTTTTAACGAATTGTAAAAAGCTCTTGACAAATTTAAAATAATATGATATAATTTAATTTATTTATATTGGGATTAAAGCCGATAAATTCATTTTTTTAACTTAAAAAAAGGTTTTGAAGCTCCTTTGCAACCAAATTTTTACTGTGATAGAATTGTGAAAATCGCAGAATATACAATAAATCAAAGCACAATTTGTGCAAGTATACAAATTCCAAAAATGTTGCTAAAACCTGTTGACTATAACGGATAAATGAGTTATAATAAATTTGATGTTAGAAAACGTCTAATACATTCAATTAGTTTAACATCCGTTTTGTTGTCTCCTTTCTTTTGTTCTACACATATTATATTGATCTGATATCATTTATGCAGGGCACCGTTGCCCTGCTATTTTTTTGCCCTTTTGCGGTTTGTTTTTATTTACAAATAAAATTGACAAATCAGCGCATTTAGGGTATAATATCTATTATCAGCTCAATCAACATTTTTGGGAGGAATAACAATGCCAAAAAAATTCTATATCACTACACCTATTTATTATCCGTCCGGCAATCCCCATATCGGTCACTGCTATACAACAGTAGCCTGCGATTCCATAGCAAGATATAAACGAATGCAGGGATATGACGTTATGTTCCTCACAGGCACCGATGAACACGGGCAGAAAATTGAAGAAAAAGCTGCCCAGAAAGGTGTTACTCCAAAGGAATACGTTGATGAAATAGTAAAGATCTTCAAAGATCTGTGGTCATATATGAATATCAGCTATGACCGTTATATACGCACTACCGACGATTACCACGTTGAAGCTGTGCAGAAGATATTCAGGACGCTTTACGATAAAGGATATATATATAAAGGCGAATATAAGGGAAAATATTGTACTCCCTGCGAAAGCTTCTGGACGGAATCCCAGCTTGACGAAAACGGCTGCTGCCCCGAATGTCACCGCGAAGTAAAAGAAGCCCGTGAAGAAGCTTATTTTTTCAAAATGTCTCCTTTTGCCGACAGGATCGAAAAGCTCCTGCTCGAGACCGATTATCTCCGTCCAAAGACCCGCGCCGTTGAACTTGTAAATAATTTTATAAAGCCCGGACTTGAAGACCTCTGCGTTTCAAGAACATCTTTCAAATGGGGAATACCCGTTGATTTTGACGACAAGCACGTAGTTTACGTATGGATAGACGCTCTTTCAAACTATATCACCGCTCTTGGATATAATAATTCGGCATATGACGATTATGAAAAATTCTGGCCTGCCGACGTTCATATGGTAGCTAAGGATATAATGCGTTTTCACGCGATAATATGGCCTGCTATGCTCATGGCGCTCGATCTTCCCCTTCCTAAACATCTGGCTGTACACGGCTGGATAACCTTCAACGGTCAGAAGATGAGCAAATCTCTCGGCAATGTTGTGGACCCGTTAGTCCTCGGCGAACGCTACGGCTCAGACGCAATACGTTATCATATTATGCGTGAAATGGCTCTTGGTTCGGACAGTTCTTTCTCAAACAAGATAATGATAGATCGTATAAATTCCGATCTTGCAAACGATCTCGGCAATCTTGTATCCCGTACAACAGCAATGGTGATAAAATATTTTGACGGAACTCTTACCGAAGAAAGAGAAGCAGCCGCCGTTGATGAAGAACTTATCTCAATGGCAGAAGGACTTAGGGATAATGTAGATAAATTTGTTGACGAGACGCAGCTTAATAACGCCCTTGCGGAAATTTTCAAAGTCATAAGCCGTGCAAACAAATATATTGACGAGACTGCGCCATGGATACTGGCAAAGGACAGTACAAAAAAAGCCCGTCTTGCATCGGTACTTTATAATTTATTGGAAACGATACGTATCACAACGACCCTGCTGTCCTGCTTTATGCCGGCAACAATGCCGAAGGTATGGGAACAGATAGGCGCTGATGAAAGCGTTATAAATTACGAAGCGGCAGGAAAATTCGGCGTTCTTCCCGCCAATGTCACCGTCCATAAGGGAGATGTGCTGTTCCCTCGCCTTGATATCGAAAAAGAGACTGAGGAACTTAACAATATCATTCTTAAAAACGCTCCTGCTTCCGTCGGCGATAACGACAAAGCTAATCTTGTTCCGCTGGCGGATACTATTAAAATAGATGATTTCGGAAAGATAGATCTCCGCGTTGCGGAAGTAATATCCTGCGAAAAAGTTCCCAAGGCGAAAAAGCTTCTTTGCTTACAGCTCAACGACGGTTTCGGAACTCGTCAGGTAGTTTCGGGAATTGCAAAATGGTATTCTCAGGAAGACCTTGTCGGAAAGAAGATCATTGTCGTGGCAAATCTTGCTCCTGCAACGCTTTGCGGAGTTGAATCCAACGGTATGATAGTTGCCGCCGACGTTGACGACGCGGCAAAGGTGATATTTGTTGACAAAGACATTCCCAACGGCGCAAAGCTGAGATAATAAATGTTCAGGACCGAGCGCTGAACATAACGCCCCGTTTGAGGGGCTTCCCCGCTTAAATTTGAAAGGAGCTTTTCTGTGCTTGAATATATCGACTCACATGCGCACTATGATGCGGAACAGTTTGACCCCGACAGGGACGAACTTCTGTATCGTATCCATAATGCCGGCGTAAAAAAAATAATCAATATGGGCTGCAATATGGAACGTTCCCGTATTTCGGTGGAATATTCCCAAAAATATCCTTTCGTTTATGCCGCTGTCGGTATACACCCGGAAGATGTGGAAGGCGTTCCCGACGATTATATACAGCAGATGAAAAAATGGGCGGAACTTCCTAAAACCGTTGCTGTCGGCGAAATAGGTCTGGATCATCATTATGAAAATTACAATGCGGGATTGCAGAAAAAATTCTTTGAAGAACAGCTTGATCTTGCAAAAGAGCTTTCTCTTCCTGTGGTGATACATTCACGGGACGCCACGGAGGAAACTATGGATATCCTCGGAAAAAGAGGAACGATAAGAGGCGTAATGCACTGTTTTTCCGGTTCTGCCGAAACAGCAAGGCAAGTTCTTGCTCTTGGAATGAATATAAGTTTTACGGGAGTCCTTACATTCAAGAATGCAAGACGTGCAATAGAAGCGCTTGAAGCCGTTCCGCTCGAGCGGCTCATGCTGGAAACAGACTGCCCGTATATGGCGCCGGAGCCCAACAGAGGCGTGCGCTGCGACAGCAGTATGATAGTTTACATCATTCAGAAAATTGCCGAAGTAAAAGGTGTTTCTCCTGAGCTTGTAGCGAAACAGACTATGGCAAACACACTGGATCTGTTCAGCAAGATGAAATAACAAAACCAAGTCCGAAAAGCCATTGCGAAGGCTTTTCGGACTTTATCATATCTGTATCCGTGAGAATAATAAAACAGTTTTGACCTAAAAAGTGCGTTGTTCGCTGCATGCTTTTATATGAACTCTACTTTGCCGCTTTCAAGATGATATATCGCCGGCACAACACGCAGACCGTTTCCATGTTCATCAGGATCAATGCCAAGGCTTTGGCTGATGAGCCGGCAGCTGTGCATAACATTTAAGCAGCAGGCTTTATAATCGTCCTTTTCGTCTCCTATGGCGTCCGTTATTTCCTGAGTTATATATTTTATGTAACCTTCCGGCTCATGATGAACGGCAGCATGGACAGCACCGCAGCAAGTATGCCCAAGAACAACTATCAGACTCGTTCCGAGATGTTCGGCGGCATATTCTATACTTCCGAGCTGGTGCGGATCAATAACATTTCCGGCTACACGGATAACAAAAAGTTCGCCTATCCCCGCCGAAAAGATGATCTCAGGGATCACCCGCGAATCGGAACAGGAAACTATTACCGCATAAGGTTCCTGACCGCTTACTGCGCTTTTCAGAACAGTCTCGGAAGTATCGCAGCTGTACGACCCCGAACGGACAAATTTTTCGTTTCCGCAAATAAGGCGCTTCTTTGCTTCTTCGGCTGATATGCTGTATTTTACCATAAAAGTTCATCTCCTTAAAAGAATGCTATTTCACAACAAAAGATTGATTTTCATTTATAATTTACCTAACTATAATAAAATAGTCCAAGAGTAATAAATAATCAATTCTATCTGATAAGAGGATATACGCGTGCAGGCTCAGCCTGCCTCTCAACTTTCAAAACTTATTATGGTTTGTTGTGACATATCCTAAAAGAATTATAACATACATACCCTTCAATGTCAATTGCGTTACGATACCGGACCGCCAAATGACCGCTAAACAGTTTTTTGAAAAAATTATTGATTATTATGGAAAAGTATAGTATAATAAATATGGTTTTATATTAAATAATATTGAAGGAATGATGATATGAAAATCGGGTTTTCAACTATTGCCTGTCCGAACTTTACATGGCAGGAAATTTATTCAATGGCTAAGGATTTCGGTTTTAACGGCATTGAGATAAGAGGGCTCGGAAACGATATCTTTTCGGTGAATGCCCAGCCGTTTAAGGAACAGAATATCGGCGCTACGACCGCAAAACTGAGATCGCTCGATCTGGAAATACCATGCCTTACATCCGGCGCATGCCTCAGATGGGCGGACAAGCTCGATGCAGCTTTTGAAGAAATTACTTCATATGCCGTACTGGCGCAGAAGCTTGGTGCACCATATATACGCGTTCTCGGCGACCTGAATGCCGCTCCCGACGGAGAGCCTGTCGATGACGAGATCGTCATAAACGCTCTTAAAAAGCTTGTTCCCGTGGCAGAAGAATACAATGTTACTCTTCTTGTCGAAACCAACGGCGTATACAGCGACACAAAACGTCTTGCCGACCTGCTCGGCAGAGTGAACAGCCGTAAAGTAGCGGCACTGTGGGATATGCACCACCCCTTCAGGTTCCATGGAGAATCTCCGGAAACAACGGTAAATAACCTCGGCGAATATATAAAATATATTCAGGTCAAAGACAGCGTTCTGGACTCTGACGGAAATGTAGTCTACAAGATAATGGGCAGCGGCGATGTCCCCATAAAGGAGATGATCGCGGCGCTGGACACGATCCATTATACCGGCTACATCTCTCTTGAATGGCTGAAAAGATGGGCGCCCGATCTCAGCGATGCCGGAATAGTCGTTCCGCAGTTTGCCGAATTTATGGCGCCGTACAAAACAAAGTACAAACATTCTCTCCAGACAAGCATAAACGGGCAGGGTCAGTATCCTTGGCCCAAAGAAAGAATAATCAATTACACGTTCCCCGACGTTCTTGACCGCATATGCGAACAATTCCCTAATCAGTATGCTTTCCGCTATACGGAACTGGATTACACAAGAACTTATCCTGAATTCCGTGACGATGTGGATAATTTTGCCCGCGCTCTTATGGCAATGGGCGTTAAGAAGGGCGATCATGTTGCAATATGGGCGACCAATGTTCCTCAGTGGTATATAACCTTCTGGGCAACAACAAAGATCGGCGCCGTTCTTGTTACGGTAAATACCGAGTATAAGATACATGAAGCGGAATACCTTCTCAGACAGTCCGATACCGGAACTCTCGTTATGATCGACGGTATCAAGAATATCAGTTATATAGACATAATAAAAGAACTCTGCCCCGAACTTGACAGCTGCGAACCGGGAAAACTGAATTCGCAGAAGCTCCCGTTCCTTAAAAATATAATTACAGTTGATTCCGAGAACAAAGGCTGTTATACTTGGGAATCTGCTCTTGCTCTGGCAAAAGAAGTGCCTTACAGCCGGGTAGAAGCCGTAAGACGGACCATAAACGTTCACGATGTCTGCAATATGCAGTATACTTCGGGAACGACAGGATTTCCAAAGGGCGTTATGCTTACCCACTATAATGTAGTAAATAACGGCAAGGCTATCGGCGACTGTATGGATCTTTCAACGGCAGACCGCATGATGATACAGGTGCCTATGTTCCACTGCTTCGGAATGGTGCTCGCTATGACGGCTTCTATGACGCATGGCACCACAATGTCGCCGATAACGAGATTTTCTCCTAAAAAGAGCCTCGCATGCATTAACAAGGAGAAAATAACCTGCTTCCATGGCGTGCCTACGATGTTTATTGCAATGCTGGGTCATGAGGACTTCCCTAAAACCGATTTTTCATATATGAGGACGGGTATTATGGCGGGCTCTCCATGTCCTATAAAAACAATGGAGGAAGTCATAGAAAAAATGCATATGACCGAAATATGCATCACCTACGGTCAGACGGAGGCTTCTCCTGCAACGACCATGAGCAAGACCACCGATTCCATAGAACAGCGTGTAAATACCGTCGGCGGACCTATTTTCGGCGTGGAATGCCGTATCGTCGATTCGGAAACTAATCAGGAAGTTCCGGACGATGTGGACGGAGAATTCGTTGCGCGCGGATATAACATAATGAAGGGCTATTACAAAATGCCCGAAGCGACCGCGGCTGCAATAGATCCCGACGGCTGGCTCCATACCGGCGACCTTGCAAGACGCCGCTCTTCCGACGGCTATTACAAGATAACGGGACGCATAAAGGATATGATAATCCGCGGCGGCGAAAATATATATCCTAAGGAAATAGAAGATTTCCTTTATACCTATCCTAAAGTAAAGGACGTTCAGGTAATAGGCGTTCCCGATGAGGCATACGGAGAAGAAGTAATGGCCTGCATAGTCCTTCAGGACGGAGTAACTGCCACAGAGCAGGAAATAAAGGATTTCTGCCTTGACAGAATGGCAAAGCATAAATGTCCGAGATACGTGGATTTTGTGGACGGCTTCCCGATGAACGCTGCCGGAAAGATACTCAAATACAAAATGAGAGAACAGGCTGTAGAAAAGCTTGGTCTTAAAAAGGCAAGCAGCATAGAGACCGCATAATAATATTACGGGGCGCAGAAATGCGCCCCTTGATCGTTTCTGTATTGACAAATCGATCCGCAAGGAGTATAATTTTTATATTGACAAGGATATATCTGCTCCGGATACGAACATATTCCGGTCATTATATAAGCGTATATAAAACATCCTGCATACAGAGCGCAATTTTTTCAGAGGGAGGAAATCTGTTGTGAAGAACAGATCGTTTCGTGTTTTTTCCGCTTGCACGGCGGCTGTTATGATGTTTTTATGCAGCATGGCTCCGCAGGCGTATGCCGATGATGAAAGCAAAGAATTGACTTTTACTCCGGAAGAACAGCAGTACATAAATTCACATGATATTGTCAAAGTAGGATACGTTATCGACCGCATACCGGTATCCTTTGAAAACAAGGACGGTGACGCTGACGGTATTTCAAGATACATCTTTGACAGAGTGAGCCAGCTTTCCGGTTTGGATTTTGAATATGAAGCGCTGCCTCTTAAAGACGTTACCTATGACTATCTGCTCGGACAGGGTCTTGATCTTGTTACAAGCGTTGAATATAATGAGGAAAACAAGCATGCAAGAGGAATACTTATAAGCATACCTTATCTTTCAAGCAAGAAAGTCATTGTTGCGCGTGAAAATATGAAATTCCGGTATGATGAAAATTTTACCGTCGCAATAGCAACGGGTTCGCAGACACTGAAAAAAGTTCTGTCGGGAATGTTCCCGAATTTTACGCTTAAAGATTATTATTCCATATCCGATTGCCTTGACGCGCTGAATTCCGGCGACGCCGACCTTATGATACAAAATCAGTATATTGTAGAATACTGGCTTTCAAAGCCTAAGTATGAAAAACTGAAGGTCATTCCTGTAGCGGGTCTTGACGATCAGCTGTGTTTTTCAGCCGTTGTTTCTTTTGACGGACAGGCGGGACCTTCACAGGAAGACGGACAGACGCTCATAAATATCATGGACAAGACCATAGAGTATATCGGTGAGGACGAAATAGGAAATTATATCATACAAGGCGTTATGGAAAATCAGTATGAATATGAATTCACCGACTTTCTTCTCAGATACCGCTATGCGGTAATAATATTTATCATATCTGTCATAGTCATATCGGTAATGTCTGTGATACTGATACGCCAGCGTATATGTTTTGCCGAAAGCCGTGCTGACGCAAAAGCAAAAGGCAGGTTCCTTTCAACCATGAGCCATGAGATAAGGACTCCTCTGAACGGACTTATAGGTCTTAATTATCTTATGTCGCAGAAACTGGACGATAAAGAAAAAACAAAGGAATATCTCCGCCAATCGTCGGTCTCGGCAAAATATCTGCTGTCGCTGGTGAACGACATACTTGATTCATCAAAGCTTCAGAAAGAAAAAATGGAGCTTGTTATGCAGCCTGTGGAACTGCAATTCGTACTTGATACGGTAGGAACTATCGAACAGACTGCCATGGCGGATAAAAAGCTTAATTACACCGTTGATGCAGATATAAAATACCCATGCATAATGGGCGATGAGATACGCATACAGCAAGTGATCCTGAACCTGCTGGACAATGCGCGCAAGTTCACTCCCAAAGGCGGTATAGTGCAGCTTACTCTCCGGCAGGAACCATGCAGCGGGGATAAGATCCTTACATCTGTGACCGTGTCGGATACGGGCAAGGGTATGAGCGAGGATTTCCAGAAGAAAATATTTGATGTGTTCGCAAGAGAACTGGAAACGGTATCAAAGGGAAATCAGGGCACCGGTCTCGGACTTTACATAAGCCGCAAGCTTGCCATACTTATGGGAGGAGATCTTACCTGCGTGAGCCGCAAGGACGAAGGCAGTTCGTTTACGTTCACATTTGTTTCAGCTCCTGCGGAAAGTCCGGACAAAGATGTTTTTCAAACGGGCGAAAGCTCTATTGAATATCCTCGTATATTGATAGCGGAAGACAATGAGCTTAACGGCGAGATAATGCTTGAATTGCTTCACAGCAACGGATTTGAGGCGGATATAGCGGAAAACGGCAAAAAAGCTTTGAAAATGTTTTTAGATTCCGCCGAAGGGACTTACGGGGCAATACTTATGGATCTGCTTATGCCGGAAATGGACGGTTTTGAAGCGTCAAAAGCCATACGCGGATCGGACAGGGCGGATGCAAAAACCGTATGTATTTTCGCATGCACAGCCAATTCCTTTGCCGAAGAACGAGAAAAGGCTTTTGAAAGCGGAATGGACGATTTTATTTCAAAGCCCATTGACATAGATGAACTTCTCAGAAAGCTGAATAATATCGCAGGCTGATGCAGGCGTATATCCTCTTATTATATAGAATTGATTATTTATTGTTCTTGGACAATTTCATTATAGTGTGGTAAATTATAATTTAGTGTTGAGAGTTGAGAGTTAAGAGTTGAGATATAAAGGTTTATCTTCAAACGATAATTTGCCACATTAAATATTAGCAATAATAGCTGGTCCAGCGCAGCCGCGCTGGTGGGGTCGAGGGGCAAAGCCCTCGTCGCGCTCCGC
>CANRJZ010000066.1 GCA_947631055.1 uncultured Clostridia bacterium | reverse complement strand
GGTGACCGGTGACCGCTTGGAGATCTGCACCGAAAAAGGAAAAAAATCAATAATATTTACACACGAAGGAGTTTCGGAAAACTATTTCAACTATCGGACGGCTGATTCGGTTTTCTTCCCGATATATCCCGGAGAGAACCTACTGCGGTATTCTTTCGGATCGGGCGACGAACACGCCGCCGATATCACCTGCACATTTGATGTGAAATATGGAGGGATATGAATGGAAATATGCATATTTGATGACAGCCTGAATGAACTCGGAATAGTAGACGAATTCAGTTCACTTATATGGACTATGCGCTTCTATCAGACAGGAGCGTTTGAGTTGAAAGCTCCGCTGACTGAAAATAATGTTTTGTTGTTGCAGAAAAACAGATATATTTACCGTCCTGACGTTGAGGAAGCCGGCATTATCAAGTCAATTACCGAAGAGATATCAGACGGCGGCAAGATAATGACCGTTTCGGGCAGTATGCTGAACGGACTGCTTGACAAGAGAGTCGTGGACAAGTCGTTTGCAGGCAGTGGGACGGTGTCGCTGTATAATGTGCTGCTGTATTCCTTGTGTGCAAGTACAAGCTTCCAGTTCGTTCCGTGCTTATATTTCAGCAGTGACGATCCAATGCTGAATGAAATAATCCTTTCGGCAAAGAACTACAGCAATCTCGGCGAAAGTGTCCGCTCTGCGGTATATGGCAGTGGGTACAGCTTGAATTTCAGGCTATCTCCCAAAAACAAGCTGATATATGTTGGATCGCAAAAATCCGTTGATCGTTCTATCGAGCAGAAGGACGTTCCGCAGGTCATATTTTCCTCCGAATTCGGGAATATTTCAGACACTGTATACAATTATTCCGAAGAGGGCTGTTATAACTACATACGTGTAAGAGTGCACGTTGATTCGGAAATTGCGGGACTCCGCGGAAAATATCCCTACAAAGACGAATACATAGCGAATGAAAGCGGTAAAATCGAACGCTACCTTATATATGACCTTTATCCCGGTTCTGAAAACGGTGAAAATGAGTCAAAAGGAATAGCTCTATCCGTCTGCATAGCTGAATGTGATCCGATCATCATTGAAGAACAAGTTGAAGGCGCAGTGCGGAAGTATATCGATCTTGACAAGACATATGCCGTCATGCGGTCCGAAGCTCAAAGCTATTTCAATGAATTCACTGAAAATTTCAGCGGAACGGCAGACGGTTCCGGTTATCGTTCTGAATGGGATCTCGGTGACTATGTAAGCATTGAGGACACCGCACGAAAAAAATTCTACAAAAAGCAAATTGAAGAAGTTACAGAAATATTTGAAGGAGATCATCGTTCTGTAAGCGTGATATTTGGTGAAAATCTCAAGACCATTCTTGATACAATGAAAGGGTGAAAGAATTGAAGAGCAGGTTTTTTGACAGCGTAAACAGGGACAGAGTATACAAGGCTGAGGAATTCGCAGGATATTTTTCGGCGTTCATAGGGAACGGGGTCTTTGCGTTCCCTGCCGACTGTATGCAGGTCAAGGCCGTAAGTGGGCTGAAGCTGGCTATAAGTGCAGGAAAATGTTTTATAAACGGCTATCTCGGAGACTCTGACGGCACGGACACTCTGACGCCGGAACACGGCGGAGCACTCCCAAGAGCTGACAGAATAATCATTCGTCTTGACCTTGCAAGGCGCAGTATGTACCCCGCTCTGTTGAAAGGCGAGGAAGCCTCTTCCCCGTCAGCTCCCGAAATAGTACGTACCGGAACTATATACGACATCGGGCTTGCTGTAGTGACCGTTCCTGCCAATGCGGTCAATATCACTCAAGCGAACATAAGAGACACGCGCCCCGATTCATCGGTATGCGGTCTTGTCAGCGGCCTTGTGAAGCAGTTCGACGCTACAGATATGTTTGCCGAATATCAAGCCGCTTGGGACGAATTCGTGGCATCGCTCGGTGACAGTGATCACGTCACTATCAACACAGCTGACCAGAAAGCAAGAACGGATATTTTCCGAATAAGATCCGGCGAAAGATTTTCCGATCTTTTCAAGCTGGTATAAGGAGGGCTTACGTATGATCGTACTTCCAAGAGGAAACACGCTGGAGCTTGCGGTGACCGTGACCGATGAAAACGGCAGCATATATAAGCTTGCCGAAGGTGATACGGCTATGTTCACCGTTAAGGCTGCTGACGGGCGCGAAGAAACTCCAATAATACAGAAGCTCCTTACAGCTCAGGATATGAACAAGAACGGCGAGATAGAATTCCGTATTGCTCCCGAAGAGACGATATCGCTCGAAAAAGGCTATTACCTTTTCGATTTCGCAGTCTGCATATCCGGTGAAGATTTCTACACGGCCGTTCTGACGGACAGCTTTAAGATACTTCCGGCGTTGGGTGACAAGGAGGCTGTTCCGATATGAAGAAAAAGCTTACTGCAAAGATACATATCAAGCAGGTACTGCGCGGAACTATACGGCACGCCAAAGGCAGCAGCTCCGGCGGCGGAGGCAGCGGACACACTGCACAGTCAGGATTATATCTGTATGCGATAAATTTGAACGAACCTATATATGCAAGTCTATACGAGGAGGAATAAAATAAATGAGTCTTAAAGAAAGTTCGTATACATTTCAAGGCGCTGCGAACTTGGAACAGGGAATACAGCAGATCAATGATTTTTTTAAAAATAATTTAGGACTGTATGAACAAGACGGGATCTATTATTTTAATGAAGATCATTCCGGCATAGGTATTTTTGCCGCCCATAAAAGTAATGACACATTAGACTACTTGGGTATTTCTGTTGCCGATCAGAATAATGAATATACGCATTTTGAAAATATTACCAGTAGTACTGTTCTCGAGAGAGGCTTCACGGTATGGTATCATTTGGGAAAGAATATGAATTCTTGCTACATCAGATTTGAAGAAAGTTCTTTCATCAAAGTTACGGAAATATGCGCCGGCAAGACGGAATCCGGAAAATGGGGGATCATATACAACAATACAGTGCTATTTGGTAAGGATTCGTTCAATATGACCTTAGAAGCGGCTGTAAGTGCAGCTGCACCGTTCACAATGGTGAAAATGCCGACGCCGTATTCAAATGATACCTTTACCTCTGTATACAAGATATTGTCCGCTCCCATTTTCAATAATGCCAATACGCTCATATATGATGGTGAACGTATTTTCCGTGTCGTAAAGATCAACAAGGCGGCTACTTCGCCTTGTATAGCTTTTGAAGTTTCAGAAGATCAATAAAGGAGGATACTTATATGAACTATATTGAATATATTGAAAGTTCAACTACTTGGAGGTGTCCGAAAGGCGGACTGTGGAAAGTCATATGCGTCGGAGGCGGTTCAAGCGGTGGTTATGGCTATATCAGTAGTACCGGTAGTATCAAGAACAGTCCTTTACAAAGCGAAGGCAAAGATACCAGTTTCGGTGAAATACTAAGCGCCAAAGGCGGCAAGAAATGTAACACATATGGTCATAGCAGCTCATATTCGATAATAACAGGACAGCACGGATATGATCTGTTTTCATACGGACATATCTTGACTGGTGATCATCAATATTTTCGCACATCAAAATATGAATATGGTGCAGGAGGAGACTCAAACAGTACATATAGAATTACAAACTTAGATAACAAATACGCTGATGCGCATGGCGTACCGGGTATGTCCGGTCAGATCAAGGTCACGATCACAAGCCTCGAACAGGATCAATCAATAACATGCACCATAGGCGCCGGTGGCAAAGTATCCGAGGTAATGACTGAAGCAAACCTGAAAGACCTTGCTAAGAAGCTCAACAGTGACTTAGAAGGTCAGGAATTCACAGTAAGTGCCGAAGAAGCACAAGATCGTTGCACGGACGGATACAGCGGCGTAATTGTGTTGCAGTACTTGGGAGCAGAGATATGAAGATCATAGACATTTCACATCACAACGGCGCTGTTGACTGGGAAGCTGTCAAGGCCGGCGGGATATCCGGCGTGATTATCCGCGCAGGATACGGCAGGCTTATTTCGCAAAAAGACAAGCTATTTGAAAGTAATTACAAATGCGCCGCGGAAGCCGGACTGCATATAGGTACATACTGGTATTCATATGCAGGTACGCCGTCCGAAGCTAAGCTTGAAGCATCTGTATTCCTTGAAGCGATAAAAGGGAAAAAATTTGATATGCCGGTCTATCTTGACATTGAAGAGCCGGAGCAGGTCAAGCTCGGCAAAACTATGTGTTCTTCGATCGCATATGAGTTTTGTTCCGAAATTGAAAAGGCGGGATATTTTTGCGGGATATACAGCTTCGACAACTTTTTCACAACAAATCTGCCGGAAAACATTTCACAGAAATATAGCTGCTGGGTCGCAAGGATCGGCACGAAACCCGTCAACAAGTGCGATATGTGGCAGTACAGCTGGACTGCGAAAATTCCCGGAAATAAAAACAGCTTCGATATAAGCGAAAGCTACAAAGATTTTCCGAAAATAATCAAGTCTGCCGGACTGAACGGGTATGGGAATAGTGCGAAATACACTGTTTCAGCAAAGATAAAGGGCGTTGCCGAAAGTCGCGCGGAAACGATCGCAAAGCAATGTTACGCGCTCGGAATGACGGTGACGCAGATAGAGGAGGGATAGAATGACTGCGGAAAACATCAAAGAAATATGCCGCTCCGCTGCTATGGGAATGACCTGCGGCGAGATCGCGGCAGTCGAGGAGGTTTCCGTCGAAGCCGTTGAAAAGATCACGGACGAATATTCGGAGACTATTGCCGACTACAAGAAATTCTATGAAGTGAGGGAAGAACAATGAAAAAGAATTTTTTAAAATGGCTCAAAGCCGCAGGAATACGCGCTCTTAAAACCGTCGCACAGACTGCCGTTGCTACGATCGGAACGACTGCCGTTCTCAGTGAAGTTGACTGGAAAATAGTTGTTTCGTCCGCGATCCTTGCAGGGATATTATCGCTGCTTACCAGCGTTGCCGGTCTGCCGGAGGTGGAGGAATGAACACTGAAATAGTGACCGCGCTCATTGCGCTCGTGGGAACTCTGGGTGGCTCTTTCGGCGGCATAATGGTTTCAAGCAAGCTGTCAAATTACCGCATCGAACAGCTTGAAAAGAAAGTTGAAAAGCACAACAACCTCGTCGAAAGAGTCTACAAGCTGGAACAGCACGACGCTGTTTTTGACGAAGAAATAAAAGTCGCAAATCATAGAATAAGCGACTTGGAAAATTCACAGAAATAAAGCAAGGCAGCCGACTGAATGTTCGGCTGCCTTTTCAAATTTCAAGTACACACAAAAGTACACGTTTTTTATTTTTCGCGGGTAAATTTTATTTGAAACTTGAAATAAAAATAGCGTAGAATAGCCGTTTGCAAAGGTTTTTTTAATTGGATTTTTGCTGAAAAGTCAATACTTTCGGTTCAAATCCCTCCTTCTGCGCCAAAAAGCTTCAGGATAAAAATTATCCTGAAGCTTTTTATTTTTTCGGACATACATATCCCCCGTATTTTTTTCATATTATCAGATATATTGGAATATCGGAGGAACAAAATGGCTGACAGAGTCTTTAAATGGACTATCCTTGCCCTTGCAGGCGGGCTGATATACGGTCTTATCGAAACGTCGGGGCGAGGATATACTCACTGGACAATGATAATACTCGGAGGTATATGCTTTGTTTCGGTAGGGCTTATAAATGAGACCGCATGCTGTGACTTCCCCTTTCCGGCGCAAATGCTTATAGGAGGAATAATAATAACCGTTCTGGAATTTGTGACCGGCTGCATAGTAAATATCCTGCTTAAAATGGATATATGGGATTATTCCGATGAATGGGGCAACCTTTTCGGACAGATCTGCCCGAAATATTTCCTGTTCTGGATAGTCATTTCTGCGGCAGCGATAATTCTCGACGATCTGCTCAGAAGGTGGATATTCGGCGAGAAAAAACACAGTTACAAACTGATATAAGCGTTCTGCGATCATATTTGCGGAACGCTTTTTATCTGAAAACGGATTTTAGGGAATATATTACAGATAATATTTCCGAATACATCTGAAAGGATAGGATATGAGAAGATCGTTGTTTGCTTTTCTTACAGCATATTTCTTAGCTGCAGCGTATACGGCATCCGTTTTTTATACCGAAACTCTTGCATATATACCGCCGAAATCCGAAAGAGCCGATATTTCATATATTGTTGAAAAAAACAGTCTTACGGAAGAAGATTATGATATTATATTTTCCCAGACGGGTCTTGGAAAATCAGCTGTAGATTCTCTGAACGGATATTCCGAACTTTACGTATATCAGGAAAACTACTTTTCGGCTCCGGAATTCAGATGCAGCAGGAACTCCCCTGTTTCGTCCGAAGAACACATAACAAGTTCTCCGGTAAAGCTTGCTCCGCTTGAAGAAGGAGATATCCTGCTGACGAGATGTTCCCATGTGCTGAGTTGGCGGAACGGTCACGCCGCCATAGTTTCAAGCGTCAGCAGCGGCACGACTCTGGAAGCCGTAGTCATCGGCAGGAATTCTACAACTCAGAATATATCAAAATGGACAAAATATCCCAACTTCATGGTGCTCAGGCTGAAAGATGCCGACAGGAAAAAACGAGCCGAGATAGCTTCTCATGCGATGGAATGTCTCAACGACGTTCCGTATAATGTTTTTGCAGGTATTTTTCCTATGAAATACAGCTTAGCCGGAAAAACAACGGGAACTCAGTGCGCTCACCTTATATGGCTCGCCTATGCTCATTTCGGATATGATATAGATTCAGACAAAGGTCTGATAGTCACACCGAAAGATATCGGCGGCAGCGATCTTTTTGAAATAGTGCAGACCTACGGTATGGGTTAGCTCATATGACTTCGCTGCCGTTTATCCTGAGCCGGAAGCTTATTCCGAGGAACTCCGCCGAACGTTTGCATAAAAGCATACGCTGCAAAAATATTTCAAAATATTCCATTACCGAAGCTATACTCGTATCTACCGCAAGATCCAGTATCAGGGCAGATTTGTCTGCGCTGAAAAACAGTTCCGACTTCTCTACGGCGTAATTCACCCGATCATGGATATCAAAGCTGCGCATATCGGCATTTCTTACCCTGCTGCGGCGCACATCGGTCTTATCGCCGATAATAAGAGCTGCGCTTATGGGATTAAGGGGCTGAGCGGTAGATTCGTCGTGGTTACCTATTGCGGATATGACTGCGCATATCTCCTCTGCCGGCATATTCAGGTTGTCAAGCAGACGGAACGCCATTACCGCGCCGCTCTGCGCATGGTCTATGCGGTTGACCACATTTCCGATATCGTGCATATACGCCGCTATTTTGCCGAGTTCAACGGTCCTTTCGTCATATCCCAAAGCAGAAAGTATAATTTCCACCGTTGAAGCTACCTTCTCTACATGGGCAAAGGAATGTTCGGTATATCCCTGAGCTTCAACGGCGGCATCCGCATTCTTTATATAAGTATGGATATCCGGATTTTGCCTTATATATTTATAAGTTACAATACTGCTCATAAAAATTTCCTCCCGAAATGCAGATCATATGAATTTATTATATCACCTTGCCGCCTAACAGTCAATTGTGATGTTTTGCTGAAAAATGACAAAAACTCTTTGACAAATGAACATTTGTATGTTATAATATTTATGTGATATTGTCGGATCACAGCAAGTCCTGCCGGGAAAAGACATATCCGGAACGAAAATATTGCTGCCGGATACAAGCATATCCGCATCGTCATAAAATGAAAGGAGCAGACCGTTTTTACGGTTTTTAAAGCTATGAAGGATTTTCTTAAAAACTATAAAATACCGATAATTCTCGGAGCATTGGCGCTTGTTGCCGTTATCGCCACGGTCATAGTCATAACCGGAGGTTCTTCTTCAAGATCCGGATTGTACATAACATCGGCTAACGGGAATGTCAGCATCACCAACGATGACGTGAGCGAAAACGCCGTAAACGGCGCTGCCCTTAAACAGGGAGACGTTATTACCGTCGGAACAGACTCATCGTGTACGATAGCTTACCGCGGAAAAAAGAATTCCGAAGACAACAGCCTTATTATCGGACCGGAAACACAGGTACTTGTTTCGGATGAATTCAACGGTAAGGACGATGGCGAACTTTTTGTCAGAAACGGTACTGTTATAGGAAATTTTGCCGGAGATGACAGGGCTTCCGTTATAATACGCACTTCCGACTCAACTATAACACTGGAAAAAAGCGTTTCAAAGATATCCTATTATACTAACGAATTCATATCATATACAGATCTTTATACATTTATGGGGAACAGCGAAATACAGCTTTATGATTCCCTCCGCAATCCGGTAAATTCGCCGGAGATACAGATACAGAAAAAATGGGGACGTGTCGTTTCGGAAAATGCTCCTTCGTTTGAAGCGCTGAACCTTGATTTTGACCTCAGCGAGCTTACCGTTTTCGATCTGAGAAACCTTATTACCATTGCACAGCTTATCGGCGATGATTTCCCATACAGGCCCGGCGAACTTCAGGCGGCTCTTGACAGTAAGAAAGAAGATTCCCTGAACGCACCGCTCATATCAGAACCTCCCGCAAGCGAAACGGACAATTCAGACAATATACAGACCGCTGAACCCATTTCCACCGAAACCACCGCTCCGATAATAGAAACTACTCTCCCCGGTCAGACGACTGCGCCGCACGTTATCACAACAGCTCCTCCGCAGACAACCGCCGCTACGAACCGCACAAGCCAGACGGCCACACAGACCGCGGCACAAAGCGATCAGCGCACTCACACGGTGACCATAATCATTGACGGCGAAGAAACGATACAGGAAGTTGCCCACGGTCAGGACGCTGTCCGTCCGGAAGATCCGGTAATAGATGGATACACCTTTATGGGCTGGGACGGTTCTTTTGAAAATATCACCGAAGACACGGTAATAACGGCTATTTTCAGAAGTGATGACACAGACAGTGATTCAATATTCCACACTGTAACGGTAGTAATAGGAGAAAATGTATCTCAGCTTTCCGTTCCTCATGGTCAATCGGCAAATCTTCCTACAAACGTTGAAGTAGACGGATATATTTTCAGAGGCTGGGACAAGGATTTCACCAGCATAACTTCCGACATCACAATAACCGCTATACTTGAAAAGGCCATGACCCATACCGTAACGTTCGTTGTGGAAAATCAGACCTATACCGTTCAGGTAGAACATGGCGGTTCGGCTATGCCGCCGTACATACCCTCCACGGACAGCAACGGAAATCGTTTCCTCAGCTGGGACAAATCACTGGGCAACATAATCAATGATACGACTATCACCGCGGTATTCGCCAGCGACAACTACCATACCGTAACATTCATAATAGACAACCAATTCTATCAGGTAAAAGTTGAAGACGGCGGAAATGCCGAACCTCCGTTCTGGCCGATGACCGATTCAAACGGCAATATATTCGTATCGTGGGATCGCAGTCTGAATAACATCACGTCTGATGTTGTCATAACAGCTATTTACGGCGGTAACAACGGTTTTTGATACTTATCTGAAGGACGCTCTTGCAGCGTCCTTTTATTTTGTCTTTTCATACATAAGATATTAATAAAATATTTGTAAATCGTTGTTGAAAAATGTTGTAAAGTTTTATATAATATTAAAAACGGAGGTGTTCCGGTTGAAACTGTCTGATATTTTTAAGGAAAATTTTCCAAAATATGACTGGCTGATCTTAGTCTGGGCCGTGCTTACGTTTATAAGCCTTATAGCAGCTTCAATAATGTGCGTGCGCCTGAAAAACTGCCTGACCGAGACCATAATGGCGTCAAGAGCCAATAAATTCAGAAGCGAATGTATAAAGCCTTCCGTCAAGGCAAATGAAGAACAGATAAAAAGAAAATATTTCCTTCAGGAAACGTTCTACTCCGCTTTTATAAATATGACCTCCATATTCCCTCTTCTCGGAATGATAGGAACGATATGGTCGCTGCTTATGCTGTCATT
>CANRJZ010000065.1 GCA_947631055.1 uncultured Clostridia bacterium | reverse complement strand
TTTTTCATCAGCAGGAGCGCAGCCGGAAGAACAGACAGACTCAGCGCTGTCCGTCCGGCGGATCTGAATATTTTGTTTAGGAGTTTTGATCTCTTTTGCATAACCGTTCCTTTCGCGACTTATACGTCAAGCTGGAAAAAGTAATCGTCCATAACATATCCGCTGCCGATATCGGTAACGTCCTCACCGATGATCCTGAATCCGCATTTTTTATAGACGTTTATCGAATCGTCATTATGTTTGTTGACCGTCAGCCATATTGCATGCATACCGTTTTCACGGCATATTTCTTTAAGATATCCGAATACGGCTTTTCCGTATCCCTTTCTGCGGTGTTCCTTCTTGATATATATTTTTGACAGGAACAGCCTTCCGTCATTATCCGGACGTATTGCCGTGTAGCCGACATATTCGCCGCCGGACATTATTATGAAATAACGGTAATTTTCGTGTTCTATCTGATGAGTCACTGCGCTTTCGGACTGGAATTTATCCAGCATATAATTTATCTGTTCTTCCGAGATTATCGACGGGAACCATTCGTGCCATATCTCGTCTGCCATAGCGGCAATTTTTTTTATTTGTTCGGAAGTCTTTGCTTCCACTGTTTTGATACCGGACATTTTCTGATTTTTCCTCCTTAGCTCCGAAAAGAAATTTTTAAGCAGTTTCCGGCTTTCCTGTTCCATTATCCCTGAGGACAGCTCCGGACGGTGGCAGTATCCCAGTTTGAAAAGATCGGTCACCGACCCTGCCGAACCCGATCTTGGATCGCAGGCGGCAAATACTACTCTGTCTATGCGAGAATTGATTATTGCTCCCGCGCACATAGGGCAAGGTTCAAGCGTAACATACATCGTGCAGCCGTGGAGCCTCCAGCCGCCGAGGACCTGACAGGCTTCGTTTATCGCTGCTATTTCCGCATGGCAAAGAGCGTTCCTGCTGCGCTCGCGGGAATTCCGTCCTTTGCCTGCAATAGATCCGTCGCTTTTCACGATCACCGCACCGACCGGTGTTTCGCCGTCGTCTGCGGCTTCGCGGGCAAGTTCCATAGCGATACCCATATAGTATTCGTCGTTTTTAAAAGCCATCAGCCGTCTTCCTTAAAGAAATTTTATATTCATAAGCGTTATAATGAAATTCAGCGTCAGCCAGATTATTATTGGCGCGCTTGTAAAGAATGCAAGCATTTTTTTATCATATGTCATATAACGCGAGCTTATTTTCATACCAAATCTGTCGCTGTATTTATAAAGGAATATTATTGCAAACACAAATCCTATGATTATCGCCAGAAAAACGACCAGCATTATCGGCAGATAGCTGTTGCGTATATAGTCAAAATAGTAAAGGGTATAGCCGAAAAGACTCATAGTTATCCTCATTACTACAGCCGTAAGTACAGAACCGGTCCTTATGGTAAAATAGCCTATTGCTACCGAAGCTATGAAAATAAAACAGAACTGCGTTATATCATAGCACATGGAAGACGTTATGATGCTTGTGATTATAATGGCTATCCCGTCGCCGAACTGGCGTGTGAACTGGAGTATCACTCCTCTTGTGCAAAGCTCGCTTATTGTCGGGATGATAATTATATTTGCCGCCGCCATAAGTATAATGCCTTTTGCGTCATCGGGGAAGAACAGCGTCCTTGACGTGTCGATGCGCAGAGCCGCGAGCAGGTGTTCATAAAGCATTGACATAGCGCTGCAAACTCCGCATATAAGGAGCATTATCGGAACGCTTGCAAAAAACATCGGCTTGTTGCTGATCCTTGTAGGCAGCATTACCTTTATGGGCATATGCAGATGTCCTGTCAGAAATCCGACAGGGAGCACCATAGAAAGTATATTGAGCATAAACTGGATATTTATGATAAGCGTTTCATTGCCGTAATATTTTTTTTCAAAGAAGTCATACCTGATATCCGCGCCGATCTTTTCAAGCAAAAAGGGGATAACATAAACAGACAGGATATCGAACAGGCTCCTGAATATCAGTATCGCACCGAGGATATTGATCGCTTTGCGGATAGATCTTTCCTCCTGTATTTCGGGGTGGTCGTTTATAAATCCGACTCCGTCACGGTAGGCGATGCGGTCGGGTTTTTCAACAAAGAAAAATCCGAGAGAATCCTTATTTTCACGGCGCCATTTTTTATAGCTCTCGTTGTATTCTTTATCCTGATATTTTATGTTAAGACGGTCGTCGTCGGTTTCCTGAAAAGTGTTTAGGGATCTTTTTTCTTTTTGGTAATTTTTATTTTTCAATCCGCTCCACCTCCGCAGGATATTATTAAATATAATTATATCACTTAAATGTTAATATAAATTTAAGTGATAATAAACAATTCCTCTGTTTAGATCAAATGGTATCTTTGCCAAAAAGGGGATAGTGGTCCGGAATTCATAAATAGAACATAATTTGTTTACGTATAGTATGTATCAATATCTGAGCAAATGAATTATAATACATATGAACAATCGTTCAAATGATATAAAAAAGGAGCGTCTGTTATGAACGATAATATCAATATGTCCGACAGCATAGGGAGCATACATCCGGAAATAGTAAAAAACGTATCTGAAAAGCTGCCGGACGTTGAACTTCTTTATGATGTGGCTGAACTGTTCAAGGTTTTCGGAGATTCTACAAGGGTGCGTATATTGTGTGCGCTGTTTGAAAGTGAGATGTGCGTATGCGATATTGCCGAAGTGCTCGATATGACGCAATCGGCTATATCTCATCAGCTCAGGGTGCTTAAACAGGCAAGGCTCGTAAAATACCGCCGTGACGGAAAGACTGTGTATTATTCTCTTGCAGACGATCATATACAGACCATATTCGATCAGGCGTTTGAGCATATTATGGAATGACAAATGATAGAGGTTTTTGTGTAATGACAATGCTGAATATTACTCGTACTGCCTTATAAGAGGATATATGTTTGAAGGCTCAGCTTGCCATGCATAGACTTAAAAAAATAAGAAGGTGTTTTCGTGGAAATGGTCATTTATATGAAGGGTCTGGACTGCCCGCACTGCGGTGAAAAAATACGCGCAGCGTCGGAAAAGGTTTCCGGCGTAAGGGAAGCAAACCTGAACTTTATGGCAAAAAAACTCCTCCTTAACGTGGAGGAAGAATTTGCAGAAACTGTTTTCAACGGCGTGAAAAAAATCGCCGCCGATATTGAACCGGACGTTGTTATATCCCGTATTGACGGAGCAGCTGAAAATACGGAAGATCTGGTATTCCGTATGAAAGGTCTGGATTGTCCGGACTGCGGCGAAAAAATACGTTCCGCTGTGGAACACATAAAAACTGTCAGGAGCGCAGAACTTGATCTTATGGCGGAAAAACTTATAGTTTCTGCCGAAGCGGGGAATTCTGCCGCAGTTCTTTCGGAAGTCAAGAAAATAACTTGCGATATAGAACCCGACGTTGAAGTTTCCGTTTTTGAAAATTCTGATACCGGAGCAGATGAAGATGATGATCTCAGACCCGAACTGATAAGGATAGCGGCGGCTGCCGTTATATTTGCAGCGGGTATCGCTTTAAGAAATACAGGATATGCGCTGTGGATATTTCTGGCGGCATATATTGCTGCCGGATATGACGTGCTGTTCCTTGCGGTGAAGAATATACTGAAATTACGGCCTTTTGACGAATGTTTCCTTATGACGGCGGCAACGCTGGGAGCCTTTATTATAGGAGAATATCCCGAAGGCTGCATGGTAATGATACTTTACCAGCTCGGAGAACTTTTTCAGAGCCTTGCGGTAAGACGTTCGAGAAAAAGTATCGCTTCTCTTATGGATATCCGTCCGGACAGCGCATTTGTAAGACGGGGGAATGAAATTGTCCGCGTATCTCCGGAAACCGTTTCGGCGGGAGAAATAATAGTTGTAAGACCGGGTGAAAAGATCCCCCTTGACGGAATTATAGTTTCCGGAAACACCACTGTCGATACGTCTGCGCTTACCGGAGAAAGCGTTCCCGCAGAGGCTGCTGCTGGAGCGGAGGTTCTGGGCGGGTGCGTGAATATTTCGGGAGTCATCGAGGTCGAGGTAACAAAACGTTTCGGAGAAACTACGGTCTCAAAGATACTTGAAATGGTCGAGAACGCCTCGGCAAAAAAGGCAAAGACAGAGCGTTTCATAACCCGTTTTGCAAGGTTGTATACGCCGTGCGTTGTTATCGGGGCGATACTGCTGGCTGTGATCCCGATAATTATGAACGGGTATAATTCCGATTATGTATATAATGCTCTTGAATGTCTTGTAGTGTCATGCCCATGCGCACTGGTAATATCCGTTCCGCTCAGTTTCTTCGGCGGCATAGGAGGTGCGTCCGCAAGGGGGATACTTATAAAAGGCGGAGTCGCTATGGAGCAGCTCGCAGAATGCGGAACGGCAGTTTTTGACAAGACCGGAACGCTTACGGACGGTACCTTTGAGATAACAGGAGTTTATCCTGCCGGTCGTTCCGCCGATGAACTTATTTCTCTTGCGGCCATGGCGGAACAAGGTTCAAACCATCCGACGGCTTCAGCGATAATGCGCGGTTTCGGAGGAACGCCTGAAAAAGCCGATATAACTGAGACGGCAGGGCGCGGTGTTCGTGCTGTGAGCGGGGATAAGACCGTTCTTGCAGGAAACAGCAAGTTTATGGACGAAAACGGGATAGAAAACGTTCCCGTGATAAGATCATCTGGAACGCTCGTATATATTGCCGAAAACGGTGTTTATGCCGGAGCCGTTGAGGTTTCCGACAGTATAAAGCCTGATTCGGAAAAGACGATAAAGAAACTTTCTGAAATGGGAATAAAGACCGTTATGCTGACAGGAGACAGACGTGAAGCCGCAGAAGTGATCGCCGACAGGCTCGGAGTTTCCGAATGGCATGCCGAACTGCTCCCTGACGGAAAAGTATCCGCCGTGGAGAAAATAATTTCCGGCAGCAGAGGAAAAACCATATTTGTCGGTGACGGGATAAACGATGCTCCCGTACTTATGCGGGCTGACGCAGGCGCGGCAATGGGAGGTATCGGTTCTGACGCGGCAATAGAAGCTGCCGACGTGGTACTTATGACCGATGAACCGTCAAAGCTTATCGAGGCTATAAAAATATCCAAAAAGACAAAGGGCATAGTTATACAGAATATAGTATTTTCTCTTGCCGTAAAGGCTGCGGTGATAATACTTGCGGTATTTGGTATAGCAAATATGTGGGCGGCGGTTTTTGCCGATGTAGGTGTGTGTCTTATAGCGGTATGCAACGCTATGCGTGCGAGAAAGATCTGACAGTTTATGAGATGCAGGCTGAGCCTGCATCTCAACTCTTAACTCTCAACTCTCAAAACTAAATGATAAAATTGTACGAAAATAATAATATTACCCGCGCTATATGATAAGAAGATATACGCGTGCAGGCTCAGCCTGCATCTCAACTCTCAACACTAAATGATAAAATTGTACGAAAATAATAATATGACTCGTGATTTGCAGAAAGGATATTTATGGATACACCTATTTATGATTTTGTGAATGATTATGCGAATGGTACGTCCGTTCGGGCGCATATGCCGGGGCATAAAGGACGCGCTTTGCCCGACTGCGGTTTCGGAGATGCTTTCGGATATGATATTACCGAGATCTGCGGCGCGGACGCGCTTTTTGAAGCAAAAGGCATTATCCGCCAAAGCGAGAAAAATGCGTCAGATATATTCGGTACGTCGGAGACGATATATTCTGCGGGAGGTTCAACGCTTTGCATACAGACCATGCTTGCGGCGGTATGCGGCAGGGGAAAAGCTTTTATCTGCGCACGAAATGCTCACCGTTCGGTGATAAATGCCTGTGTGCTGCTCGACCTCGAACCTATATGGCTTTATCCTGAATATAAAAAAGGTTCGGCTGTTTCGGGAGAAATTTCTCCCGAAAGCGTTGAGGATTCAATAATTTCCAATATGGACAAAAGACCTGCATGCGTTTTTATCACTTCTCCTGACTATTTAGGGAAAATTTACGGCATAAAGGAGATAGCTGAAGTTTGCCATAAATACGATATCCCGCTGTTGGTGGATAACGCACACGGCGCATATCTGGCTTTTCTGGAAAATAATTTGCACCCGATCGCTCTGGGAGCGGATATGTGCTGTGATTCAGCGCATAAGACCCTGCCCGTGCTTACTGGCGGAGCATACCTGCATACGGGAGACCGTATGAAAATTTCTGCCGAAGAACTGAAACGGAATATGTCGCTTTTCGGAAGTACAAGTCCCTCTTATCTTGTTATGGAAAGCCTTGACCTTTGCAATAAATATCTTGCATACGGTATCCGGAAGGATCTTTCCGAAACGGCGCAGCGTATAAACGCACTTAAAGCAAGGCTTTCTCCCGCGTATGAAATACTTGATTCCGAGCCGCTGAAGCTTACGGTCAATGCTCTGTCATGCGGACTTTCGGGAAATGATCTTGCGGCTCGTCTGCGTGAAAGGAAGGTCGAGATCGAATATTCCGACGCCGCCCATGCTGTAATGATGTTTTCCGTTATGAACACGGAAGAAGATCTTGACAGAATTGCCTCCGCTATGGAAAGTATCCCTATGCCGAGAATACGCATCGAACCTCCCGATATAGATATTATGCCGCTGAAACGCGCACTTTCTCCCGCAGAAGCCTGTTTTTCTCCGAAGGAAAGGGTAAATACCGAGAATTCTCTCGGAAAAATTGCCGCAGAGACCGTTTCCGTATGCCCTCCCTGCGTGCCTGTTGTGACGGCAGGAGAAATTATTGATGAAAATACTATAAAAATTTTAAAAATCTATAGCATTTTTCAAGTAAATGTGATAAAATGATTATAGACAGGATCCGCAGCACTGTATTTTCAGATCTGTGGCGTATTCTGACATTTTGCCCGCTATCGGGCGAACGGAGTGTTGTGTATGAAACTTATATACGCTATTGTAAATAACGACGACAGCCACGATGTTTCGTCTGCTTTGACAAAATCAGGGTATTTTGCCACGAAACTGGCGTCTACAGGAGGTTTCCTTATGTCGGGAAACACCACTTTTATGATATGCGCCGACGACGATAAGGTCGATCCCATAATCGATATCATAAAGGAACGATCCAGAAGGAGAAAGCAGTATGTCCCTGCGACGGTGCTTGCCGGCGCAGAAATGCAGAGCGCAAGTTTCCCTGTAGAAGTTTCCGTCGGGGGAGCGACCATTTTTGTTACCGATGTTGAACGGTTTGAAAAAGTATGAAACTGTATTCAAAGGAAGCGCCGCAGACCGCTCTTGACGCTATGAAAAAAACGGGAAGATTTCCTCATGCGTTCCTTCTTACCGGAGAAAAAGGCGTGGGAAAAAAGACCTTTGCCGACTACATAGCGATGTCAATGATGTGCGAAAACGGTACGGCATGCGGTACGTGCCGCCATTGCAGAAGAATAATCAACAATACTCATCCCGATGTGATAAGACCCGAAAGATCCGGCAAAAAACAGATATACATCCGCGATACGATAAGAAGTATCTGTTCGGACGCTTTTACGGCTCCCAACGACTGTGAAGTGAAGGTCTATATCTTCGCCGACTGCGAAAATATCGAGGAAAGTTCTCAGAACCTTATGCTGAAACTGATAGAAGAACCTCCCGATACGGCGTATTTTATATTTACCGCCGTGAATGGAAGGATATTCCTTCCTACGATACTGTCGAGAGTCGTAACAATAGGTATACCGGAAGCTTCCGAGGACGGCTGCCGTTCGGCTCTCGCAGATACGGGCAGATATCCCGCTGAACAAATCGATGACGCCGTAAGCAGATTTCACGGCAATATAGGCTGCTGTATGGAATATCTTTCAGGAGGAGAACTTGCCGAGAATACTGTCCTGTGCCGGCATATTATATCTGCGATAGCGGACAATAATGAATACGGGCTGCTCAAAGCGCTTTACGACATTGGCGAAGAAAGAGCAAGGGTAAGGGCAGTGCTTGAAATGGCAGACAAGGTGGTCAGGGACGCATGTGTTTTGCGGCTGGGAGATATCCCTATGATAGGCTGCGATCCGGAAGGCGCAGAAAAGCTTTCGCGGATATTGAGCCGCCGCAGGGCGGATATCATACACGAAGCTGTCATACGTACATGTTCAAGATGTATGGGCAGCGCCAACGTTCAGGCTGAAACAGCGGCTTTCGCATGCGCCGTTATCAGCTGAAAGGATAAAAGAAAGGAAAAAGTTTTGATATGACGGAGATCATAGGAGTCCGGTTCAAGGATGCCGGCAAGGTATATTATTTTTCTCCTTCGGGTACAAAGCTCGAAGCAGGCTCTCTTGTGATAGTTGAGACGGCAAGAGGAGTGGAGTGCGGAGAAGTCGTTATAGCAAACAGAATGATAGAGGACGATCAGATAACCGCTCCGCTGAAGACCATCATCAGGCAGGCTTCCAAACAGGATATGAAGATACTGGAACAGAACAAGGCAAAGGAAGAAAATGCCTTTAAAATATGTCAGGAAAAGATACTTGCCCATAAACTCGATATGAAGCTTGTGGACGTGGAATGTACTTTCGATAATAACAAACTGCTGTTTTATTTTACGGCTGAAACGAGAGTGGATTTCCGCGAACTGGTAAAGGATCTTGCTTCCGTGTTCCGTACAAGGATCGAACTTCGTCAGATAGGCGTAAGGGACGAGTCAAAGATACTCGGCGGACTTGGCATCTGCGGCAGGGAATTCTGCTGCAAGGGATTTCTCGGAGAATTCCAGCCGGTGTCTATAAAAATGGCGAAGGAACAGGGACTTTCCCTCAATCCTACGAAGATATCCGGCACCTGCGGAAGGCTTATGTGCTGCCTGAAATACGAACAGGAAGCATATGAATACCTACAGAAGAATACTCCAAGAGTAGGCGCCTATGTAAAGACTCCGGACTTCAAGGGATATGTGGAAGAAGTGAACTTGCTTACCGGAAAGCTTAAAGTCCAGCAGGAAAGATCCGAAGATCCGCCGGTCACTTACGACAAATCAGAGGTAACGATAATCAAAGACGGAAAACTCAGGCTCGATAAGGAAGAATTAAAGGCTCTGCAAGGACTTGAGGACCAGTAAAAACGGATATAAAAATTCTGAAAGGATGATATATATGAAAAAAACAAACACTGCGGTATTGGTATTGTCGATCGTGGCGGCAGCGGTATCGGTGATCGCCCTTGCGGTAAGCGTGGCGGCGCTGATAAGGACTTTCGGAAAAGACAGGCCCGGCAAGGGAGAATACGGCGTTTATGACGATGACGATATCGCCGGCGAATACAGCGATATGTCCGGAGAGGATATCGGAAGCGACACGCTGGCATTCTGAGGCGCATCAGGTCAGAAAGGATAATATTATTTATGGCAAAGGAAAATAAAGTCATAGATGCAAACGGCAGCCGCGTTGGCAGGATCATAGCGGCAGTTGCTGCTGCGGCGGTCATAATTATAGTGCTGCTGAATTCGTTTACGGTAGTTACGGCAGGACACAGCGGAGTTATAGTTACTTTCGGAGACGTTTCGGAGAATGTTCTTTCCGAGGGACTTCATTTCAAAATACCCTTTGTACAGCAGATAGTCCTTGTTGACAACAGGGTGAAAAAAGCGGAGGTATCCGATGCTTCGTCGGCTTCAAAGGATCTCCAGACGGTGACGTCTACAATTGCGGTAAACTATAAGGTGCTGAATTCCTATTCTGCGGAGCTTTATCAGAATGTCGGAATGGATTACGAATCACTGATAATAACTCCGGCAATACAGGAATGCGTCAAGGCGGTAACGGCAAAATTCACAGCCGAGGAGCTTATCACCAACCGTCAGAACGTCAGCGACCAGATGATGGAACTTCTCAGGCAGAAGATAGGTTCTTACGGAATAGATATCCAGATATTCAACATAACCGGTTTTGAAT
The DNA here is from genome assembly GCA_947631055.1 of uncultured Clostridia bacterium. Lineage (GTDB taxonomy): Bacteria > Bacillota > Clostridia > Oscillospirales > Ruminococcaceae > RGIG8773. The sequence continues at coordinate 182 of CANRJZ010000065.1, read as the reverse complement.
TCACGGCAGAGTATAACGCCGCCATCGAAGCCAAGCAGACTGCTCAGCAGAACGCTCTTAAAGCAGAGCAGGATTTGCAGAGAATAAAAGTAGAGGCTGAACAGACTGTGGCTAAAGCCGAAGCCGAAGCGGAGGCTTACAGGCTGAAATCCGAACAGCTCACTCCGGAAATAATCATAAGC
>CANRJZ010000064.1 GCA_947631055.1 uncultured Clostridia bacterium | reverse complement strand
TTGTATTTTTTGACCGTTCCGCCGTAATCGGCAGTAAGCTCGGTGGCGTCGTCGTTTATCTCAAGAGCAGGGAAAACGCTGTCAAGCATTGCGCCGGAATAGGTCGTAACGCCTTGGCTCTGCACATCAAAACCGTATTTTTCGATATCGTTATCATTTTCTGAAAATGCGCTTATTGCGGAAGTCTTGTTCTTGTTGATGAACTGTATGCCGCTGCCTTTGCTTATCCGGATATTGCCGGCGGTCTTGTTATATCGTACACGTTCGCGTATTTCTCTGCTCAGATATTCTTCATACCGCCATTGTTCATCGTCCATAGGTTTTGTTCCGCCGGAAAAATATATGCCGGTGTTATCTACCTTTACTTTTGAATTGTTTATCCACAAATTCAGCTTATCGAAAAAACCTATTATTTCCGAAGCGCCGGCAATATCGTCCACTATAGCTTTATCACAGCTCCAGGAACTGTAAATATATCCGTTGATCCTGTTCCATACGATCTCTTCAAGACCGCTGCCGTTGGCAAGGAACGGGGATTCGGCGGAAATAACGGTGCCGTATTCGCCTGTACGTAAGCTTTTTCTTGTATCCGACAGGCTGTTTGTGCAGATAAAGCTTGTGATCTTTTGTTTTCCGTGATAATTTATATGTGAATATCCTGAAGAACTTATCGGCAGCGTGCATAAATTTTGATTTTCTCCCAGACAGGAAAGAACGGCATTACCGTTTCGGTCCGCGATCCATACGCCGCACATAGCTTCCGATATCATTTCAAGAACGTCGGCGCAGCTTTTGCCTTCCAGCATATCTTTTGTGAAATAGATACGGTCAAGTCCTTCTGACGAGCAATATATATTCTCAAATCCGCAAAGTTCTTTTATTATATCGAGAACGTTCCCGCATGGAGCTTTTTCACCCCGTGAAAAAAATATATTCAGCTGTGTTATATCGAATTCCGTTTCGGTTTTTGACATTATATCATATGCTGTAAATCGGCATACGCCGTTGGTAACGGAACGTTCCGCAATATAATATGTTTTAGACGGAAGATGTCTGTGCTGAGGATCCAGAAGCCTTACCGGAACGCTTTTGAGCAGAGCCTGTGAGTATATCCCGTAACGGTCATAAACATCAAATTCAAATGAACCGACGGAGATCCCTTTTTCACCGAATCCGGAAATGCTCTGTGAAAATATGAGCCTTCCGAAGGGTCTGTCAAGAGGCATACCGTTCATTTCAAGCGTCCAGCTAAAGACCTTCGCTGCTTTCGCCGCTGCCGCCTTCCCCGGATAATGTATGGAACTCCGAATCGAGTGAAATGCTGACATTCCAGCGCAGACCGTCGTCCAGTCCGCAGGATACTTCACCGCCGGTAGCGTTTCCGCGTTCAAATGTGTCGGTAGTTTCTCCTTCCGAATGGGGATCGGTAAACGTGACGGAAATAACGTCCTTGTCAAGAGCAGCCGTAAGGCCCCGTCGGGAATATTGCTCAGATCGGCGTTTATGTTATAATACCAGCCGTTTCGGCTGACGACCGTACTGCCGTCGTAAGCGGTAAACTGTTCTGATGTTTTCCATATCTTTTTTACGCTGTAATTTTCACATTCTGTGAATTCACTGATATCCGTACCGCCGACAATAAGTGTTATAGTATTCTGCATAATTACCTCCTATGTCCGTGTCAGTCTTTTATACTGCCGTTCAAATCTCATCGTGCTTTCGCCGATGATCTTTCCGTCAAGTGTTATCTGGATAGGTTTGTTCAGTTCGGAAATGATCTTTTCCAGATCTGATGAACGGCTGTTCCTGCTGTTTTCGTTTTCGGTATATCCGTATGAGGACCGATATGCCGCAGATGCCGCATATCCTTCCGAAGCCGCCGAGACCGCCGCCTTTATTTCGGCAGCCGTATCCGTGTTTTTCAGAAGCGACGATATCTCGTCATAAAAAATATCCGGATCGTTTATGTTCCGGATAATGCTTTTGTTGTCCGTATATGTATTCTCAGACATATCATCATTCCTTTTCATTTATTTTTTCTGACAGCATACTGACCTCTTCAAATCGTTTTTTTACCTGTGACTTTATATTTTCGTTGCGTTCGCTGAGATCCGGCGGGAAGTAGGGCTTCCGGCATTTCAGCGCATAAATTTTCCGGAGCCTGTTTATGCGGGCGCGTTCGTTCCTGTCTTTTATGGCGGAAGGATCTGTGCGTCGGTATTGTACTATCTTCACGAATTTTGTGCTGTCGGTAAGGCTTATGAATTTTGCCCTGAATTCCCACCAATGCATTTCGGAGTTTATCAGATCGTCTCCGTACTGCTGCATAAAAGCGGCGAAAATATAATCGGAATCTTCTTCGTAATCGTAGCATGGTCCGGAATTTGAGAACGTTCCTCCCGACGGCCCTTTTCCGCAGCGGTAATACCATAGCATACCGGCAATTATTTTTTCCGCCGGAGCTTTCGGTATATCGATAAAAAGTCTTGATATTGCTGCGGATATTATTCTTGCCATAGATCCTTTGTCATCAGCGCCGATACGGCAGACTGCCGTTTCAAGATCAGCCATTATTCTGTAATCGGTATCTATCCTGTATCCTATCCCGTCTATTTCTATGGAACGGGGAAGTTTTTCCGTAAGTTTTGTCATATATCATCGCGCCCGCAAAATAAGCGCGCTCCTTTCATAATATATATTTAAAAGATCCTTCCGCACTAAGCGGGTAAGATATGCTCCGGTCTTATGTTCCGGCGCTGTAAGTATATTCTTCCGGCGCAGCCCCGATCTTGAACAGCTGTATGTCTATACCGGCATTTTCGCCGGCTTTTCCGCCGCCGTCTGAATTTACCGAAACGGATACTTTTCCTTTTTCACCCTTGCCGGTGAGCATATTGAAAAACACATAATTTATTACTGACGTCTGTCCGGTGCCGTACTTTAAGCGATGGGAAAGCAGGAAGTCCTGCGCTTCATCGCCTGCATAACGATCGCCTGATATCCTGAACTGCCTCTGAGCCGAAGTCTTTATGCCGGACAGACCCGATCTTATATAACGGTTTTCTTTTATTTCAGTTTTCAGAGCAGGCTCAATGCCGGAGATCCCCGTTTGCACTACAGCATAATTTCCTATTTCCGAATTTTGTTCTTCGGATACATCTATCGCCAGCAGGAAGTCGTCCGATGTGGCAAATCCTTCGTATTTTGCGTTCGGAGAAATATCTTTCATCAGTTCCGAAAGTTTCATTTCCTTGTCACCTCCTTACGATAGTTTTCGTCACGGTCCTGCCTGTCAAGAAAATATTTTACCGAAAATCTGCATGAATAAACGCATATGTTTTTTTCGTCGGCGCTTTCAAGACGGGGCATAGATATTGCCGAGACCGATACCGGCAGTATCCTTCCCGAAGAAAGAGTCAGACTTCCGATCCCGTCCAGTTTTCCGCATATCTCAAATGCCCTGCATGAAGCGGAAAATTGATCCTGATCTTTTACGGTAACGCGCAGTTCCGTTTCGTAAAGCAGGGAACCGTCCATATACCGTTTGTATATTTTTCCTCCGGAAAAAGCTATAGCCGATCCGTTTTCCGGTCCCGGCAGACCGATCCTGCCGATGCCTGCGGCGTCGGCAAGTATTCCGATGATTTCCGTTTGTATAGCTGCGATATCGTTCACAAGTATAAGGATCACCTTCCTTTGCGTTTTTAAGCCAGTCCTATTTCGTAGTGATGTATATCGTCACTGTCGGCATAAAGAGGCTCTATATTTTTTACGGTAAATATTTTTCCTTTGAATATGACCTTCTGGATATCCACTTTTTTTCCGTTTATCTCGTCATTTTTAAGAGCAAATGTCACATCGGGCGAACTGTTTTTGCAGTCGAAAAAAAGCACCGCCGACAAACGCACCGATATCCCGCTGCTGTCGGATACCATTTTTGAGCAGGGCACTATACGGATATGTTCAAGTTTCTGCCTTTCACTTTCCGAGGCTCTGCCCCATTTGTCGGCGAAATATCCGGTCACAAGCTCGGCTGAATGTATGAGCAGGTTCTTTGGTATGGGCAATATCATAAACTACCTCCTCTGTAAAGCAGCCCTGCGGCTTCAAGGTAGGATAACATTTCCGGAGAATTCCGGGCGGATATTTTTCCGGATATGTTTCCGGAGGAATATCCCGAACCGCTTCCTGACATGCTGAAACCGCCTATGGAAAATCCGCTGCTGCAAGTGCTGTTTGCTGCCGAAAATTCTTTTATGCCGCCGTTCACCTCGATAAATTCCGCCTGTGCGCAAACGGCTTTCTTTAAATTTTCCTGCATAAAAGAGGGGAGCGCTTCAATATCGTCAATTACGTAAAGGCAATTCTGCCTGACGATATCGGACGCACGCTCAAGAATAACGCTCAGGTCATTTTCGATCGGAACGCCTTTATAAACGTTTTTATAGTAATCTTCATCAACTATTGACATTTGTTCACCCCTTTTGAGAGTTGAGACGCTGTATCCCAACTCTCAATATTTTTTAAGATCTGACTTTGCTTTATGTACGGTATACATAAAGCGGGGGATCGCCTGACAGACACTGAAAGGGTGCAGGCTCAGCCTGCTTTCGTTACCGTCACGGTGTAAGTCTTGTTATAATCTCCGTTTGTGACCTTTACTGAAACTGTATTTTCACCGATCTCCCACGTCGCCGCTGACCCGCTTTCGACGACGGTTTCTCCGTTTTTTATTTCCACCGTTGCACCGCTTTCCGCAGCCGCTGCTGTTGCGGTAATATTATCGCTTTCGTTGCTTGTATCGGCGGTGTATTCGGTAACGTCCGCCGAAAATTCGGGAACGAGCGTAAGACTGCCTATAGTGAGCGATGACAGTGAAACATCATTTGCTTTTGCATTTTCCGGCACAAGTGCGGCAAAAGCTTCCGGTCTTACGCAAAGGAAAGCTATGCGCATAGTAGCCTTAACGGCTGCCATATCCTGTTCAGCAAGAGAAAGAGGCTTTCCGTCGTGACCGAGAGTTCCCTGGAGCGTAGCTTCGGTAAGGATCTCGTATTCGATGTCGTCTCTTATGCCGACAAGGGAGTATTTCCATTCGCCGGCAATAAGTTCGGCCTGATCGTTCTGCCATGCACTGCTGCGGATAAATTCCACGGGCTGACCGTAAAGCTCGTTCTGATCGGTACCGGATATAAAAATAGGGGAACCGTTTGCGTCACGCAGTTTCCTGAGAGAATTCTTTACGCCGATCTTTGCCGCAAATCCGTCTACGTCATATCCGGCATTCTCGACCTTTGCCATAACATCTGAAGCGGCAATATCAAAATTTCCGTCGGAAACCTTTACAACGGCATTACAGCCGTTTACCGCACCCATTATCGATGTTGCAAAAGGACTTTCATACCCGAAAAGAGCAGCGGCGTCAAAAGCTTCGTAAAAAGCCTCGGCGATACTGTCCTGAAGTTCCGAGAAAACATCTATAGTGCTGTCGGAAAGCTTTTCTCTTGTTACCGGAATGATGACTCCCAGCTTTTTTGCCTGAAGTTCGGGGAATATCCATTTTGCACCCGATGTGTTTATGCGCTGACCTTCTCCGACCCAGTATGCTCCCGCGCCGGAAGTCATAACGGGTATCTTTTTTGAATCCGAATTCATCGGTTCTACTCTTGAAAGACGTATAACGCCCGAACCGCGCGCAACTTTTTTGATTATTTCCTGAGCCTGCTCCTTAGGCACAAATCCGCGGAGCTCATCTTTTAAAAAACTCATTGATAAATTCCTCACTTTCGTATTATGATATTATTTTCTTTTGACCTGATTTTCTTTTATAACTTCTATAAAAGAAGCTTTTCCCGAAAAGCCGGCATCGGGAGCAGGCCTTGTCCCCGTACCGGTCGTTATCCCTCTGCAAGATCCTGCGGGATCTTTTATCCGGAACAGCGGGTATTTTTCAAGGAGCCTGTCAACGGCGTCGTCAACGGACATACCGTCTGCCGCATGTTTTTTCGCAAGAGTTATAACGTCGTCGGCATATTCGGGAGCGACTCCCTTTGAAAGACAGGAAATAACTGTCTCAAGGGCGCGCTTGTCGTTTTCGGCGGCGTCTCTTGCGGCGTTTGCGGACGCGATATCGTCAAGGATCTTCTGCTCGATCGTCTGACGGTTTTCCTGCCACTCACGGAAATCCGCCAGTTCCTCCTTTGACGGGGCGTCTTTTTTTACGCGTTCGAGCCTTGCCTTGATGATGTCGTCCAGCTCCTTCTGGGTAAATGTTTTTTCTCCCTGAGAGTTTTCGGGAGAAGTTTCCGTGTCCTTTGGCATTGTCTTTGTTTCTTCAGGACTTTTTTCATCGGATACGGTGATGTTGTTGGAAATTTCCATAATTTTATTCCTCCTTTAAGGTCGGTGAGACCATATATCCATGCACAGTTTAACGCCATAAGCAAGTTTTGGGCATAAAGATCGTCAGGTGCCGTTTTGCTCTCCGGCAAGCCGTCCGGCTTCTTCAAGGCTTATTCCCATTGCGGCGGAAATTATCTCGGCAGCCTGTCTGAGCGTAAGATCTCCTGAGCGATATTTTGTTATCGCCGACAAAGCGGATTGTGTCTGCACGCCGCTTATAGTCTTGCTTTTGGAAACAGAAGAGATGTCGTCTCCGTATTTGTTTTCTTCGGAAATAAGAGCAAGCTCCTTATTTGCACCTGCTGCGTCACATCTGCATATATCCGCTATTGCGGAAGTTCTGGACCGCAGACCGGCGGCTACGAGTTTGATATTATTTTCGATCTTGGTATTATCGTCAACTATTATGCCGTCAGGCATTGTTACCGATATCCCGTAATCGTCCGCAGGAGGCAGATCTCCGAGAGCAACGCCGAGAGAAATGATGCTTTTTACCGTTTCAGCAATAAATTCCGCCGCAAGATTTTTATTGCTTTCGGCAGTGCGCGCCGTCTTGTTGTCGGAGGAAATGATCTCCGCCGCAGTTTTTATCCCGCTTCTTGATCTGTCAAATGAAAATGTTCCCGCTGAAAGTCCGGTCTGGAAACAAAGAAGATCAAGGAGAGCGTTTATGGCGCTTATATGTTCTTCAACGCGCAGTTCTACGGTGTTGTCCGAAATTTTAAGTTCTCTTTCGTCATCGCATTTAAGAGCAACGTATGCCTCATCATCAGCGTCAAAATATCTTTTGGGCTGTCCCGAATCCACATCGATTATTGTCCTTATGCAGGAAGAAGGAACGATTATTCTTTTTTTGCCAAGGATAAATTCTCTCGTGAAACTGTCGAAGGCGATATCCAATGCTTTCAGCACGTCAAGAGTGCCGTCAAATACCGAAACGCCGAGAGGGGAGTACCTGTCAATATTGTTGCTGACAGCAGGTCTGAAATATCTGAACATAGGCACCGGAAGATCGTATCCTACTTTTTCCGGAAGATATGGGAACAGTTCCGCAAGAGGACATTCTTCTCCGACCGATGTTTTTCTGTCAGACCTGAAAAGCCTGTGTTCCGCCGAATAACCTCCGTTCTCATTGGGAAAATATTTTTCAAACAGCGTGTAGAAATGTCCGTTCCTGAACATCCTGCTTTCAAAAACGCCCGAAAATATTTCCCGTTCGTTCCAGGAAAGCGGTATGAACATATCGGCGTCCACATAATTTATATGCGGTCTGCCGTTTTCGGCGTATATCTTGATTATCCCTCCTCCGAGAGCGTAAGCGGTCGAAAAGAATTCCGGCATATGTTTCCTGAACCCGTTTTCGTCCAGCACTTCGGAAACATATCCGATATACGGCTCCGCAGCCGATATATTGATCTTTTCGGAAAATGTAAGCCTTGAAAATTCGTCCGCTATGATCTTTGCGGCTCCGAGACGTGACATTTCCCTGTCTCCAGATGAAAAGAGCCCGCTTTTCTTTACTCTTGCCCAAGGCGGTCTGTTTGCAAATACCGAATTCCAGAGTTCGATCCTTCCGTAATATCTTCCCAATTCCGGCACATCTTTGCCGTATACTTTTTTTGCGTCAGAAATAATACTCATAATTATCACTTTCCTTTCATATCTGATGTTATCACCGGATCAATGCTCCGTCGATAATATCGTTCATAAACGGTTCAACACTGTATTCAAAAGCGTCAATGCTGTCAATGTTGTAATTCCCGTCGTCAAGCCTTTTGTCGCATGAAGCTTTTCCGTTCCACACCGCCGACTGCAAAGCCTGTATTATGTGAACGCAGTTTTTCATAATGAAAAATCTTCCCTGCGACATTATCATATTTGTGAATTTTATTCTTTCAGAAATTTCTCCCTTTCTGGCATTGTTCACGCAGAAATTCACCTTGTCTCTTGCGCAGGCATTTTTTACGCCTCTTATGAGAGTGGTCTCCGCACTGTCAAAATAGCCGTCATATACCGGATATTTGCTTTGACAGCGGCGTATGAAATCAATTATTTCATTTTCGAGGCGCGCAGGAGAAACTATTTCTTTAAGATAGAATTCATCAAGTATTATGACTTTTTGCAGACGGCGGGAAAATCCTGTGCATATACCTGCATGAGCCGAACCGTTCCCTCCGAAATCAAAGCCGATGCTGCACCGCACGATATCGTCCGGCATTTTTTCAATAAGGAAATTTTCCGTGTGTTCGGCAAAATCCTTGTAAATAACTCCTTCCGCCGATACCCACAGCCCCTTTATGTATCTGTCGTAAAAAACTCCGGTAAATTGTTTTTCTGCATTGTCAAGCTGTTTTTGAGTGAGCGACGGATTATCCGACATAAGGAAATGCAGCCGGAGCGCTTTTCTTTTTTCGGCGCATTTTATCCATTCCGTATAGAACCAGTGGAACTGGCTGTCCGGATTGCAGTTGAACCAGAGCTTTGCTTCCTTGACCGAAAGAGTACGTGTGATCGCCTGTTCCACAAAAGAACGCGGCATAAGAGCGACTTCGTCGAAAAGTATGCCGGAAAGAGTTATGCCTTGAATGTGCATATAACTGCTTTCGTCCTTGCCGCCGAAAATATAGAAGCTGTTTTTGCCGCGGCTGTTTTCCACTGTCAGAAGATTGGACGAACGATTGTAATTCAATTTGAAATAGCGCGTTATATCGGCTATCTCAAAAAGCGGAGAGATGATATTTCTTTCCGCAGAACATATGGTTTTCCCGCATATTCCGAAAACAGCGCCGCTGAAACGGTTCATTGCCCACAGTATAAATGACGCCGTCATACACATCGTTTTCCCCGAACGAACGGCGCCGTCGCATATAATGGCGTCATGATCCGGACTGTAGCACCAGGTAAAGACCTCCTTCTGCTTAGGAGAAAGCTTTGAAAATGTCATTTTGTCACCTCATTTCCGGAACATTTTTTCGAGCCGGCTGTGAGAGCTTTGTAAAGTCTGGAAAGTTCGGCGTCAGTCTCATCGTTCGTGCCGCCGTCGTCTTTTCCCCAGCCGCTGAAATTATTTTCAAGGGAAAATTTTGCACCGCTTGAACAGCTGTGGTCGTAAAGATGACGTTCGGCAAATTCCTCGCATTTTGATTTTGCCGTTGCAAGGATCTCATCGAATTTTTTTGAACGCGCTTTATAGTTCAGAAAACTCTGCCGTGAACTGAAACCGAGCCATAGGGCAAGACCTGTGACCGTCGGCGGGTGCGCTCCTATGATGACAGGATCTCCGTTTTTATTAAGAACTGCAGCGCCGTCCTCATCAAGCAGCGGAGTGCCTTCGCAGCCTGTAAAATAGGCTTCGATCGCATTTTCCATTTCTTCTGCGGAATTGTATTTAGGTTTATTGTTTTTTTGCGTATAGATCAGCCTCCTTTCGATTTATCAAATAAAAAACTTCCGGAATAAAATAATTTCGGAAGCGTAAAAACTTATTTTGTATTTTTTCTTTTTCTATTTTAAATAATATCATAAAAAATACTGCCATAAAATGTCCATATAAAAAATGCTATGTCACAACAAAATACTGATTTTCATTTATAATTTGCAGGCTGAGGAAGGCTGAGCCTTCACGCATATATCCTCTTATTAGGTAGTGCGAGTAATATTATTATTTAGTGTTGAGAGTTAAGAGTTAAGAGTTGAGATAAATTATAATTTATCGCACTAAACGTAAGAAACAATAGCTGGTCCAGCGCAGCCGCGCTGGTGGGGTCGAGGGGCAAA
>CANRJZ010000063.1 GCA_947631055.1 uncultured Clostridia bacterium | reverse complement strand
TATGTCAGCATCCGCACAAGGATAAAAAACAGCACCGGAACACTTCACCCAAGATATATAAGGCTTATGAGACGTCTTTGCCGCGACAAACTGTTCCGCGGCAGGAGCGTAAACGAAGTCTTTTCCATGCTCCCCGGCGTCACAAGGGGCGAGGATCTTTACATAATGCCTTACAAGGGACGGGCAAATATTGAAATAGATACCTTTCTTGCCTATGAACCATCTGTATACGCCTTTATGCTTATGAACGATCTTAAAGATACGGAAAACATTCCCGGAGACAGCTGCCCGGAACTTCTTGAAACGCTCAGGGAGCTTTCTACGCTTTCCGGAGAATATGTTCCGCCGGATTCTCTTGTCCGCGAATTTATCGGCGGAAGCAGTTTCAGTTATTAAAGCAAAAGTGTTCAAAGTGAAATTTCTCTTTGAACACTTTATTTATATTATTTTCTCACAAAAAGCCTGTGATCCCGTTCAATAAACGCACCTCCGGAAAATTCCGGCAGCGGTGTATATAAAAGTTGACAAATATCTCTACCAATGTTAAAATTAATTATATGCCGAAATATCAACGTCTGTGAAAAGGAGCGGGATCAATGCCGTCAAGAAAGAATACCGACAGTAATGCACTGCTGGAAGATATAAGGAAAACAATGAAAATAAACATAGTATCTTTCCGGGAAAATCAGGAAGAAACTATAAATGCATTGCTTGACGGCAAGGACGCTTTTATAGTTATGCCTACGGGAAGCGGAAAAAGCATATGCTTTCAGTATCCGGCACTGAAGAAAAAAGGTATTACCATCGTTATTGAACCGATAATCGCGCTTATGGAAGATCAGACGGAAAAATTGACAAAAGCGGGCATTAAGGTAAAATATATAAAGCATCTGCCTAAAAGCGAAAGTGAAATTTCCGCACTTCTTGATAACGAAAATAAAATATTCTATATCTCTCCGGAAAATTTTCTTTCTCCTAAATTTATCTGCGCCGCAAAAAAAGCGGATATTTCAATGCTCGTAATTGACGAGGCACATTGCGTCTCGGTGTGGGGAAACGGTTTCAGACCGCGGTACCTTAAAATAGAAAAGGCTTTCCGTATGATAGGAAAGCACCCCCAGACGGTCGCTTTCACCGCTACGGCGGGAGATTTTATAAGAGAACAAGTAAAAATAGTTCTGGGAATGAAAAATAATGTTTTTGAAATTCTTCCCAAAGATCCCGGGTCGCTCTACCGCCGCGATAATGTTGAACTTATAATAAAAAATATAAGCGGATATACAAGAAATACAAAAAATAATTTGTCGTCCTCTTCCGCTTTTCAATTTAAAGACTTAACTGTACTTAAAAATATATATCTGAATTGCTTTAAGGATATAATTGAAAAAGACGGCTCTCTGACGCCGGTCAAAAAAGACCGGGCTGCGTCACTGTCGGAAAAATATTACATATCCATTGCGGAAAGATGGTTTGCGGAAGCAGAACAGCTCCGTGAACTTACCGGACTTATCCGCACAAAAGATCCCGACGATCCCTCCGGACGAAAAGAACAAATACTTATCCGCAGCAGGATAGAAAATATAAAATATAAAGCCGCAGACGAATTTGAAAATATTTATTCCGGTCTCTCTTCGGCAGACAGGGATATTCAGCTTGCGGAAGATCTTAAACATAAATATGAGATCTTAAAAAAAGATATTATCAGTTCAGATGAAAACGGCGCAATAATTGTTTACTGTTCGGCTCCTTCTTCGGCAGAACTGCTTTATGAAAAACTTTCCGATGACAAACAGCTGAAAGAACTGAAGATCGCCGTTCACTATTATCACGGTGCTCTTGACGCGTATCAGAGAAAAAAGCAGCAGAACGCTTTCATGAAAAATAAAAAGCGGCAGGTCATGGTTGCAACGTCCGCATTCGGCATGGGCATTGACAAGGATAACGTGCGGCTGGTAATATTTTACGAAGTCCCAAGAAGCATCGAGGATTATTTTCAGGGCATAGGCAGAGCGGGCAGAGACGGAAAGCCGTCAGTATCAATGGTGTACAGCTATCTTCCGGACATAAAAAAAATGCGGGATATGACCGCTTCATATTACGATAAAAAAACAGACCGTTTCTATAATATTGCTGACGATAACGGCATAAGTTCAGCTGCAATGGATATGTACGACCGTGCAGAACAAAGTATCCTCACAGACATAGCAAGATACCGTTTCATGAAATTTGAACAGTATCTCCGTCAGCGGTCAGACGGACTCAGCCGGTATATAGTAAATTATTTTCTGTATGACCGTTTCGATGATATGCCGGATAAAAGTTATTATAAAAAGGGAGAACCTCCAATAGATCTTTCCCGTGAAAGGATAGAACTTGCAAACGAGCTGGTAAAAAAACGCATCGGACAGATCGGCTCGCTTTATATTGCAAGCTGCAAACCTGCCTTCGATATACGGAACGGAAAATGCAGACCGGACGTACCGTATTATGACAGTAAAAACAAGATAACTGTCACCATTGGCGATGAGATAGATTTTCTGGATCTTATGCTTGCAAACGCCGTATATACACTGGGTTTCAACGGGATAACTTCCATATCGGTAAAAAAACTGTTCAGGCTCCTTACCGGCGATGACGCTGCCGCGCCGGAACCGGCTGTCAGGGAAGAGCTTTATTCCCGTATTTTAAAATTGATGAAAACGGATATAGAAATATTGTCTGAGGACGATTCGTTCCCGCCTGTCCGCGGAAAATTCCTTGCGCTTTCCGTAAAAACAGACCGTATCTTTAATTACGAGGGCGATCCTCCTATATGCCGCTACGCCATAACGGACGGATACAAATTCATAACGATAGATCTTAAATGGCTCAGGATCGCCGCCGGAAAGAACGGCAGCAGCGGAGATCCCGTAAAGGCGGTAGACGATACGCTGAATAATATGCTGATAAAATTATATATGGCATGGCGGATAGCAATGCTTGCGCCGTCATCGGAAATATCGCCGCGTAAATATGATGCAAATGAAATAAGATATTATCATTACGACAAACGCCGCGCCGCTGTTTTTGAAATTGCGGGAATAGAGCGGACGGCTGATTCGGACATAGTGATCCAGCATATCCTTGAATATTATATACAGCTGGGAATAATAAAAGGATACCGGTATATTACCGATAAAAACAACGATATAGTCAAACTGAACATAATACCCGCTGCGGACAGGAACGCGAATAATTGAACGGTCTGAAAAAAAAGGCTGCCCGACCTATATAAATATACAGATCGGACAGCCTTTATCATGCTGTCAGGATTTTTCATTGTCATATCCATGCTGTACCCTGCATTCTTTTGCGATCATGGAATAAGGGACGATCTTGCTGTCCTTGAATCCGGATCTCATTCCGCGTTGGATAACATATGCTTTATCAAGTTCAAGACCCATAACATCTTCGGTGGTTTTGCGGACTCTTTCGGCAATGTAATTTACGGTGGTGAGATCCGTACCTCCGAGATAGAGAATGGTATCGCAGTTGTTGACGATAGACCATTTCTGCGCCTCGGAATATGATGAATTAAGCTGAGAAACGCTCTGGAGGATAATGCTGGTGCTGATCTCCCTGCTCCGGATAATGCTTATGAGCTTATCAAAATCCGGTATTGTCGCATTGGAAGCAAAATCGTCCATGATTATTCTTACGGGCATGGGAAGTCTGCTGTCTGGTCTGCTGTCAGCAAATTTGCAAAGCGTCTGAAATGCCTGTGTATAAAAGATATTTACTATTCTGTCAAGACTTCTGTCGGTATCGCTTACGTTGAGAAAGACTGCGCATTTTTGTTTGCCAAGATCCTCGAAACGGAATCCGGAAGGTCTGGAAAGCATTGCCCGCGCGCCGTCAAAATCGAACAGCTGGAACGCATCGCTGACGAACATTTCAACGCAGCTCCATGTCTTTTCAACAGTGAAGCCGGTACTAAGCAGACTGTAACATCTTGCGGTGTATGAATCCGGGTGCTCTCCGCAGAAGTCGCTCATGAAAGTACAATGTTTGTCGCTGTCGATCTCCGATGAAAACAGTCTGAAAACATCCGAAACTGTGACAAGGGTCTTGCATTCGTCGTCCATTGCGTCAAGAACATAGGAAATAATGCATTTTATAATAAGACGGGCATAATTTTCCCAGAACGGATCCTTGTCGTTGGTATTCGGCAGCAGGACATTTGCAAGAGTAACAATATCTTTTTCGTTGTACTTGACCTTGCCGTCAATAACAGTCTTTTCTATGTAGCTTAACGGATTGTAACCGCAGCTGTTCATCGGGTCGATAAGATCAATTTTGTACACCTTGAATCCTCTGTTTTCAAGATCTTTCCTGTAATTGGTGTAAAGATTTGATTTTGTGTCGGTGACAATAAAACTTTCGTCTGTGTCAAGGATATAGGGTATAACGTAGGAACCGGTCTTTCCGGCTCCCGACGCTCCTATTATCAGGTCATTGTTGTTGATGTGGGTTTTCCTTGTGTCGCTGTCAACGGTAAAATTCTGAGTGATTTGTCTGGTCATTATATCAGATCCTTTCTTTTTATAAAAATTGTTTTCTGTTCGGACGGACAGGTCTCAATCAACGATGTCCGGAAGAACATAATTCCTGATCTCGGTGGCGATCCCCATACTCAAAGCCTTTTTTGCCGAAAGACAGCAGTCGGTCTTTGTAAGGGAAAGTATCAATTTCTTGGGTTTTCCGGTACGTTCCGAAATGAAATCAGCAAGATCGGAGCGTATAGCCATGAGTTTATCAAGATCTTCCTTAATATTGAGAGGTTTGACCCCTGCCAGATTGCCTCCGCCGTAGCTTGGGTCATGGATAAGTACCTTGGAATGAGGCGTAACTATGCGTTCTTCACCTGCAAGGAACATTATCGCGCCCATTGAAGCGGCAATTCCCGTGCATACAGTGCGGATCGGTGAAGTTATCCCCATCATCGTATCCACTGCGGCAAATCCGGAATCGACCTCTCCGCCGGGACTGTTGATAAATATGGTTATGCGTTTGCCGGGGTCCTGACTTTCAAGCTCCATAAGCTGAGCAATAAGCGTCCTGACCGATTCCGGAGTAACTGCATCGGTAAAGAATATAGTTCTTTTTCGGAACATATCGTCCTCGATGCTGATAGCCTGTATGCCTTTGGAACCTTCTTTTAAAATATTTGTTTTCATATAAATTCTCCTTTCTGATCTTTCATCATCGTAAATTTTCAAAACGGAACATCATCTTTATTGTTGACCGAATCAATAAGATCATCGATCTGTATATCATGTTCGATCGATACAAGCGGTTCAATAAACAATGTTTTCGCCAGCTGTATGCCTTTGTATGCCATAGGGGATAAAAATCTTCCCGATATTTTTATATCCGACTGTACAAGTGCTGCCGACAGCGCGATAAGGTCGCCGACGGTAAGATCATCGGGATAGTCGTCTATGCTTTCGAGAATTTTGCTGTTTTTGTCATGTTCGCTCCAGTCCACCTTGGAAGGATCTCCGCAGAAATTTACCATGTCGATCATCTGGCAGACCGGCTGAAGATGTTCCCGGCTCAGGTAACTTTCCAAAAAATCAAATTTATTTACAGTTTTCATGTAGTCCTTGAACCTTATCCTCATAAATTTATTCATCAGTGAGATCGCTTTTGTCCTCAATGTAAGAGCTCCTGTGTTAAAGCCTGTCATGTCAGTACCTCCTTTCTGTTTATTTACATCTGCTTCTGCGTGTATGTACTGTCCTGAGAATTATGCTTTTGTCAAAAAACAAGCATTTACCAACCAATGCATTCATTAATGACCTGTAATCTGCGTCATGAGTCTTTTCATACTCGCTGTTGAATCTTGAACAATAATAACCCACCATATCCATCAGTTCGCATAACTGTACGTCTTCCTTCGGATCTTGTCCGACATCGCCCAACCAATCGCAGATATTTCTGAAAACTTCGCGGTCGTAAATGCTGCGTGCGGGAAGTAAAGCTATTTCCCGTAATATTTTTTCTATCTCATCGTGGTCGGTTATGATAGGATCATTGACTTTTTCTTTAAGTTCGTTTATAGTCATACAGACTTATCCTCCTTATTGTTTTTTATCCGGTCCTGACAAATTTCTGCGTTTTTCCGTAATGGCATCACCTCCTTTCTGTTTTTAAAATTTCATTTTTTGCCGGGATACCTCCATTCGTTTTTCTTTTTAAATTTTACCGACCGCGCGCAAGCACGGTCACGAAGCATAAATAAATTTACATTATGGGTATTGATTAAAACCAAGTCCGTTGTTTTTCTGTAATGGTATCACCTCCTTTCTGTTTTTGAAATTTCATTTTTTGCCGGGATACCTCCATTCATTTATTCTTTTTAAATTTTATCGACCGCGCGCAAGCACGGTCACGAAGCATAAATAAATTTACATTATGGGTATTGTTATCACGTAATCAGAACAAGTCCATTTACGATAATATAAATTTATTTTTCATTTAAAACAGATCCGACCGTGCGCAAGCACGGTCAAAGAAACAGGAATAAATTCACGCTATGGGTATTGTTATCACATGATTAAAACAAGCTCGTACCGGCATATATGCACGAAAGGATCATTATTCACGAAAGATTTTAAAAAAGCATTTTTGACGGAAACGGATCAGGCGGAACGCCGTATCTGCGTGGTCTTTAAAAAATCATCTCCACTCTTTTTTGCTTTGACAGCGCTGCGGCTTTTTATGGACATGAACATTTTCCGTTTCAGATCCTATCGGTTGACAAGTTCAGAGAAATGATATATAATGTATTTAATTAGTGTTAATTTTATATTGTGAAGATCAGGCTCTTTAACAAAAATATTCTTTATAACTGCATATGATAAGATATTGAATTAAGGAGGAAATTAAAATGCCCAATCAGAATACCGAAGATCTCTGGAATTATTACAAGGATCTGGCAGAAAAAGAAGGTTTTATCAAGGATGACAAAGTTAATAACGGTCAAAATACACAAATAAAAGAAAAGGCGTATTCTATTGCATGGTTTTACATTGATACAAAGGAACTGAACGTACTGACACGAGCTTTCCTTGCCGATGATGACGCTTTGACCGGATTGAAAAGCGAAGAAAAAGTAAGCAGAGAAGATATAATATCATATTGTAAGAAAAATTCCGGTCCAAACGCTCATATGCCTAACGATCCCCAGATAGACGCAATTTTACATTCGATAAATTATCCGATCACAATTATTCAGGGTCCTCCCGGAACAGGCAAGACCGAAACGATAAAAGATCTTATGCTATGCCTTATGGAACATGACCCAAAAGTAAAGATAGCAATGGTCTCTTCAAAATCTGAGGCTATCGAAAATGTAATAGACAAGATCAACGGCTGCGACAAGCTGAATAAGATCTACGCCCGCCTCGGAAATCAGACAAAAAGAAAAGAATTCTTTTTAAGTCATAAGAATGAGATCCAGAAATACAGATTACCGGACTCGGACGATAAAAAATGTAAATGCGCTTTCACAGCCGGACTTCTGGAAAAATATCCTATCATTATGAGCACGATCCATTCGCTGCGCAAATGCATTGTTGATGATTCGTTCAATAATCAGTTCGATTATGTGATCGTTGACGAATGTTCACAGGTCGCTTCAAAGCTTGGTCTGCTTACAATGGCGTCGGCGAAGCATCTTGTTCTTTTAGGGGACGATAACCAGCTCGCTCCTATATATAATGGAGAGCCGGCTGACGCGGAGCTTCGCAGCAAAGCGGAAAAGATCGGAAAATATTATCTTGACGAGGGCAGCAACAGTTTTCTGCGCGCTTGTGACGAGCGGTTCGGCGAGCTTGCCGGTCATTATATGCTTAATGTGCATTTCCGATGCCACCCAAGGATAATAGATTTCTGCAACCGTAATTTCTATAACAACAAACTGGAAATAGCAACTAAAGACGACGGAAAATTCCCCATACGCATACGCTGGTATGAAGGCGATTACTGGGAACATTTTTATAAGAAAAAAGACGCCCAGAAAGGCACAGACAGCTCTCAGACCAATAAAAAAGGCAGCTATTTACTATGCAGCTGCAATATGAAACAGATCAGGATATTTGTTGAGGAGGAATACGGACATATCGTTGAAAAGATCCGTGAAGATCCCGGATACAGCGCGTGCGTGCTTTCCCCGTATAATTACCAGCTTCAGCTGCTGAAAGAAGAAATCAAAAAATATAATGAAGAACACAATATTTCTTTTGGCAGCGACGACTGCAAAATAAAGGAAAACCGTTCCGAGGAAGGAGAAGATGCAGCCGTAAGCATTTATCAGTTTACGATCCACAAGGCTCAGGGCAGAGAATATAATTACGTCTGCGTAATGCCGGTGGTAGATGAAATAAAAAATACATGGCATCAGAACGCCCGCATTACAAATGTGGCGGTCTCCCGCGCAAAAAGTGAACTGTGTTACATAATGTCCTCAAACTGGATGCCGAAAGAGAAACAGCTGGAACTTCTTAAAGACGAAGAACACCGGGAAATGAGGAAATTGCTTGACAGTATGCTTGGCGATCCGCCGGTGATAAACGACCCGGATCCCGACTATAACGATCCCGGCAAAGACGAAGACGACAACAGCAAAGACAGATGCCTGCGCAAAATTTTTAAATATGTTATCGAAAACGAGGAAAAATGTCCGGAGGGTTCCGGGTACGGTCTTATCAGAACAAAGTTCCGCTCGGTATTTGACGTCAATTACATATGCAGGACGACTGAAGGCAAAAAGTATAACAAAGATGACGGAAGCAGCGATGATCTTTCTATGCCGGAAAAGTGCATATTGCACGCTTTGCAGTTAAAGAAAGAAGACGGTATTCTCGATGGCTTTGAATTTTATTATCAGGTATTCCTGAAAGATGTTGAGGGAATAAGATTCGGAGAAAATGACAGCCCGGATTACATTGATAATGCGCACTTTGATATCGTTATCTGCCGCGATAATAAAATTGCATATATAATTGAAATCGATGGCGCTGAACACCGCGGGATCACAGATTTTGAAATAAGCAGCGGAGATGCTGACAATGAACAGATCGTGGACAATGCTAAATTTGAAAATCGCCGTTATCTGGACGAACATAAAGATGAGCTGGCAGGGTCTATCGGTCAGGATTTCTTACAGATGCGTTATGAAAGGATCCCTACAAACGGCACTACCGATAATGAGATAGAAAAAATAATAGAGAGGATCAAAGCCGCCGACGAAAAAAATGTTATTACGCCTTTAATGAAAGCGGAGGAACTCTGAAATGCCGAAATTTGAAAATAAGCCCGACCCCATCGCTCATTTAACGCACAGATTGGAAAGTTATTTCAGTGATTTTTGTGAAAGTGAAATAACACGGGATCTCAGAAAAGCTATGAAAAACGATCCCGGAAGCGCATTTGAAATGCTTGACAGCAAATATCATATCAAAAATATCAATTTCGATAACGGCAGATCGCTTGATTACAGCAATGATTGGATCTGCCAGCAGTATATGCTTCGCTATTCCATGGCGTACACATTTGAATACTATGTTATGTATCTGATAGCTTTGAATATGCTTGAAGGAGAAGATACGGCGGATATATATTCTTTTGGCTGCGGACCCGGTCTTGACTGGCTTTCTCTGTTCTGCGCAAAGGAAAAACTGAACGTAAAAAATGTTAGGTACAGAGGCATAGACCTTACGGAGTGGTCAGTAAATTACAGATCTGATCCTACAAAAAAATGGTTCAGCGACGCTGAAATATATCACGGTAAAAACATGATGGATCTTATTGACCTTGAATACGGATATTCCCCGAATGTTCTTTTCTTCCCCAAGATACTCAGCGAACTGGATACCGTTACAGCGGCGGATATTTGCAGTAAGCTGAAAGGACTTAACAGGGAAAAAATAATTTTGTGCGTTTCATATCGCAGCCCGGACACAAAGGACACAGACGAAAAAAAGACCGGCATGATAATAGAAGCACTGGAGGAAAACGGCTACATTCATCAAAAACTCCGGGGACGAGACAGGATATATAATTTTCATGATCTTGATGGGAATTTACAGCAGCCGGACGCAGACGGTATCTTTGAATTTGCCAAGGGAACAGAGTACAGGAATATCGACAGCAGATTCAATATCCCGGGCGATATATGGAACGCCGTCGGTATGCCGGGCATAAGACAATACTGTAAACGCGCAAAAGATGATCCTTCCGTGTGTGAAAAATGTGACCTTAGCAGTAAATGTCCCCACAGCGCCATCGCAAATACCGACAATATCTGTTTCCGGATCGCTGCATTTACAAAATTATGTATACCATAAACAAATATCCCCCGCTGCCTGAACAGCGAGGGATATTCTGATATTAATGAAGATTCAGTTCTGTCCGTAATAAGCATTTGCGCCGTGTTTTC
>CANRJZ010000062.1 GCA_947631055.1 uncultured Clostridia bacterium | reverse complement strand
AGGGGGCTGCCCTGCGATAGAGGGCGCCCCCTTGAACTAACGGTTATTGTCATCTAAACCTTGCCAAACAGCCCAGTGAGCTGTTTGGCAACACAGCTTAATGAGCTTTGTCCAAAACAGTTCACCGGACTGTTTTGGAGATATAGAATTGTTTGAATATTTAAAAAGGGGCGGCGGTCTTGTTCGCCGCCCCTCGGAAACGCTGTCGCGTTTCCTCACCCCCAGCTCCGTTTTTTTGAAAAAGGGTGTTTCGCGCTCTGCGGAGCGCGACGAGGGCTTTGCCCCTCGACCCCACCAGCGCGGCTGCGCTGGACCAGCTATTGCTTTTAGGAATTTTATGGATATTATACGGAAAATTTACGCAAAAAAATTGGTTACAAAGTGATTACAATTTGAATAAAGTTTGGTTACAGCGCAGCGCCGATTTCTGCAAATCACGCAAATACGCCAAAAATTCGCACTTGTATTATCCTTTTTTCGTAATATTTGGACTGCCCGTAAACCTTGACTTTTTCGGCGAAATGTTGTATAATTTTTAGTGTCTCGATCTGTGTCGGTGTAAATGATAGGATCTGATATCATAAAAATATTTATTCCGTGTTCTGGAAGGAAGTTGATTATGGATTCCGACGGGTATCCCGGGCTTATAATTATTCTTTTGACAGCATTTATAAAAGGCTTTTATACCGTTTGCGAAACGGCTGTAACGGAAATTGACGACCGAAAAATAAAAAACAGCGATAAGGACGGTAAATTTCGGCTTCTGGCGGAACTGACATCAAAACCTGCCAGACTTGTGACCGCTTTTGCAGTGAACCGTATGCTTACTGCGGCGATAATAGTCTATGCGGCAGCGTTCTTCTGCCTGCCGCCGCTGACGGACCTGCTGAAAAGAACATTCTACGGCAGCGATGCCGGCGAACAAAACCTTTTTGGCGTAAGTGCTGCGGCAGCGGTCATTATCCTGTTTCTGACGGTGCTGCTGCTTACGGTCGTGTGCGACGGCGTTCCGAAAAAGATCGCTTCCGGCGGAAGTGAGAAACTTGCTTGTTTCTGTGCTCCCTTCGTGAAGTTCCTTTTGGTGATACTGACTCCGCTGACAGCGCTTTCTTCACTGCTGATACGCTTGATATCCGCGCTTTTCGGATCGGGCGGGATCTCTGAGCAGGAGGTCGTTACCGAAGAGGAAATAATGATGATGGTCGATGCCGGCAACGAGACCGGCGTAATTGAAGAATCCCAGCGGGAAATGATAAATAACGTCTTTGAATTTGACGACCGTACAGTGTCCGACGTTATGACCCACAGGACCGATATAACGGCGGTAAAATATCCGTCCGCTATACCGGAGATAGTAAATATCGCAATAAGCAGCGGCTTTTCAAGGATACCGGTCTATGAAGATACGATCGACCATATCATTGGTATGATATGCGTAAAGGATCTGCTTTGTTTTGTAGGTTCGGAAGCGTCCGAGGACGCAGGCGCAAACGGTTTTATAAGAGATATCCTGTATTTCCCCGCCTCGGTATCCTGCGGAGAAGCATTCAAAAGACTGACGGCAAAGAAAATGCAGATGGCTGTCGTAATAGACGAATACGGCGGCACTGCCGGTCTTATCACTATGGAGGATATAGTTGAAACTATAGTGGGAAATATCCAGGACGAATATGACGATGAGGAAGAGGAGCTCATAAAGATCTCCGATGACACATATACCATAGCGGGAACAGCCGATCCGGAAAAAATACTTCCCGAATTCGGCGTGACCCTTCCCGAAGATAATGACTTTGACACCATGAGCGGCTTTATAGTGGAACTTCTGGGACGTATACCGGAGGAAAATGAAAATCCGTCCGTAACATACGGAGGAATGACCTTTACCGTACTTGTCACGGAGGATAAATGCATAACAAAAATAAAGGCGACTGTTTTAAACGAAACCGAAAATAATATTCAAAAGGAGAGCTTGGAAAATGATGAAGAAGAAAATTAGCGTCATTCTTGCATTTCTTATGGCGGCGTCAATGCTTGCCGGCTGTAAGAAAACCGATGAGAGTTCCGCAGGGATACCCGATACCGGTACGACCACTGCGGCTACCATTACACAGATGACAATGCCGGAGGAGACTACTCTGTCCGAGACCACGACAACGACCGAGGAAAGCGAAGAGACTACTACTGCTCCGGAGGAGACCACCGAGTCCGAAACGACAACTTCCGAAACGACCACGGCGACTTCCGCTTCCGAAACTTCCGTTACCACCACAAAGCCTGCAAAGGAATGGAATGAGACCGAGATCAGCGAGACCCTTTACATAAAGGAAGAGTGTTATTCCAGAACAAAGGCTGTAGTCGGTTCCGATGCGGTAAAAAAATATTCTGTAGGAACAAAGATAAATATAGTCGCAGCCACGGATACCGGTTACTATAAACTTGCGGACGGAACATTCATACATTCGGATTATGTCACCGATCAGGCTCCCGGCAGCAGCGGAAATGACGACGATCCTGAGGAAATATTCGGCGATCCCGATGACAAACCAAATAACGATCCTGACAGCAATAAGAATACAACTTCCGATTCCAAGCCGCTGAGTTCAAGCTATAAAAAAGATTATACGACAAAATATCCGTATAAGCAGCTTTCGTCGGCTGAACAGCAGCTTTATGCCAATATGGTAGACGCGGCGGAAAGCTTCAATACGTCCGTAAATGTTCCCGACGGACTTACTTCAGACGAAGTATTCAAGGTATATCAGATAGTTTTTGATAATGAACCGCAGCTTTTCTGGCTCTCAACAAAAGCGCCTTCCGGATACGGCAGGATAAATCTTGAATTTGAAATATCCCGCAGCCAGGCGGAAAATATGCAGAAGACCATTGACGCCAATGTCCAGAAGGTAATGAATAAAGTAAACGCTTACAGCAGCACCGTAAGCAAGCTCAAAGTTATCCACGACTGGGTAGTTACAAATAATACTTTCAGCCTTCAGGGAAGTTATGAAACATGCGGTATTTATAACGGCCTTACCGGAGCAGGCGAGCTCCAGTGCGTAGGATACGCAAAAACAACTCAGTACCTTTGCGATATAGCAGGTATCGAATGTATGACCGTGGCAGGAAACAACACGGAAGGAAGCACCCACGCATGGAACGTTGTATACTGCGATAACGGATACTATATCCTCGATACCACTTGGGACGATCCTGAAAACAGCTACGGAAAAGCAGATTTTGTACGTTACCTTTACTTCCTTGCAAATGACAGCATGATAAAGAACTCACACCTTAATATAAGCACTGCCGTAAGAAAATCTACAGGCACACGCATAAAGCTTTTTGATCCTCCGGCCTGCACAAAGACCGCTTGCTACTACTTCAAGGCATATAATAAGGAATACAGCGACCTTGATTCCGCCGTTGAGGGAATGTATGCAGAATTTGATGAGGTGATATCCGAAGGCAAACAGGTAGTTCATATCAGAGTTACCGATCACGATACCTGGGAGACTCTTACAAGCGATAAATACTGGAAAACATTCCAGGATTATGCAAAATCCAAGAGCAGTAAGGTAGATAACATCAGGCGTCAGAGAATACTGCCCGAAAACTGCCTTGTTGTAGAGTACGATATCGTTTATAAATGATAATGTTCAGGGGCGGGGTATTTATTCACCCTGCCTCTGTGCTTAATTGCAGAATTTATACCGAAAGGAGATGTGCGGAATATCTGTCCGTACAGTATAAAAATTATGAAGTCAAAGAAATTTTACGGAGCAATTGCTCTTGTTATGGCTGTTTCAATAATGGCTTCCGGATGCAGCAGCGATGATGACACCGAAAGCGGCGAAAACAGTTCCGAAACGGTCTCGATAAACGTTATAGGCGGAGACGGCGAAGGCTCCAATGCTCCTGCCGCGGACGAGACCGCTCCCACTGCAACCGAAATAGTCTTAGATGAGAACGGCGAGACCGTTACGGGAGTGAACGGAGAGGCGCTTACCCAGCCTGTCCAGACCGAAGCAGATCCTTCGCAGACAATGAGCGATGAAGATATACTTAACGCCATGACCGGCACTACTGCTCCGAAACAGCTCAATATAGAAAATTTTACCGGAAATCATTATGCTTACGATACTCTTAATGCCGAAGAAAAAAAGCTTTATGACGACATTAAGAGCGGCATTGAAAACCTTAAATACAAAATATGCGAAAGCGACGCCTATACTTCCGAAGAATGGGCAAAAATATACGGCCTTGTTTATAATCAGGAACCGCAGCTTTTCTATATGAGCGGAAAAATAAAAGTAGGAAAGCTTTTCTACCTTACAAAGGATACCGAAGCAATAAATCAGATGCAGCAGTCCATCGATGCGACGGTGGATAAGCTCGTGAATGAAGCTGCGGGAAAAGCTACTACATTTGAAAAACTCAAGGTATTTCACGATTATCTTGTACTGAACTCCACATTTGAACTTAACGGACAGACTTCGGACTACAACTCCTCGATATACAATGCCTTCGGAAGCGGACAGCCTCAGGGCGATATCCAGTGCGCAGGCTATGCAAAAGCTATGCTTTACCTTTGCGGAAAAGCAGGCATTAACTGTATGGTCGTGACCGGCGAGACCACGGCGGGCGAATCCCATGCTTGGAATGTCGTTGACGTTGACGGCGAGTGGTACAACCTTGACGCCACATGGGACGATCCGATCCTTGAAACGGCAAATGTAAAAAATCTCAGATATAAGTATTTCCTCATTCCCGATAAGTGGATACATAATATTTCCCATATGCATGTCAGCCAGAAGGCTCTTTCCAACGGCAATTATATAACTTATTTCACGCCTCCGGCATGTACGGCTACGGCGGAAAACTATTTCATCAAGAGCGGATATGTATACAATGATTTTGATTCCGCCGATAAGGCAATAAGGGCGGAGATCAAAAAAGCCGCGGAAAACGGTTCGAGAACAGCTCATATAATGGCAGGTTCAAAGGACGTCTATGACGCAGTATATGCGGCAAGAATGGATTACAACACTTATGCGAAAAGCTTTTCCGGCGTAAAGGGCGTAAATGACGAATGTAACTCGGATATGCTCGTAATTGAGTTTGATGTCATTTACAATTGATCCGGACGGGTATGAAATACAGAATTTTAGGTGCAGCGGTCTGTGCGGCGGTCTTTCTTGCCGGCTGTACGCCGGTTTCGGAAGAACCGGTAGCCGCGACCGACGGCAGCAGCTCCGCTTATAATACGGAAAAAGCAGAAGATTTTGTATCTCCGGTATATAAGGCTCTTTCCGACGAGGAAAAAGAACTTTATGATAAAGTTTCGGCGGCGGTATCCGATTTTGAAAATGAGGTAACTTTTGAAGAACCGGTCCCACGCGATACTATACGTAAAATATATCGGCTTATATACGCTCAGGAAAGAAAATATTTTTGGTTGAGCAGCCTTTTCTATGCTCCGGAAAGTGAAATATCCACTCTGAGGCTGAATTATATCTATGAAAAGGAAGATGCCGAACAAAAACAGATCGAGCTTGACGCCGCTGCAGATGCGATACTGACGGGACTGCCGGAAAATGCTTCGGATTTTGAAGCAGCGGTGTACTTCCATGATAAGATAGTTACCGGCTGTGAGTTTTCCCAGTCTGATGATCATGTTAATTCGGCTTACGGAGTGCTGGTAAGCGGATACGGCCAGTGTGAAGGATATGCCGCCGCCATGGCTTTTCTGTGCGATAAAAAAGGCATACCGAATTATATGGTCTGCGGCACGAACGAACGCGGAGAAACTCACGCATGGAACAAAATACTTATAGACGGCAAATGGTATAATCTGGACTGCACATGGGACGATCCGATACTGAAAAGAAACGATCCGGATTTTGTCCGCCATGACTATTGCCTCGTAAAAGATGACGAGATCGAAGGAATAACTCATTTTACCGACGAGCTTTACAAGAATATGCCTCCCTGCACATCGCAGGAAAAGAATTATTTTTACGGGAACGGTCTGGTTTATGACACAGCTGCCGCCGCTTCGGACGCCATCAGGGAGCAGATAAAGGCAGCGGCGCTTTCCGGAAAGCGGGAAGCGGAACTCAGGCTTTCCGACGACGACGCGTATTACGCTGCTCTGGCAAGATTTTTTGACAGCGGAGAGATAAAGCGTATACTGGACGAGGTCAACAGAGACTACGGGACCGATCTTACTTCCGCTTATAAGCATAACAATGACGAAATGAATATAATACATATTTCATTGATATATGGATCTGATGAATAGT
Source organism: uncultured Clostridia bacterium (assembly GCA_947631055.1). GTDB lineage: Bacteria > Bacillota > Clostridia > Oscillospirales > Ruminococcaceae > RGIG8773. The sequence goes on along the minus strand of CANRJZ010000062.1, from coordinate 4,286 downwards.
AATTGAGCCGATACGGGCTATTCCGCCGACTTTTGTGAAGGGAGGATCCGTTTTCCGGACGATCCGGAAAACGTGAAGAGCATGAAAGACAGCAGCCGTTTTTTGCCGCTTATACTGACGGCGCTTTTATCTTTAGGATCTTTATCTGCGTGCGATACCGACGGCACAGGTGCGGAAAACACGGTCTTGTCGGCGGATACGGTACTGACGGTCTCCGATGCTGTTACGGAGGAAGCGCCGGCAGAGCGCACTTCCCCGTCGGCGGCGGACTCAGTATCGGAAAACTCTGATACTGCGCCGAAAACGGATCCGCCGGCACAGCAGACGGCTGCCGAAAGTTCCGCCGAAGGAACTGCCGCAGAATTGCCTTTGACGGAAAGTTCTCCGATCACCGCTGCAAGCAGTGCGCCGGAGGTCTCCGCAAAAGCCGAAGAAAGCTCGTCCTTAACGGAAGAACAGGCGCCGGTACAGAGCGAAAGCGTTGTTTTGCAGGAAACAACGGATACCGTTTCGGAAACAACTGCCGTGACGTATGATCCCGACGCTCCCTTCAAAGCAAAAAAAGCGGATCTCCGTCCGTACAGCTATGATTTTATAGACGAAAAGAAAGCGTACATATATGATGCGCTCCTGACTGCTATAGATCAGAAAAAGACTTCCGTTAAATTTTCCACGGTAATGAACCTTACCTCGGAGGATTATTGCGCTGTCTATCAGCAGATATACAATGACGAATGTTCCATGTTCTATCTTGATACAAAAATGCAGTATGCGGTGAATTCCGTTACCAGAGCGGTGGCGTCGGCAAATATTTTTTACCGTTACAGCGACAGCGAGATAGAAAATATGCAGAAGGTCATCGACGCCGAAGCAGACAGGGTCATAGCAATGATAACTCCCGATATGTCCGAATATGATGTGGTAAAATTATTTTATGATTATCTGGCGGAAAATGTCGATTACGATGAAAATACAGAAAATTGCCGTGATATTTACGGAGTTTTTGCCGATAAAAAGGCAATATGCGGCGGATATGCCAAGGCTATGGAATATCTTTGCAGCAAGGTCGGCATAGACGCTATAACCATTACCGGAGACGCCGACGGAGTCCCGCATATGTGGAATATGGTAAAACTCGGCGGGGAATGGTATCATATCGATCCGACCTATGCGGTGACGGAGTCAAGGGTAGGACAGTATGTAAGATACGATTATTTCTGCGTTACGGACGATCTGATATCCAGAAGCCGTACCGTATATGAACAGGATTATCAGTATCCGGCAGCGGTCTCGGATACCTGCAATTATTATGTTAAAAACGGACTTGTAGCCGACAGCTGGAGCGATCTTAAAAAAATGCTCACAGAGCAGGTCATTGAGGCTTCAAAGGAAAAAAGACTTGTTGCAGAAGTGCAGTGCGGAAGCAAAGAGTTATACGACGACGCATCATATAGGCTTTTTGACTACCGTCAGGCTCAGGCGATACCTATAATGCAGAATGCTCTGGTAAAGTCGGAAAATAAATTTCAGTGCAATAATATTTCGTACAGTCAGGATCCGAATACTTATGTTCTGAAACTGTTTCTTGAATATACCGAATAGCTGTGCTGTTCGGCGGGTCATAAAAGCGGGCGGCATCATTTTCTGCCCGCTTTGATTTATCCTGAAAGGGGGAGGAAGGCTTGAAAAATAAATTTTTTGTACGGATAAGCAGGCTTGTCCTCTCTTTTACAGCAATTGCTGTCCTGTTTACGGGCTGTGAAGAAACTTCCGGTATCGACAGCTACCATGTTTTTTCGGACGGAACATATATTGAAGTGAACGCCGGAGACAGCACACCCGTGAAAAAGAACGACAATGCTGATTTTTACATACCGGAAGGAATGGTAACGGATTATTTCAGCACCAATGTACTTTCCGAAAGTGAGCGGCAGATATATGATCTTTTGCTGAAGAATATGGGTACTTTCAAGGAAAATATTACTGTTTCCGGAGAGGATCCTTACGGCAAGGTACTGAATATCCTTCGCCTTGAGCAGCTTGCTTTTACGCAGGTGTCGGACTGGGACTGGGAGTATAATCTTGACACTCAGGGACTGGATACGATAGCGTTCAAATATCGTTTTACGGCGGACGAAGTCAGCAGTATGAATATTGCGTCTGAAAAAGCAGCCAAAGAAATAATGGCAGGCATAACGCCGGATATGGACGATTACGAAAAACTCAAATATTTTCACGACTGGCTGGTATTGAATTGCGAAACAAGTACGACATATGAATATGCCGACACGATATACGGGGCTCTTGTGCAGAAAGAAGCTTTATGCGAAGGCTATGCAAAGGCATTTTCCTATCTTTGCAATCTTGCGGGGATAGAAAATACTCTTGTTGCCGGAGAGACCAATGTTCCTCACGTATGGAATATGGTAAAGCTTGGCGGGAACTGGTATCACGTTGACGTAACATGGGACGATGCCGATGACAGGCTGCGCGAAGCCTATCCGGACGTTGTTCTGTATCAGTATTTTATGATAACGGATTCGGTGATAGAGAACAATCACATAATATGGTCCGATCCGGCAGTTCCTCCCAAGGCGAACGGCAGGACGGAAAATTATTTCGTTCGTGAAGGCACCGATATAGGCAGTGAGGACGAATTTTTTACGGCGGCGGAAAATGCGATAATGAATGCAGTCAGTCGGGGAGAACAGGGAGCTATGGTGAAATTTGATTCTACGGATCTGTTTATTTCCACATCTGCCGACCTGATGAACAGATCGATAAAGGAAGTATTTGAACCGATAATTTCCAGAGCGGAGACGGCATACGGCAGGAACATCAAGCTCAGCTGGACGGATTACTATGCTCAATACCGCATACTTACGTTTATTATTGAATATGAATGATAATACCCGAAAAGCCGGTACGGCAAAGTAAAGGTTCGGCGAACAAGACCGCCGAACCTTTTTTAGTATTCAAAAAATTCTATATCTTCAGATCGCCCGTGCTTTTGTCCGAACAGATGTAAAACCATCGACAGTCTTTGCATATCCCGTCAAGTTTTTCGGGGTAAATTATCCTTTTGCGGATAATATCGGAAAATTCCTTCCAACTTATTCTTTCTCCATAGGAAAACCCGCAGATATTTAAAACCATACGGTCGTATTTATCCGATTTTTCGCTCCGGCAGGATCCTTGCCAAAGTTCCGGACATTCTTTGCATATGTCGTCCGCACCTTCCGTAATTATGATATCGGGATCATTTTTTCCGAGAAGATCGGTTATCTGAGCCATATTTTCCACGAAGCTCCCGCTGTAGCCTTCTCCTCGGAAAAAAGCCGTGCAAAGTCCGTGATGAGGACGTATCCGCAGTACCTCAGACTGCTTTGACATTTCCTCTGACATATTTCGACAGCCTCCTTGAAAGTGTTATTGCCAGCGCTATTTTGGCGGCGTCCGGAATTATGAACGGCACAACGCATGTCATTAATGCGGCTGTAAACCCTATCGGTTCGCCTTCCGAAGCAGACACGACCGTGAACCACAGCGTTCCCAGACCGTAGCAGACTGCCATTCCGGTGGCCATTGCAAGAATGTCCACAATAAGTTTTTTGCCGGATAATTTTGTTATCAGCCAGTATATAAGTCCGGAAAAGATAAATCCCATAAAATAACCTCCGGTCAGACCGAAAAGTATACCGACACCGCCTGTAAAGCCGGCATAGACCGGCACTCCTGCTGCGCCGATAAGGATATATGCCAGTATCGCAGCCGTTCCTCTGCCGCCGCCAAGGGTCCCCAGTGCAAGAAATACCGCAAAGGTCTGCATTGTAAAAGGTACGGTGATATTTACCGATATCTGGGAGCAAATGGCTATAAGCGCGGCAAAAAGTCCGCATATGGCAATGTCATATGTTTTCAGACGAATATTTTTCATATCAAAAACTTCCTTTCGTATATACCTGCAAATTATAATATAGTGTTGAGAGTTGAGATGCAGGCTGAGCCTGCACGCAGCAAGCTGAGCTTGCAGGCATATATCCTCTTATCAGATAGCGTGGGTAATATTATTATTTTCGGACAATTTTATTATAGTGCGGTAAATGATAATTTATCGCACTAAATATAAGAAACAATAGCTGGTCCAGCGCAGCCGCGCTGGTGGGGTCGAGGGGCAAAGCCCTCGTCGCGCTCCGCAGAGCGCGAAACTCCCCTTTTCAAGAGCTCCGCAAAGGGTGAATTGAAGCCGCTTCAGCGGCTTCAAGAGGGGGCTGCCCTGCGATAGA
>CANRJZ010000061.1 GCA_947631055.1 uncultured Clostridia bacterium | reverse complement strand
GTAAGCACAATATGGACAGCGAACGCTACTGCACACTTGACAGCATCAGAGTCGGCACACACGAGCAGAACCCTACAGTCTGCGAATGTACAGACTGTCTTTCTTTTGAAAAGAAGAGCGGCAGCGGCTGCTGTCAGTAAATGAAAAAAGGGACTGTCAGACGGCAGTCCCTTTTTTGTTTTCAGACATTTTTATTCCTTCCATGATATTGAAATAATATTTATTTTTGCTCCCTCATCAAATATGAAGATCATAGTTAGGTTTTCTACATTATATATAACTCTTGTTAAACCGTCTTGTGTCTCTGGTTCTGCTTTTCCAAGCTGTAAAAATAAGTCTTGCAATTCTGTTCCCAAGGTTACTCCATTAATATTGATCAGCATATTATCAGGTATTTCTGATTGATTTCCGCTTATTGAAAACATAAGTGAAGTATAAATATCATCATCAGTTACACTACCGCCAAAAGATGATTTATTTTTATACAAGATCATATTATCATCTGCGCTAAAATTTTTTCCTAAATCACTTAATTTAATTGGATAACTATAATTAACACCATTAATGTATATAAAATTATTTAATTGTTCTGAAGTCCAACCGTTTTCCGGCGGTTCAATAGTTTTGATCTCAATATTTTCTGTAACGGCAGTGTTCTCCTCATTTACTTGTGCAGACTGATCTTCAATGTCATTTGCTTTGCACCCTACCAACCCCGCAATAACCAATGCCGTCGTAAGAAGTAATAAAAACTTTTTCTTTTTCATAAATACCCCTTTCATATTGCTATGTAAATTAATTTATAATATTATTTTACTATATTTTGAATATGTTGTCAATTGATTTATGACAATAAAATGTTAATATATATGAATATTATGTCAACCCAAACCGCAGGATATAGAAAAAGTGACCGCCTTTATTTAAGACGGTCACTGTTATTTTTATTCGGGAAGATATTCAAATCTCGGTTTTACATTTCCGTGGTCGTCTACGTCCTCAAGGAACATCTTTAACGGACGTACCCAAACGGTGGGCTTGTCATAAATTTGCATATAAACAACTTGTTCTTCGCAGGTCTCGTGGTCTTTTGCAACATTCAGCACCACATAATCTCCGCCCTTGAAATGTTTGTAATGTCCGCCGATAACTATTTTCCGTCCGTCGGGAACGCCAAGTCCGCGTGTGCCGTCGTTCTGCGGCTCGGGCTGTTCCGGCTGCACGGCTTGCGGAGCAGGCTCCTCTGCGGGAGCGGGAGCTTCCCCGGATTTGGGAATTTCGGGAACAACGATCTCCTCGGAAATATTTTCAAGTTTTGGAGCAGTGTCGCTGTTTACAAGTATCATTGACTTGTTCTGAGGAACGGTGATCTCCGCATTTCCGCCGTTTACAGCAAATTTCCGTCCGCTGAGAAGGTCGGTAAGGTTTCCGTACTGCGTTCCGAATCTGAAAGTATAGTCTCCGTCGCTGATATTCAAGGCAATATATGCAGTATCGCCGTTAAGTTCACGCTTGAAAAGGAAAGTCTGATTTTTCAGATCCATTTTTGCATAAGAACCGGACTGTATCGCAGGCAGGGACATTCTTATCGCGCCCAGCTTGGAGATATGTTTAAGAAGTTCATCGTTCCTGTCTGGAATATTGTTTAGATCAAGACAAGGACGGATAGCACGGTCGGCGTCTGCACCCTGACCCTTTGCGCCGTAAATGCCGAACTCACTTCCGTAATAGATAGACGGAACGCCGTACATTCCGTACATCATGGTATAGCAGCACTGCGCGTGAGCGGGATTTCTCAGAACGGACATAAGACGGGCAACATCGTGGTTGTCAAGGAAATTATACATATAGATATTTCCATACTGACCCATCTGATATTCGATCGAATGGGCAATTTCAAAATAGTTCCTGTCATTGTGGGAAGAATAAATTCCCTTATAGCACTGGTAATTTGTAACGCAGTCGAACATATCCTGATTTGCCCAGCGGTTATACTGACCGTGGATAATTTCTCCCATCAGCCAGAAATCCGGTCTTATGCTGCGTGTAAAACCGTGTATTCTGCGGATAAAATCGTCGGTGAGGCAGTCGGCGGCGTCAAAACGTATGCCGTCAATTCCGAATTTTTCTATCCACATTTTTACCGCGCCGAAAAGGTGTTCCACAACTTCATTGTTCCAAAGATTGAGTTTTACAAGATTGTAATGACCGTTCCAGCCCTCGTAGGAAAAATTGTCGCCGTAAGGAGAGCGTCCGCCGAAATTTACGCCGGAGAACCAGTCCTTGTAACGTGAACCCTGACCATTCTGCTGTAAGTCTTTAAATGCGAAGTGGTCTCTGCCCACATGGTTGAAAACGCCGTCAAGAATTACCCGTATGCCGTTTTTGTGAAGTTCTTCACAAACATAAGCAAATTCGTCGTTAGTTCCGAGGCGCTTGTCTATGGTGTAATAATCGGTGGTATCGTAGCCGTGCTCAAAGGATTCAAACACCGGTCCGAAGTATACCGCGTTCATATTCAGTTCTTTAAGATGAGGTATCCATTCGATGACCTTGAGGATACGTCCTTTTTCAAGATCCTTGGCTTCGGAGCGGAATTTTTCACAGCCGCAGAAGCCGAGAGGGTATATGTGGTAAATGCTTGTTTTTTCTATCCAATGTGACATTTTAACGACCCCGTTTCTGAAAATTCATAATAATTTATAAATTATAGCACATTTTTCTTACTAAATAATGTCCTTGAATAAAATTTTTGTTGAATTTACAAATGCAGAAGATGAGCGCCTTCCTGAAAAATTAATAAAATTCTTCAAAAAAATCTATATCATTATGCTATCATATTGAAAATAGAATTTTGTCGCAATAGGGGAATTTTTATGTCAACATTTCTTATAGCAGCTTTTCTTTTTTTTATCGGAAGTCTTCTGGGCTGGTGTCTGGAAGTTGTATTCCGCAGATTTTTCTCCGCAAAAAAATGGATCAATCCGGGTTTCCTTGCCGGACCCTGCCTGCCGCTTTACGGGTTCAGCCTTTGCCTGCTGTATTTTATGGCAGGACTGGAAGGCGTTATCCCGATCAAGTCCGATCTTTGGAGAAAAGCTATACTTTTTATTGCAATGGCTCTTTGCATAACGGCTGTTGAATATATAGCCGGAGTTATTTTCATAAAGCATATGAAAATAAAACTCTGGGATTACAGTAAGGAATGGGGGAATATTGGCGGGATAATATGCCCGAAATTTTCCTTTTTCTGGGCAATACTCAGCGCGATATATTATTTCGGCATACATCCGCATATCCTGAATGCGCTGGAATGGTTCTCGAACAATCTTGCATTTTCCTTCTGCGTGGGATTTTTCTACGGGATTTTAGTGATAGACGTTGCATTTTCCACAAATATCGTTGCAAAAGTACGCCAATTCTCAGAAGAAAACGATATTGTCATGCGCTATGAAGAACTTAAAGAACATATCCGCTCGCGTAAAGAGGAACGAAAGGAAAAATTCCGTTTCCTGCTGTCAATGTATTCTTCCGTTTCGATCTCGGAACATCTGAAAGAATATTACGAACAGCATAAGGAAGAATATCTTGCCGCAAGAAAAAAAGCGGGTAACAGATAAGATTTAGATCTTATACAATATGAAAGATTATGAAAATGCCGATGTAAGAATACAGCGAATATTCTTACATCGGCAAAAACGACGGGCGCGAATACGTTAGTTATAGTGAAACTGTAGAAGCTGATCCGAATAATTAACGACCCCGTCAGGCATAGGGCGGATAAAATTTCAGACCGTCCGCCCTTGTAAGTCCCATTATAACATAGCTTTTCGGAGATGTCAAGAAATTTTTCTTCGTTTCTAAAAACGTAAGAGGTAAATTTTATTTTCTGTCGGAAAGCGGTACGTAATCCTTGTGCGGCTGAACGCTCCTGTAAGCGGGACGGATTATCTTTCCGGCGCTTATAAGTTCTTCTATGCGGTGAGCAGACCAGCCTGCTATCCTTGCGATTGCGAATATGGGCGTGTACAGTTCCGGCGGAAGCGCCAGCATGCTGTATGCAAAGCCGCTGTAGAAGTCTATGTTTGCAGAAACGCCTTTGTATATCCTGCGCTCCTTGGCTATAACTTCCGGAGCAAGACGCTCGATCTTATTGTAAAAGGCGTACTCTTTTTCCATATGTTTTTCCACGGAAAGCTTTTTTACCGCCTTCCGCAGGATAGTTGCCCTCGGATCTGATATTGAATATACCGCGTGACCCATTCCGTAGATAAGTCCGGAACGGTCGAAAGCTTCCTTATGGAGAAGTTTTGTAAGATAATCACGTATAGCGTCTTCGTCTTCCCAGTCTGAAAGCTTGTCTTTCATATCGTTGAACATCATCGTGACTTTTATGTTTGCGCCGCCGTGCTTAGGACCTTTCAGCGAAGCCAGAGCGGCTGCTATAGCGGAATATGTATCCGTTCCGGAAGACGTGACCACATGCGTGGTGAACGTTGAATTGTTTCCTCCGCCGTGTTCGGCGTGAAGAACTAACGCCAGATCAAGGATATTTGCTTCAAGAGGTGTAAAAGAACTGTCCGGACGAAGCATATGCAGGATATTTTCTGCCGTTGAGTATCCGAATACCGGCTGATGTATAAAAAAACTGTCTCCGTCGTGATAATATGCTTTTGCCTGATAGCTGTATACCGCTATCAGCGGGAAAAGTGCTATCAATTCAAGAGACTGTCTGAGAACGTTGGGTATCGATGTATCGTTAGGCATATCGTCATATGAATAAAGTGTGAGAACGCCTCTTGCCAGTCCGTTCATTATGTCGTCGCTGGGAGATTTCATAATTATATCTCTTACGAAAGTAGTCGGAAGTTTCCTGTAATCGGCAAGGATCTTGCTGAATTTTTCAAGAGCTCCGGCATCAGGCAGCTCGCCGAACAGGAGCAGGTATGTTATCTCCTCAAATCCGAAACGCTTTTCACCGATAAAACCGGCAACAAGATCGTTGATATTGTACCCCCTGTAGTACAGCTCACCGTCACATGGCACCGAATTCCCGTCGGGATCTGTCTTTGACGAGATTATTTCCGAAATTTCGGTAAGTCCTGCAAGAACGCCTTTTCCGTTGATATCCCTGAGTCCGCGTTTGACGTCGTATCTGGTATATAACTCAGGGTCGATGCCGTCGTTTTTTTTGCACAGTGCCGCAAAATCGATTATTTCCTGAGTAATGTTTGAAAAGTTGTAGCTTGAATTCATTCGATCCTTCCTTTCTGATAAAAATTTGCTTTTCAAATCGGCTTTCAGATATTATATAAATTATATTATATCATATTTTTTATGTAAAAGCAAGCAAAAAAATGATTTCACATAACTTTCACATAATATATTTATCAAATTTTATATAAAAAACTATTGTAATTTGTAAAGGAATGTTATATAATAAATATGTATATTTTCTTGAAGAGAGGAGATGTTCCGCTTCTGCGGGACGCCGTTTCTTAAAATGAACATATTGGTGATAGGCTGCGGAAAGGTGGGATCTACGCTCTGCAACAGGCTTTCTGCGCAGGGACATGATGTTTCCGTCATAAACAGCAATCAGGAACAGTTTGCTAATCTGTCTCCGGAATTTACCGGCTACACTACTCTCGGAGTTGCTATCGATCAGGACGTGCTCAGACGTGCAGGAATAGAGAACTGCGACGCTCTTGCGGCGGTCACGTCCGATGACAATATGAACCTTATGGTGGCACAGCTTGCCAAGGAATTTTTCCATGTTCCGAGAGTTTTCGCAAGGGTAAACGACCCGAAAAAGAACGATGTATTCAAGGATCTCGGCTTGGAGACCATCTGTCCGACAAATCTTACGGTATCGACCCTTTGCACTACTTTGCAGGAAGGTTCTTCCGCAAGTGCAAACGTGGGAAATCATACTATCCTTATGTATGAGAACGAGGTCCCGAAAGATTTTGTTGGAAAACGCGTAAGCGAGATCAATTTTGAAGATGATGAGGTCCTTGTGGCAGTAGAGCATACCGATAAAACGGTAAGCAGGATGTTCCTTACGAATTATGAGATATTGAAAGGCGATAAGTTCATCATCGCCAGATTTGCAGACTGATCTTGTTAGGAGAGTATAGATTTGAAAGTTACGATAATCGGAGGCGGAAAGGTAGGATATTACCTGGTCCGTACATTGATAGAACACGGTCACGAACCGTCTGTCATAGAACTTGACAGAGCTGTATGCGAGCATATAGCCAATGAAATGGATATCCCTATAATATGCGGCGACGCTACAAGACTGGAAGTGCTTGAAAGCGCCGGTTTGGAAGATTCCAGCGCTTTTGTCAGCGTTACCGGATCTGATGAGACAAATCTTATTGCATGTCAGCTCGCAAAGAAAAAATTCGGCGTACAGAAAACTGTCGCCAAATCAAACAATCCGAAAAACGTCGCCGCCATGCAGGCTCTCGGAATAGATAACGTTATAAACAGCACCAACAGCATAGCTTCGCTGATCGAAAGGGAAGTTGATACGTCAAGGATAAAACAGCTTCTTTCCCTTAACAGAGGAGAGGTAACGCTTTTTGAAGTCCAGCTTCCGGAAAATTACGTCTATGACGGAAAAATGCTTATGGATATCAAGCTGCCGATATTGTTCAACATCGTTTCTATCACAAGAAACGGCTGTATGATAATCCCAAGAGGTCAGTCTATGCTGAAAAGCGGAGACAAGCTGCTTGTGATCTCAGAGACGGATGTTGTAAAAGAACTTAAATCAGTCCTTAAAATAAAAGATTGATATTTATAGAAAAAAGGTGATAATATGTCCTTTTCTCCCGAAAAAAACAATGTTCCGGATAATGCAGCTGCTGCCGGAACGGACGGCTCCGCAAAAAAGAAAACGGTCCCAAAACGTTCGGGAAAGCTGCCGGCAAAAAAGCCGGTAAAGCTGCGGGCGCAGGAGGAAAACGATATATTTGCACTTGATATAGGAACAAGAAACGTTGTCGGTGTTATCGGCCATATGTCGGACGGCGTATTCTGCATAGATCATACGGCCGTGATACCTCACAAACAGAGAGCCATGATCGACGGTCAGATAGAAGACATACCCGAAGTGGCACGTATCGCCGGATCGGTAAAGGAAAAACTCGAAGAAAGATCCGGCATAAAACTTTCCCGTGCGGCGATCGCCGCCGCAGGACGCGCGCTGAGAACACGCAGGACTCAGATGTCGTTCAATATTGAGGATAAGGAAACGATAACGGATGACGATGTAAAGACTTTTGAACTGGAATGTTCTCTGAAAGCGCAGGATGAACTTGATCCGGAAAACGGAGAAGCGTCTTTTCCTTTTTACTGTGTAGGGCATACGGTGATAAGATACCTACTTGACGATTATCAGATAAGTTCCCTCGTCGGACATAAAGGAAAAAGAGCGTCTGTGGAACTTATTGCAGCTTTCCTTCCCGAAACGGTCGTAGAAAGCCTTTATTCCGTTACGGATATGATAGGTCTTGACGTATCGAGCCTGACTCTTGAGCCTATCGCCGCTATGAACGTTATAATACCTCCTAATATAAGACTGATAAACATCGCCCTTGTCGATATCGGAGCAGGAACATCGGATATTGCGATATCACAGAACGGGAGCATAGTTGCATACGCTATGTCCACAATGGCAGGAGACGAGATAACGGAAGAAATAGTCAGGAATTATATCGTAGATTTCCAGACGGCTGAAAAAATGAAACTAAGCAGCGGTAAGGAAACGATATCATACAAAGATATCCTCGGATTTGAACACACAATAGACGAAAAAGAATTTTTTGACAGCCTTATACCGGCTGTGAATATCCTTGCGGAAGATATTGCGGAACACATAATAAATGCCAACGGTCAGGCACCGGCGGCGGTGTTCCTTGTCGGCGGCGGAAGCCTTGTGAAAGGTCTTGCGGAAGCTGTCGCGGAAAAACTTGATATCCCGCAGACAAGAGTAGCTGTCGGCGGCAGGGAAGCTATGAAAAATATTTCGTTCGGCAGGAGCAGGATAAGCGGCCCCGAATATGTAACTCCGGTGGGAATAGGCATAACGGCGGCAAAGAACGGCGGATATGATTTCTCGGTCATAACGCTGAACGGCAAAAAAGTGCGTATATTTGACACCAGGACCGTCCGTATACTTGATCTGCTTATGTCGGAAGGATACAAGACTTCACATATCATTGGCCATACCGGCAGGAGCCTTACATTTACCTTGAACGGAGAAAAACAGTTCGTAAAAGGAGAACCGTCCGCAGCGGCAGAAGTGACCGTCAACGGTGAAAGCGCTTCGCTGGAGACTACGGTCCGTCAGGGCGATGTTATAGAATTCATTCCTGCCGAAAGCGGAAAGAATGCCGAAGTAAGGATATCTGATATTGCAGGCGACGTGACTGTACGGAAAGTATATATAGACGGTACGGAATATCCTTTCGGAGTGATCGCTTGTGTAAACGGCAGGCGCATAACTTCGGATCATATAGTGCAGAATTTTGACAATGTTACCGTTTCGGAGATTGAAACTCTCGGCGAGCTTATGGAAACACTTCCGTTTGATACTTCACGGCTGGATTTCTACAAAGCAGGAAAGCTTCTTTCAATAGATCACATTCTTCGTGATAATGATGATATAATAACTTCAGACAAGCCGGAAATCGTAAAAAACGAGCGGGATATGCCTGATCTTATCCGAAAAGTACAGGATAATGCAGTTCCCGAAGATACGGAAGGGTTCAGGATAACTCTTAACGGGAAAAGTATTACTCTTGAACCGCGCCCAAACGATCGTCCGCACGAATTCATAGAACTTATGGCGCTGGCGGATATAGACCTTGATTCACCGCCGAAAAGCGGGGATATGATACTTACCGTAAACGGAAAAGAAGCAAGCTTTATGGACGTTCTCCACGAAGGAGACAGCGCCGTTATCAAATGGGCGGAAGCGTAAGATCGAGAAAAAGGCTGCACGGATATACTGTGCAGCCTTTAGTTATATCCTAAGCACGGTTCGTCGGAAAGCAAAATTTTATCTTTCATCATTGAACAAATGTAAAAAAAATATTAACTTAAAATATTCTATTGACAAAAAATTTTTTTTTTGATATAATATTATCCGTTATGATGATATGCGGATATGGCGGAATCGGCAGACGCGCTAGATTCAGGTTCTAGTGGTAGCAATACCGTGTGTGTTCAAGTCACATTATCCGCACCAGAATGATCCTGCAAGCAAGAATATTCTTGTTTGCAGGATATTTTTTTTGTGTGCATCGGTTTGGCTGCTGCCACAAAAAATTTTGTTTTTCTTTAAAAAAATCTTGTAATACCATTATTACAAATCCGGCAAAGTGTTTCAATAAAATTATATAAAATTTACAAAATCCACTTGACAGTTGTTCGTTTTTTATGTACAATATATAATATATGTGCGGAATTTGTTTCCGCATAAAAAAGGCAATTTATGTTATCAATGTGCAGCTTTGTACATAATTTTAAGGAGGATATCATCAATGGGCGAGTTTTTCAAAAACATTGGCAAAATTCCATATGAGGGAAAAAACAGCACTAACCCCCTTGCATTCAAGTATTATGATCCGGACGAGGTAATAGGCGGCAAAAAAATGCGCGATCAGCTGAAATTTGCGCTTTCATGGTGGCATACCATGGGCGGCGACGGAACGGATATGTTCGGCGTAGGAACTGCCGACAAGAGCTGGGGCGAATCCGATCCCGCTGCAAGAGCAAAAGCTAAGGTGGACGCTGCTTTTGAGATAATGGATAAACTTTCTATAGACTATTTCTGCTTCCATGACAGAGACCTGTCTCCTGAGTATGGAGATCTGGCGGAAACCAATGCAAAGCTGGACGAAGTTACCGATTATATCGCTGAGAAGATGAAGAAGGATCCTTCCAAAAAGTGCCTCTGGGGAACAGCCAAGTGCTTCGATCACCCAAGATATATGCATGGCGCAGGAACTTCTCCTTCCGCAGATGTTTTTGCTTATGCTGCCGCTCAGATAAAGAAAGCTATTGAAGCTACCGTGAAATTGGGCGGAAACGGTTATGTTTTCTGGGGCGGACGCGAGGGCTACGAAACTCTTCTTAATACAAATATGGCTCTTGAACTGGATAACATGGCACGCCTTATGAAAATGACCGTTGAATATGCGCGTTCTATCGGCTATAAGGGCGATTTCTATATCGAACCCAAGCCCAAGGAACCTACAAAACATCAGTATGATTTCGATACCGCAACAGTTCTTGGATTTTTGCGCAAGTACGGTCTTGATAAGGATTTCAAGATGAATATCGAAGCTAATCACGCTACTCTTGCGCAGCATACTTTCCAGCATGAACTGAGAGTTGCAAGGGATAACGGCGTTTTCGGTTCAATAGACGCTAATCAGGGAGATACTCTTCTTGGTTGGGATACCGACCAGTTCCCCACAAATGTTTACGACGCTGCGCTTTGTATGTATGAAGTCCTCAAAGCAGGCGGATTTACAAACGGCGGTTTGAACTTCGATTCCAAGGCCCGCCGCGGTTCCTA
>CANRJZ010000060.1 GCA_947631055.1 uncultured Clostridia bacterium | reverse complement strand
AAAGGGAAGGGGGAAACCGCCTCGATCGTGGGGCTTCTCGGTTGCCCCCTTCCCTTTTTGGTTTGTCCCCTCGTTCACCGAATAATAAAAAGTTTTGAACTATTAAAAGTTTTGTCCGTTTTCAAACAGTTCACTGGACTGTTTGAAAAGATTTAGATGACAATAACCGTTAGTTCAAGGGGGCGCCCTCTATCGCAGGGCAGCCCCCTCTTGAAGCCACTGAAGCGGCTTCAATTCACCCTTTGCGGAGCTCTTGAAAAGGGGAATTTCGCCGTCTGCGGACGGCGACCAAAGGCTCTGCCTTTGGAAACCGCGAGCTGGGCTCAGCTCGACCAGCTATTGTTTCTTACGTTTAGTGTGCTAATTTATCATTTGAAATCAAACCTTTGCATCTCAACTCTTAACTCTCAACTCTCAACACTAAATTATAATTTATTGGTACGTTGAAAAAATATAAATGAAAATCAATCTTTTGTTGTGACATAACCTTTTTATATAAAAATGATCTGCTGAGACCTTTACTCAAAAATCGGCAGGTCATTTTTTATCGGTTTGATACTATTAAATTATGATCGCATTTTATTTATATGATTTTTGATTTTTGCAAATAAAAATGTTATAATTAAAATAGGTAAATATTTATAAAGAAAGCAGATAAAAACTAAAGCGTTATTTCGCAGATAAATAAACAAGTAAGATCCGGTTGTTTATAATATACGGAAAACAATTATCATACCGGAAAATAAATATTCCTACATTTCCGACGCGCAGCAAAAAATTTCTGATGATCCGTGTAACGTTTTTCGTTTTCATTCGTCTTAATAAGCAAAGGAGGTGTGAAGATGTCCGACCTTGACGAAATATACAGACTTTACGCAAAGACCGTATACGGCTTTCTTTTAAGCAAATGCCGGAATACGGACACGGCCGAGGAACTTACTTCCGAGACTTTTTACCGCGCGGTAAAAAATATTGACGATTATAAAGGGAACTGCACCATGTCCGTCTGGCTGTGTGAAATTGCAAAAAATCTCTATATCGACTATCTGCGGAAAAGCGAACGGAGAAACGTTTCCATTGAGGAGCAGGAATTTCCAGACGGGGAAAATATTATCCTGCGCTATGAGGACAAGGAACAAACGCTTGATATCCACAAGATACTTCACACCCTTGAAGAACCCTATAAGGAAGTTTTCTCCCTGCGGATATTCAGCGAACTTTCTTATAAAGAAATAGGAGATATTTTTGAAAAGTCGGACGGCTGGGCGCGGGTGACGTTCTTCCGCGCAAAGGAAATGATACTAAAAAAACTTAACGAAAGGAAATGATATTATGAAATGTGCCGTTGTACAGGATCTGCTGCCGAACTACTGCGACGGGCTTTGTTCTCCGGAAACTGCTCTTGAAATAGAAAAGCATACCGCAGAATGTCCCGTTTGTTCATCACTTTTAAAGGATTACAAAAGCGAATTAAAGCCGGAAAAGGAAATAAAAAATTCTCCGGAAAAGCCGTTTAAAAAATTGAAGAAAAAGCTGTCCCGCCATAAATTCCTTGCAATTTCGCTGGCGCTGTGCCTTGCGGTATTTGCAGGCTGGGAAGGGTTTCTGGCTTATACGGGAATAACCGGTCGTTACGATTCCATAAGCGATATACATTATACAAATGAAGCAAAAAAAGTAATGGAAAGCATTTGCAGCGGCGATGCGGAAAATGCGGTAAAAAATCTTGATATAAATAATTCTGTTTTAATAGCATCTGCTATGATAAAGACCGAAACGAAAACAGATATTGCCGATCCATGCCGCGAACACTGCAAAAATATGATAAATAAATATTATGATCAAATCAAGGATAAAAATACGGAAATAGATTTTGACAGGACATACAGCGGCGGAATATGGCACGATTGCAGGTTTATTGTAAAAACCGAAGGGCTGCCCGATGTGACGTTTTATATACAATATGAAGCTTACGATCACAACTTTGCATTATATACCATAAATTGCAGCGCCGAAGATACAAACGACGATTTCAACACATTCATAAATTATGAACTTGATACGTCATTCCACCCGTCTAAATATAACGATTCAAACTTTGAAATGTACTATATCAACGGCAAGGTGATGAATGAGGATGTAACCGTGGCTTACGGGGCTTATTCCGACAGCATAAAAGCCAATGAGGAATACACTTCGTTGCTGAAGGAAAATCTTCTGAAAATAAGAAGGAGCGGCATACACTGTGATGAATTCCTGAGAGAAAATCTGCGGCTGGACTATGATAACGGGCGCTTCCTGACCGATATTTATGCGGTATTTACCGATCCGGATACGGGAAATAAAATTTTTTATTCCCGAACGGTACAGGCGGCCGGAGGAAAAAGGTATGTTATCCTTGACGAATATCAGCCTGCAATAATTGACGGCGGCGTAAGCCCCGAAACAAGAGAAATGATAGAAAATATATTTTAAGTATCATAAAAAACAGCCCTTCCGCATAAAAATAAAAAAGCGGGAGGGCTGTCTTATGAATAATGAAAAAAAGAAAATAAATATTGTTGAACTGCTTATTTACATAATTTCCGCGGAGCTTGCGGGAGTTCTGTCCGCTTTGCTTACAGGAGGTTTCGGAAGTTTTTTTGAAAAATACCGCGAACCCCCTCTCCTGCCGCCCGCATGGCTTTTCCCCGCAGTGTGGACGATACTTTACGCCGTTATGGGGATCTCAGCATATATGATAAAAAATTCCCGCGCCTATAAGGACGATATATATCCCGCCTTGAAAACCTATTGGACGCAGCTGTTTGTAAATTTTACATGGAGCATTGTATTTTTCAGGCTTGAAAAATTATGGCTCTCGGTGGGAATAATAATTTTCCTGCTTGTACTTATTGTAAAAATGATAGTTGACTTCCGGAGAATAAGACCGACCGCAGGTAATATTAATATCCCATATCTGGTATGGGTGCTGTTTGCGTCTTATCTTAATATTGCAGCAGCGGCAATAAATTAGTACGAAAAGCAGCAAAAGAATTCATCATTCCGGAACAAATATTATAAAAATGTTAAATATGCCGTGTGGTACTTTAATTAAACGGCGGAATATGCTATAATATCTTAGATATATCTTTTTTGGGCAGATACGGGAGGGTCTTATGGCAAATTCCAAAAAATTCACAGAGGCTAAAAAGAAAGCTCTCGAAAAATATTTTGAAAAGCTTAACGAAAAACAAAAGGAAGCCGTTTTTGCAGTGAACGGCCCTGTTCTTATACTTGCCGGCGCAGGAAGCGGAAAAACTTCCGTGCTTGTAAACAGAATTGCAAATATGGTAAAATTCGGGAACGCCTACAAGGACGATACAGTACCGGCTGAAATAACGGACGATGATATAAATTTCCTTGAAGGATACGACGGCAGCAAGGAGGAATCCGCTGTTTCACGCCTTGCCGACATTATCGCCGTCAACAGGGTGAATCCTTGGAACATACTTGCCATAACCTTCACCAACAAAGCCGCCGGCGAGCTCAAAGAAAGGCTGAAAGCCATGCTCGGCGATGACTCCGACAGTATATGCGCGTCTACTTTCCATTCCGCCTGCGTAAGGATCCTGAGGCGCGAAATACACTGTATAGAAGGCTATTCCTCAAATTTTGCGATATACGACCGCGACGACAGCGAAAGGCTGATAAAATCCTGTTATGACACGCTGGATATATCAATCAAGGCTTTCCCTCCTAAAATGGTGCTTGGAATAATATCTTCCGCCAAGGACAAGCTCATATATCCGGATCGCTTTGAAGCGGACGCTGTCGGCGATTACCGTAAAACAAGCATCGCCAGGATCTACCGTCTGTATCAGGACCGCCTTAAAGAAGCCAATGCTCTCGATTTTGACGATATAATCTGCCTTACAGTAGAAATTTTCCGTCAGGAACCGGACGTTATTGAACATTACAGAAATCTTTATAAATATATTATGGTAGACGAATATCAGGATACGAACATCGCACAGTTTGAGCTTATCTCGCTTCTTTCCGCAAAACACAGGAATATATGCGTAGTCGGCGACGACGACCAGTCCATATACCGTTTCCGCGGAGCAACGATAGAAAATATCCTCAGTTTTGAAGAACATTTTGAAAATGCTTCCGTCATAAAGCTTGAACAGAATTACCGCTCCACTCAGAATATACTTAACGCCGCAAATTCCGTAATATCGAATAATACCGCAAGAAAAGAAAAACGCCTGTGGACATCTGCCGGAGACGGAGAAAAAATAACCCGCTATAAAGCTGCCGATGAAACAGCAGAAGCTGTTTTCGTTTCGGATACTATACTCGAAGGTGTAAAAAACGGAGACAAATACAGCGATTATGCGGTATTGTACCGTATGAACGCACAGTCAAACAGTCTTGAACGGGCATTTACCCGCTGCGGGATACCTTACAGGGTAATAGGCGGCATGCGGTTCTACGAACGCAAGGAAATAAAAGATATGATAGCCTATCTTTCCCTGCTAAACAACAAGTATGATATGCTGCGGTTCAAAAGGATAATAAACGAACCCAAGCGCGGCATAGGCGACGCAACGGTCTCGCTCATTGAACAGATATCCGAAGATCTGCGCATACCGCCGGTAGAAATAATGAAGACAAGCAGTAATTATCCATTGCTTTCCAAGCGGGCAGCATTGCTTGAAAAGACCGCAGATATGTTTATCGGATTGAGCGATATTGCAGAAAATTGTCAGCTTGACGATCTTATTGATGAAGTGCTTGAAAAGACCGGTTATGCCGAAGCTATGAAACTTCTCGGAGACGAAGGCGCAGTACGGCTGGAAAATATCGCCGAACTGAAAACGACCATAAAGCAATATGCCGCCGAAAACGGCGAAGAAGCGTCGCTTTCCGGTTTCCTTGAAGAAATAAGCCTTTATACCGACATTGACAAAATGGACGAAAACGACAATGTCGTTTCACTTATGACCATGCACAGCGCAAAGGGGCTTGAATTCACCAACGTGTTCATAGTAGGCGCGGAGGAAAGCATATTCCCAAGTATAAAAAGTATGGACAGCCTTGAGGATATGGAAGAAGAACGGCGTCTTGCATACGTTGCCATGACAAGGGCAAAAAAGAAACTTTATATCACCTACGCTATGCACAGAATGCTTCTCGGTTCTACAAACAGGAACCTTGTTTCAAGATTTATAAAGGAGATACCCGCCGATTATGTGGAAAAAAGAGACGGAACGATAAAAGCGGCAAACAGCAGCGGCGATATATCTATCCCTTACACGGCAAAATATACCCTGAAAAGCGAGATAGCCGGACGCAGGGCGGAACATGCCGGACGCGCTTCGCCTGCGGAATATTCCGTCGGGCAGAGGGTAATGCACAACGTTTTCGGCGAAGGCACGATCATTTCGGTAAAGAAAATGGCAAATGACGCCATGCTTGAAGTCGCTTTTGACAGTGTTGGCACAAAAAAAATAATGGCAAACTATGCAAAGCTCACCATAATATAAAATTTCGGATCAAGCGGAGGAAAATGCGGATATTTTCCTCCGTTGATCTTTGCGCTAAACGTAATTATTCCGTTTTCTACTGCATATAATTGACTGATATCTCTCCGAAAGGTGGGTCTGTATGGATCCTGATAAATACTATCCCTTCAAAGCCGCCCCGCTGGCTTACGATATCAAGGCTTTATGTCCGGATATCAGCGAGTATACTATGTATTTTCATCACGACAAGCATTACTGCGGATATGTGGATAAGCTGAACGGTCTGATAAAAAATTCACCGCTTATGCAGAATATCCCTCTCGAAGGTCTTGCCATGCTCGATGATGACGATATCCGTAAAAATGCGGGAGGAGTTTATAATCACGAAATGTATTTTTCGTCTCTTACGCCGCAGTATCGGGAACCTTCCGCAAAAATGATAAAAAAAATGAACGAGAGCTTCGGCTCAGCCGAAAAAATGATGAGCTCCCTTGCCGGAGCGGCTATGGATATCACGGGTTCCGGCTGGGTATGGCTCGCCGAAAACCGAAATGGCAGGCTTGAGATACTTGTCACAAAGGATCAGGATATAATAGATCCCGACAAGTATTCTCCCCTGCTGAACATTGACCTGTGGGAACATGCATATTACCTTGACAGACAAAACCGCCGGAACGAATACATACAAGCGGTAATGAACAGCATCAACTGGATCGGAGCCGAAAACAGAATGAAGGATATATGATATCCGTATGCCTGCGCCGTTTATAAAGCGGAGCAGGTATTTTTTCAGCCGCTCTGCAAACTAAAGTTTACAAAACGGTTACGAAATATGAAGTCAAAAGATAAAATAAACCAATTTTTTTGCTTCTTTTGTGCATAGTGACGGAAAGATACAAATAAATTTCTGAAAAAAATGTAATAAAAATCATTGGAAAAGGCTTTTATTTTGCTCCCGATTATGGTATAATATTAATGTTGTGTAAACAGCAGTGCATTTTTTATGCCATTTTAAGGATAAATAATGCAGAATATACCGTTTATAACAAACGGTCCTTGGGGAGAGAATTTTTTTTGGAAAAATTTATTATAAAAGGCGGACGCAGACTCAGCGGTGAAGTCGAAATAAGCGGTGCAAAAAATGCCGTAGTGGCAATCATACCTGCCGTTATACTTTCCGACGAACCCTGTGTGCTTGAAAACGTCCCTAACATAAGCGACGTCTCGATAAGTCTGAGGATACTCTACGAAATGGGCGCCAGCGTAATATTCACCGACAAACATACCGTGCGTATCGACGCGACCGGAATAACCGATCCTATCGTTCCTTACGAAATGGCAAAACATATGAGAGCGTCATATTATTTTCTCGGAACGCTTCTCGGAAAATTCGGCAGGGCAAGAGTATCAATGCCCGGCGGATGCTATCTGGGAGACCGTCCTATAGATCAGCATCTCAAGGCGTTCACGGCACTTGGCGCGACATGCTCTATAGATCACGGAATGATAGACATACAGTCTGAAGGACTTTACGGTTCGCAGATATATTTCGATATGGTGACCGTCGGCGGAACGATAAACGCTATGCTTGCCGCTGTAAAGGCGACAGGCATGACTGTTATAGAAAATGCCGCAAAAGAGCCTCATATAGTTGACCTTGCCAACTTCCTGAACTCCATGGGCGCAGATATTATGGGCGCAGGAACGGATGTCATCAAGATCCGAGGCGTAAAACGCCTTAAAGGCACGGACTATGCCATTATACCTGATCAGATAGAAGCGGGAACATTTATGGTCGCCGCCGCTGCAACCGGAGGAGACGTGCTGGTAAAGAACATTATCCCGAAACACCTTGAAAGCATTACTGCAAAGCTGGAAAAGATCGGCGTAAACGTAGAAGAATTTGACGAAAGCATAAGAATATCCGTAGACGGTCCGCTGGTCAAAACCAGCGTAAAGACCATGCCGCACCCCGGCTTCCCTACCGATATGCAGCCGCAGATATCCACTTTGCTTTGTCTTGCCGAGGGAACAAGCATAGTTACTGAAGGAATTTTCGATAACCGTTTCCGCTATGTGGACGAACTCCGCAGAATGGGCGCAGATATCTCCGTAGACGGAAAAGTCGCAGTCATAGAAGGAGTAGGTCACCTTATGGGAGCTCCTGTCACAGCTCCCGACCTCAGAGCCGGCGCGGCGCTTGTTATCGCCGGACTTGCAGCAAGAGGCGTTACCGAAGTTGAAGATATCTACCACATTGAACGCGGATATGAGAATTTTGAAGAAAAGCTTCGCGATCTGGGAGCTGATATAGTCAAAAAGAGCGTTCCCGGTGCGGCTATAAGAAAAAACGCAATATAAAAATATCTTGAAGAAGGAATGATAATGATGATATCAAAGAAATTGGCAATTCCTTTTGCGGCATTGATCGCAGCAGCTGTACTTACAGGCTGCAAGGGAGAGCCGCTCGATTCGGCAGCGGAACTTCCCGACGGAAGCGTTGACGGATCGAACATAAAATGGCTCCCCGATGTGGAGATACACAATTTCAACGCTCCGCAGCCGGGCGAAAAGATAGCCGTTATCACTGTAAAGGACTACGGCGAGATCAAGATAAAACTCTTTCCGGAGGACGCTGACAAGGGCGTTGAGAATTTCACCGGTCTTGCGGATATGGGTTACTATGATGAACTTATCTTCCACAGAGTTATACCGAACTTTATGATACAGGGCGGCGATCCCCATGCCGACGGAAGCGGCGGTAAGTCAATATGGGGCGACAGCTTTGAAGGCGGAACTTCCGAGCACCTTTATCACTTTACGGGAGCTGTTGCTTACGCAAACAGCAACGGCACTTCCACAAACGGAAGTCAGTTCTATATCGTAAACACTCCGGACGGATACATGGAAAACACCTGCGCCGATCTGTATGCTTACGATACCGATCAGTACAACTGGCCTGCAAATGTTGTTGAGAAGTATAACGAAGTAGGCGGCGTGCCATTCCTTGACGGCGGCTACACCGTTTTCGGACAGGTATTCGAGGGCATGGACGTTGTAAGAGCGATCGCGGAAGTTGAGACGAACCCGGATAATGACAAGCCCCTTACCGCAGTTATGATGGAAAGCGTCCGTATTGAAGAATATCAGGGCTGATAAGAATTTGCACATACCGCGCCGGAATAATATCTCCGGCGCTTTTTTATGCCGTATTTATTATTTAACTCTTGAAAACGGCAGTAAAATGTGTTATAATATCAGGGATAAAATTTTTTCGGGGAGGAATTGCTTATGTACCCTATGAAATTAGACCCTGCTTTCAAGGATTATCTGTGGGGAGGAACAAGGCTCAGGGACGATTTCGGCAAGAAGTGCGATTACGACAAGATCGCCGAGAGCTGGGAACTTTCCTGCCATAAAGACGGCGCTTCGGTGATCGCCAACGGCGAATATGCCGGAAAAACATTAGCCGAATTCGTTGCAGAGGACAGATCCGTTCTGGGGACCAACTGCCGGAGATTTGAACAGTTCCCTATACTTATAAAACTTATAGATGCAAAAGATAATCTTTCCGTGCAGGTACACCCGAACAACGAGTACGCTCAGCGTGTTGAGGGCGAATACGGCAAGACCGAAATGTGGTACATAGTTGACTGCGATCCGGGAGCGGAGCTGCTTTACGGATTTAAAAAAGAAGTCTCAAAAGAAGAATTTGCCGAAAGGATAAAAAATAATACTCTTCTGGAAATAACGCAGTCCGTTCCGGTCAAAAAAGGCGACGTTTTCTTTATCGAGGCGGGAACTCTCCACGCTATCGGCAAAGGCATACTTATTGCCGAGATACAGCAGAATTCCAACACCACATACAGAATATACGATTACGGAAGAGTGGGCGCAGACGGCAAACCAAGGCAGCTCCACATTGACAAGGCTGTTGAAGTCACTGAACTTCGCCCTGCAAAGTCTTACCCCTTTACAGAGCCTTTTATGGAAAACGGTGCAGAAAAACGGCTGCTTTCCAAGTGCGAATACTTTACCGTTTATTCGGTCAAAACCGATAATGCAGCCTATTTCGATGCGGACGGCACATCATTCCACAACATTCTCCTGCTTGACGGAAAAGCCGTTCTGGAATGCGGAGAAACTTCATTTGAAATAAAGAAAGGAGACAGCGTTTTCGTTCCCGCAGGCTGCGGAAAATATTCACTGACGGGAACTTTTGAAGGAGTTTTCACAAGGATCGATTGATATAAATTCGGGATAATATTAGTATCAAAACTCTTTTTCGGCGGATACTATGAGTTTAAACAATAAATTTGACAAAAATTTCTACAAAACTATTTTTGCCGTTGCTCTGCCGATAATGATACAGAACGGCATAACAAACTTCGTTTCACTGCTTGACAACATTATGGTGGGACGTCTGGGAACGGAGTATATGTCGGGGACTTCGGTGGTGAACCAGCTTATTTTCGTGTTCAATCTGTGTATTTTCGGAGTGCTCTCAGGTCCGGGGATATTCGGAGCGCAGTTCTTCGGCAGCGGCAGCAGCGAAGGCGTAAGGAACGTTTTCCGCTTCAAGATAGTGATAACGACCGTTATCCTTGCGGCGGGAATGATCGTCCTTTCGCTTTTCGGCGATACGCTCATTTCGCTGTATCTTACCGGAAACGGCACTGAGGGCAACAGAGAACTTATCCTTGCTTCCGGTCACGATTATCTGAAAATAATGCTGTGGGGACTTATCCCTTTTGCAGTGACGCAGGCTTACGCGTCAACGCTCCGCGAGACCAACTGCACCGTTCTGCCAATGACGGCGGGGATAATTTCCGTGCTGATAAATCTTGTACTTGACTGGCTGCTTATTTTCGGGAATTTCGGTTTTCCGGAAATGGGTGTAAAGGGCGCGGCCTTGGCAACTGTTACCGCAAGGCTTGCGGAATGTGCCGTTGTGATGATATACACTCATTTAAAGAGCGGAAAACACGAGTTCATAAAAGGCGCTTTCCGCAGTATGAAGATCCCCGCAGAACTGGCAAAGAAAATTTTCATCGGCGGACTTCCCCTTGCTTTCAACGAATCGCTCTGGGCGGCGGGAATGGCGTTCCTTACCCAGTGTTATTCACGGCGCGGTCTGGACGTTGTGGCTGCAAAAAACATAGAGTCAACGCTTTTCAACCTGTTCTCGGTGGTATTTATCGCTCTGGGAAATGCAGTCGGGATAATCGTCGGGCAG
>CANRJZ010000059.1 GCA_947631055.1 uncultured Clostridia bacterium | reverse complement strand
TATGAACGGATCTCCTTATATTCTGTGCATTGACTCAAAAATTTCCTCGTGCATGGTGTGTATCTGCAGACCCAGTTCCCTGCCAAGTTCATTCATTCTGCCGACAAGCTCCGTAAAATCTTTATTCAGACGGGAAATATCGACAAGCATTATCATAGCAAACATATCCTGAAGAACGCTCTGGGTAACTTCGATAACATTTGCGTTATATTCTGTACAAATACCGCTTACTTTAGTAAGGATACCTACAGTATCCTTTCCAATGACCGTAACGACAGCTCTCATTTGCGTAAACCTCCGTAAATATTAAAATACACATATTATAATATCATATTTTTACAAAAAATTATAGGTGAAAATCATACAATTTTGTATGTTTTTTTCACAAATAATATGTTGTTTTTTTAGAAAATGTGTTATAATAAATAGTAGGTTGTATACTTAGGCTTATGATATGGCTTCTTCTGCGGCAATTCTTGATTTTATGTCCTTGGCAAATATCAGTCTGAATACCGTTCTTACAAACGGCTGAATGAAAAACAGCTGCGAAAAGAATGCAAACGGAAAATTGAAGCAGATCAGTTTTATCCAATTTGCAAGCAGTGTTGCAGGAGCAAATCCTTCGTAATAAGGATAATACAGAAATGCTGCAATAAGACTCATTGAAGGACACATAATACCTACGGTAGCGCATATTATTGCCGTTTCAAATATAACGGGGTGAGTGCACGAAGGGCCAAATACTTTACAGGCAAGTCTGAACGAAAGCGGACTTCCCAGAAGGTTTTCCAGAAGATACGCAAGTATAAATTCTGTAAGCACGACCGCCCATATAGGAACAAAAGAACCGCACATAAGTACTCCGCCCTGCTTATTTATAGCAGACAGAACGCTTCCTGCACTGTTTGCTTCCATAAGGGCATTTCCGTTTACTACATAAAGGCTGTAGAAAACATAGGCATGAACTGTGATAAGCACCGTTATCAGGGCGAAGATCATTCTTTGAAACTGGTTTCTTGGCATAAAAAAGATCCTTTCTGCGCAAAAAGACACACGTCGGAGGCGTAGATCCAAATCGTTTTGTACCGTGATCAGATTTACGCGCAAATGCGCAACGTGTGTCGTTTTACGATCATTAAATTATTATTGTATTTTATCAACGCGTTTTATTTTAGCACAAATTAAAATTTGCGTCAAGTGGGAAAAAGTTTTAATTTTTACGAAAATATCATTTATCGTTTTCGTCAATTTGCATAAAATTTGTAAAAACATTTGAAAGGAATGTAAAAAATGAATATCATTGATTGTCACACACATTCAACAAACAGTCCCGATGGGGAATCTCCTGCTGAAGAAATGATAAAAAAAGCTATTGAAAAAGATCTTTCAGCATACGCCTTAACAGATCATTGTGAAGTCAACAGGTGGTTCTCTATAGACCATTACGGCTTAGAACCCAACGAATATGATACATACGATTTCGGACGCGATTTTGAAAGATCAATGCAGGAAAATACCGCTCTGAAAGAAAAATATTCGGAAAAAATTAATTTTATATGCGGAATTGAACTTGGACAGGCGCCTTTTGACTTTGGGCTGTCAGACGCTATAGTTTCCGACAAACGTCTTGATTTTGTCATCGGTTCCATACATCAGGTCATGCCTTATGATGATTTTGCGTTTATAGACTACGCCAAAAAAGCCGTAGGACCGCTTCTGGAACTTTACTATGAAAATGTATACAAGCTTTGCAAATGGAACAAATTCGATGTTCTGGGACATCTTACCTATCCCCTGCGGTATATTGAGGGTGACAAAGGAATAAAAGTTCACGAGGAAATTATCCGCAAATCATTCAAAGTACTTATTGAAAACGGGAAAGGCATTGAAATAAACACCAGCGGTCTGCGTCAGGCTTACGGTAAGACGTTCCCGGATATTTACTGGCTAAAAATATTCCGTGAAATGGGCGGTAAGATCATTTCTGTAGGTTCAGACGCCCACCGTTCCGCAGATCTTGGCAAAGGCGTAAAAGAAGGCGCGGAACTTGCTGCCGAAGCGGGATTTGAATATCTTTGTTATTTCAAAGAACGTAAACCAAATTTTATAAAAATATAGACAATCCGATTTTTTTGTGATATAATTAAAAATGTCATAATTTTTAGGGAGGAATAAGATCATGGATACGCTTATCAGACTGCTTAAACAAAATGCCCGCCTTTCCTGCAAAGAGCTTTCTGCAATGACTGGAATGTCTGAGGCAGACGTTGAAGAAAAGATCAAAACTCTTGAACATGAAGGCGTTATCAAGGGATATTCTGCCATCGTAAATGATGAAGCCGCTGACAAAAATACCGTTACCGCATTTATCGAGGTAAAAGTAACTCCTAAAGCAGACTGCGGATTTGACGATATCGCCAAGACTATCATGATGTATGATGAGGTTGAAAGCCTTACGCTTATGTCCGGAGCTTTTGATCTGGCGGTCACTATCAGCGGAACAAATTACAAAGAGGTCGCACTTTTCGTTGCACAGCGGCTTTCGACTATTGACGGCGTAATTTCTACTGCAACGCATTTCGTTCTGAAACGCTACAAGGAAAAGGGCATTTTCATTGAAAACGAGGCGGACGACGAAAGGGGATTTGTTTCTCCATGACGGACTGCGAAAAACTTATTTTCCCCAAACGCGCTGAAATAAAGCCGTCGGGAATAAGGAAATTCTTTGGTATTGCCGCCAATATGGACAATGAAAGGGGATCTGTTTCTCCATGATGGATTACGAAAAACTTATTTCCAAAAAATGTGCTAAGCTGAAACCCTCGGGAATAAGGAAATTCTTCGATATTGCCGCAACCATGGACAATGTTATTTCGCTGGGCGTCGGCGAACCCGATTTTACCACGCCATGGGCGATAAGACAAGCAGCTATAACCACTCTTGAAAAAAGGAAAACAGTTTATACTGCAAACTCGGGCCTGCTTGAACTGAGAAGATCGATCGTAGGATACATAAATAAAAAGATCGGCGTTTCATATGACCCGGAACATGAGGTCATTGTTACTGTAGGAGGTTCGGAAGCCATTGACCTCGGCATTCGTGCGCTTATCGATCCCGGAGATGAAGTAATAATCGTCGAACCTTGTTTTGTTTGCTATGCTCCCATAGTAGAGCTTACCGGAGGAGTTCCCGTAATTGTAGAAACAAAAGAAGAAGACGGTTTCAAGCTTAAAGCTGAAGCACTAAAAGAAAAGATCACAAGCAAGACTAAACTTCTGATATTTCCGTTCCCCAATAACCCTACGGGTGCTATAATGACAAAAGAAGACATAGAGCCTATAGCGGAAGTATTGCGAGGAACTGATATTTTGGTCCTTTCAGATGAAATATATGCCGAACTTACCTTTGAAAGAAAGCATTTTTCTATCACTCAGCTTGAAGGTATGCAGGAAAGGACTTTGCTGGTAAACGGATTTTCCAAAGCTTTTGCCATGACTGGCTGGCGTCTCGGGTATATTGCCGGTCCGGAACCGATCATAAAGCAAATGCTTAAGATCCACCAGTATGCAATAATGTGCTCCCCTACTGTTTCGCAGTATGCTGCCGTTGAGGCGTTAAAGTCATGTGACCGCGAAGTCGAAAATATGATGAATGAATATAATATCCGCAGGAGATGGCTTGTAAACGCGCTTAATGAAATAGGTCTTACTTGCTTTGATCCGCAGGGAGCTTTTTATGTTTTTCCGTCAATAAAGGCAAGCGGACTTACAAGTCAGCAGTTCTGCGAGGAGTTGTTGGAAAAATATCATGTAGCGGTAGTTCCGGGAGATGCTTTCGGAGAATGCGGAGAGGGATACATAAGGATCTCATATGCATATTCACTTAAACATCTTATGGAAGCCGTTGAACGCATATCAGAATTTATGAACGAACTCAAGGAGGACAAGAAAAATGGATAGAGTAATTATCACAGCACCCGCAAAGATCAATCTTATGCTCGATGTTGCCGGAAAACGAAATGACGGTTATCATGATATCATTACCATTATGCAGAGCATATCGCTTTCCGACACGATATCTATTGAGAGAAATCAGATGGAAAAAATTTCTATCAAATGCACAAATGAGGATGTTCCGAAGGGAAGAAAAAATCTTGCTTACCGTGCAGCCGAAGTCTTTTTGGAGAAGTACGGCAATATATTTGAAGGATTAACCATTTCTATAAGTAAAGAGATCCCTATGCAAGCCGGACTTGGCGGAGGAAGTGCCGATGCGGCGGCTGTACTGTGTGGACTGAATAAACTTTTTGAAACAAATTATTCCTTGGAAGAATTATGTAAAATGGGCGCTGCCGTAGGTGCTGACGTTCCTTTCTGTATAGTAGGCGGAACAAAGCTATGCCGCGGTATAGGAGACGTAATGTCCGATGCTCCTGCTTTAGAGGACAGATTTATAGTTATCGGAAAGTGTACAGAAGGCATTTCCACAGAAGAGGCATATGCTAAAATTGATTCGCTTGGACTTTACAGCAGCGATCTGCCGATGTCATATGACGGAACGGTAAGATCGCTTGTATCTATAGGCAAAAATGTATTTGAAAATGTTGCCGGTTCTGAAAGTATAAATGATGTAAAAAATACGCTCATATCCGGCGGAGCTGAATACGCTGCCATGACAGGAAGCGGATCTGCTGTATTTGGTCTTTTCTCGGACAAACCTGCCGCTGAGCTGTGTTCAAGAGCTATACGCGATAAGGGATTTTTCTCTACAGTATGCTTCCCTGCTGACGGTGGCGCATATGATTACATGATATAATATTATCTTGTCTTAATTGTCTTAAATTTACATTTTATTGAAAAAAGTTCTCTGCTTATAATGCGGATAACTTTTTTCTTTTATATTTATTTTTGTTCAAAACAACAATTAATTGATAATTATTTTATAAAAATAGTAGAATAGCATAAAAAAATTCAATTTACTATTGAAATTATTGTTAAAATGTATTAAAATAATATAGGTGAAGAATTTTTTAAGTACTTCGCTTTTTTAAGTGTTTTTATTCGTCTGATCTTTAAGACGTTTCAGCAATTATTTCATTTATGAGGTGAACATCTGATGGGTGCAAATATCATTTTGTACGGTCCTCCCGGAACTGGTAAAACTTATAATACTGTAGCTTATGCTATATCTATCATTTACGGACGTCCTGTGCGTGAAGTTATGAAAGATGATTATAATGAGCTCCTTGAAAAATACCATGCTCTTAAGACCCTTTACGGACAGATAGAATTTACTACGTTCCACCAATCTTTCGGATACGAGGAATTTGTTGAAGGAATAAAGCCTGTATTTATACAGGTAATGAACGAACGCGGTGAACGTTCCCGTAAGGAAGAAATGGTATATCGTGTGGATCAAGGAGTTTTCCGCCGGTTTTGTGAGGAAGCTGCCAAAAATCCGGAAGAAAAGTATGTTTTCATCATAGACGAAATAAACCGCGGCAACGTATCAAAAATTTTCGGTGAAATGATAACCCTTATCGAACCTACAAAACGTATCGGAATGCCTGAAGCGTCTACTGTAAAACTTGCTTATTCTCAGGAAGCATTCGGCGTTCCGGAAAACATTTATATAATAGGCACGATGAATACTGCCGACCGTTCTATAGCGATGCTCGATTCGGCTCTTAGACGACGTTTTGATTTTATTGAAATGATGCCCAATCCGGATCTTCTTACTGGAGTCGTAGTCGAAGGCGTTGACATACGCCAGATGATGATAAAGATCAATAAGCGCATCGAAATACTTTGCGACCGCGATCATACCATAGGACACGCTTATTTTATGCAGCTGCGCCAAAAACCTACATTGGCTGTTCTTGCTCACATCTTTAAAAATGCTATAGTTCCCCTGCTTCAGGAATATTTCTATGACGATTACGAAAAAATAAGACTCGTTCTCGGCGATGCCAATAAGGAAGAAAACGAACAGTTCGTTCGTTCTACAGCTGTTGACTATGCACAGATATTCGGCTCCAAAGCAGAGCTTTACCTCGAAAATGATGAAGTTTATTCAATAAACAACGCTGCGTTTGCAAATATAAACGCTTACCTTAAAATTTAGTGGTGCAATATGAAAAAACTGAAACGCTATGTTGTCACTGAAGCGGATTGCTTTGTAAAGGAAGGACCGGACGGATCCGGAAAGATCCTCATTTCCGAACATAATTACGAACGTCTTGATGACTTTGCTGCAAGTAAGAAATATTCGATCATGCAGAAAATTATGCTTAAAGACGGACGTGAAGCTTTGAGACCTACACGTTATGTAGGCATTATTATGCTTAAAGACGGAACTCAGATAGAGATACTTCCCCAGATACGTTCAGATAAAGAAGAAAATATAATCGTTTCAAAAATGCTGCTTTTAAGAATGCTCGACGCTATAAGAGAAGTCCCTGTCAGAAAGGTCGATGAACTGTACTTCAAAAAAGAGCAGCTCAATTTGTTTGAAATATGCGTAAGAATGTTTACAGACGAAGTTCTTAATGTTGTCCGCAACGGACTTAAACAGACTTATGTTCCATACCGCGGAAACGAAACATTCGTTAAGGGAAAGACCATTTATGCCGAGCACGCAAAAAAGAATTACGCACATAAGGAAAAATTTTTTGTTGAATATGACGTTTTTAGCGTTAATCGTGCAGAAAACCGGCTTTTGAAAAAAACTCTCGAAACACTTGACAAGCTTTCTTCCAATACATTGAACAAGAAAAAGATCCGTATGCTGCTTCTTTCGCTTGATAATGTAGAATCTTCTCAGAATGTCAGGGATGATTTCAAAAACAGTGTTGAAGACCGGAGTATGAGCAGATATTTCAATGCATTGAAGTGGAGCAAATTCTTTTTGCTTAATAAAGGCACTACCTTCTTCAGGGGCGGTAAGGTAAAGTATGCTATGCTTTTCCATATGGATAAGCTTTTCAGCGCTTGTATAGCTTCAAGTCTAAGAAAGCAGATCGACCGTACTAACTACTATTTCCTTACTCCGGAAAAGATCAGCAACTCAATAAGCAATACCGGTATGGATAAGGAAATGAATCCTATTTCCGATTTCTATATCAAAAACAGAGTCAACGGAAATACCATCAACATGCAGTTCAAATTCAAAAATTTCAAAGATTATAAAGGATCGGAAAAAGTAAATACGGTATTGATATTCCCGGTTACACAGGTACTTAATACCGTTTTCACCGGAATAGGAAAAACTATGTACCTTATTGACCTCAATGATATAGATATGAGTGTGTCGGTACTGACAGAAACGTTTTTCATATAGGATTTTATACAAACCAAAATGAGCAGAGCCATAAATATGGCATCTGCTCATTTTTTATGTCTCTATCACATTTCTTCAGGCTCTTTTTTTATTTTAAATACAAATCTGAAAAAACTTGATAACAGCTTAGGGCTTTTAACAACTACGATCTTCATCAATAACACCCTTTCCTCGAAATTATTTATTACATTCTATTCAGAAGTATAAAATAGGTGCTATTTTTTTGAAAAAACTACTAACAGCTTGCCTTTGAAAACAATGACTGAGCACTCCTGATCTGTTATTTCATTGCTTACTCCCAACGGAAAAGTATTGTCAATACAATATTTCTCAAGAGGATATTTTACTCCGGAAACCGTTATTTCCGCTGAACTGCTGTAAGAAAACAATGACAGATACATTCCGTCTATGCGTTTGTAGCTATGCTGTCCCTCGCCTATAAGCTCAACGATATCATTTTCGCCTATAAGTCTGCCATTACCGCCATGTTCCATAATAAATGCCAGCGTCTGTATATTTGCAATTGTATGATCCAAGCGTCCGCCTATGGCTCCGGTTATGTAAATGTCTTTAAATCCCATTTCAAGCGCCTTTTTTACGGCAAGCATAGTATCTGTATCATCTTTTTCGGCAGAAACAGATATTACATCGCCGACTGACGGCTTTTCACCGCCAAGGCTGTCAAAATCTCCGACTGTAAGATCAGGTAAAAGCCCTGCTTTTATGGCTGAAGAATAGCCACTGTCGGCAGCTATAATATAGTCATCTCCGGACGGGTACTTCAGAAGTCTGCCGCATATCGGTGCGCCGCCAAATATCCAACAGGAATTCATACTTCACTTCTCCCTTATTTCCCATTCTTTTATATGTTTGGCTTCTTCATACATTTCAAGGTAACTGTTATGGCGTGATCTTGGAATTTTGCCTGATTCAACTGCACTTAAGATCGCACAGCCTTTTTCTTTAGTATGAGAGCAATCCTGAAAACGGCATTTTCCTTCATATTCGCGGAACTCAGGAAAACAATCCGCCAATTCATCTTTAAGGATAGTATCATATCGCTGCGTATCAAATGTGGAAAATCCCGGCGTATCGGCAATATATCCGCCGTTAAGCAGCTTATGAAGCTCAACGTTTCTTGTGGTATGGCGTCCTCTGCCAAGTTTTTTACTTATTTCTCCCGTTTTAAGATCAAGGCTGTTGTCAATATGATTAAGCAAAGTAGACTTGCCAACGCCTGTATTGCCGGTAAAAGCCGTTATCTTGCCTGACGCCATATTATACAGATCCATATATGACTCAGGCATATCATAATCAATTTCCAGCAGTTCTGCTCCAGAATTTTTATATATATCGGCAAGAGCAGCATTTTTTTGTATATCAAGTTTGGTTACAGCAATAATACTTTTTATTTTTTTAAATTCGGCAATAGCAAGGAATTTATCTAATAAAGTAAGATTTGGTGCAGGTTCACAAGTAGATATAACAAAAACTATATTATCCAGATTTGCAAGCGGAGGCCGTATCAGACTGTTTTTTCTCGGAAGTATCTCGCTTACCAGTGCTGTATTTCCGGAAATTTCGGTAAGGATCACCTTATCTCCGGCACAAGGAGATATATTTTTCTGACGGAATATACCTCTGACTTTACATTCAAAAATACCCTCAGGGGTCTCTGTTATACAGAGACCCCCTACAGCTTTTAATATTATTCCTTCAACAGAATTTAAACAGTTCATCATATTACCTGTTTCCGAATATGTCATTCCAGAAATCAACATCATCCGGATCTACATGCGCATTGTCATCGCCAAAAATTTCCTCATTGTTATTTCCCGTATCTGTTCTTCCGGGTACATAATTTCCGTCTGCAAACAACTCTATGAATGTCGATCTGTAGAATTCCAGTTCGGACACTTTATTTTCAGTAAAGTCTACAGAATATTCTCCTATGGTATCGCTGAGCCTGTCATCATTATTGACAGCTTCCAGAACAACCTTTTGCAGATCAGTTCCTTTAACGGTTACCGAAACCGTAGAGGCATAAGCAAGATTATCAATGGTTTCAGTCCCTATGATCTGACCGTTTATATAACAATTGAATGTTGCTGAACCTCTCATATTGTCAGGTACAGTAAAGGTGATCACAGCTTCTGCCTCCGGCTCTACTCCCGTACTTACAGTAAGAACTATCGTGGAATTGATCTTTACTATATTCGGCTGACCATCTTCTCCTACGGGCAGTATGCTCTGATCTATTACGGTGTCTTTTGGTTCTGCAGAATCTTTTTCCATTTTCTGAATATTAAATTTTTCTCCAAGGAGCTGTTCAGCTTCCTCAAAAGTATATCCTCGGCATTCCGGAACAGTAATATCCTGTTCTTCCGGACCGCGGCTGACATACATACGTATCGTTGAACCGTAAGGAACTTTAGCCGTCCTCTCAGGATCGGTCTTGATAACATTTCCTTTTACGACCTTTTCGTCAAATGTGCTTGTGATCTTTACATCAAATCCTCCGGCGTCCTTATCCCGAAGTATATTTTCAGCGGTGTCAGACTCAAAATCGTAAACATTTGGTACGGTTACTATTCTTGGTCCCTTGCTTACAACAACATTTACCGTTGTATTTCCTACTATATAATCTTTTCCTTCTGAAGGATTCTGATCCATTATAGCGCCTTCCGGATATTCTGATGAATATTCCTGATTTTCTACATTAACTTCAAATGAGCCTTCATAATAAGTCTTTGCCTGCTGATAGCTGTAACCTATCAATTTAGGCATTTTTCCTACTTCAGGAGGCGAAGTAACAAGAGTTCTGGATATCATTATTGCAATAAACGCCACTACGATAATTATTATACCGGCAGCTATTGCAGTAAGAACAACAATGAAATATGAAGACTTTGACGGTTGAGCATCATCGCTGTAATCATCGTAATCATCATAGTCATCAGCATCATTTTTACTTCTTGATGCTGATTTTTTACCTTTTCCTTCTCCCTTATCTGATTTTGATGATGAATATGATCTTGATCTTGAACCTGATTCACCCGAATTTTTTGATACGGTATCAAAATACTGTGTTTTTTCTGACAGGTATTTATACTCAAAAACAATGCTCGGATTTTTCTTGAATTCTTCAATATCCTTTATCATTTCGGAAGCTGACTGATAACGCTTGGAAGCCTCTTTCTGCATAGCTCTCATAACGATCTCTTCCAATCCTTCAGGAACGGAATCGTTTATCGAACGCAAAGGAGCAGCGTCAGTCTGCATATGCATAAGCGCTACAGAGACCGGATTATCGCCGTCGAACGGTTTTACTCCGGTCAGCATTTCATACATCATAACGCCTACGGAATAGATATCGCTTTTTTCGTCGGTAACATCTCCCCTTGCCTGTTCAGGACTGATATAATGAACGCTCCCGATCGCTTTGTCAGAAATGGTTTTTCCTTCCTCACGGGCAAATCTTGCAATACCAAAGTCCATGACCTTTATAGTTCCGTCCGGGAAAAGCATGATATTCTGTGGTTTGATATCTCTATGCACTATTCCCCTGTCATGAGCATGCTGCAAAGCACGGAGTATCTGAATAATAAAATGTATCGTATCTTTCCATTTAAGAACGCCTTGCTGCTCGATAAATTCTTTAAGGGTGATACCATCAATATATTCCATTACAATAAACTGTATCTTGTCTGTAAAACCTACATCGAATATTTTTACAATATTAGGATGTGACAGTACAGCTATAGCTTTGGATTCATTGCGAAACCGTCTGACAAAGTCTTCGTTATCGGCAAATTCATTTTTAAGAATTTTTACCGCAACTACCTTATCTTCGAGAATATCG
>CANRJZ010000058.1 GCA_947631055.1 uncultured Clostridia bacterium | reverse complement strand
TCAATGCGGAGATGAATTCCTCCATACATTCTTCCTGAGCGGCTTTTCTGGACAGGACGGCAACATATGCGCCGCCGTCATCTTTGCGTATTTGTTTTACTTTGAAGCATACCGGCTTGTTTACTTTTGTTATAAGTGCTATATCTTTTGTGGTCCCTTCAGAAATGCCTATAGCGCCTTCTTCACGGGGGATCACTGCTTTTGCACATGGGATATCGAGATGAAGATCATGTTCGTTATCGCATATAAGAACGCGGGCTTCAAGGGTCTTATTCTGAAGCATGGCTTCCTGCATGGCAAAAATTGATCTTAAGCAGCTTTGATTTTCGGGCGTCTGGTAAAGCGCACCCTCAGGACTGTAATTTTTCATTTTGTACCTCCCGATTTTTGATAGAATTGAGTAGTTCGCTTTTCAATTCTATGCGGGGAGAAAAGATGATATTCTATAATTTGGAAATGTTTCTTCCGCCGTACCCGATGATTATTCTCGAAGCTGCGGCTTCTTCTTCCTTCCGGCAGATCACTTCGACCGTGCAGTCCGTTCCGATGTAGTCGCTTTCGCGGCCGTCAGCCTCTTTCAGGTATGCGGCGTTGTATATCGGCATCGAGTATGTGGGCGATGTTCCGGCAAGAGTGTTGAATACCGCAAATGAATTTACGCCGGCCGATGTTTTCCCGTGTTTTGTGTTTTTTGTCTGTATCTCGGCAAGCGGGGATAATGCTCTTTTTAATGCTCCGGCAGCGTGATCCGCACTGTCGGGAGAATCAAAATATGCTGTTATTTTCATAGATATTTTCAGCCTGATAAAGATAGTTTTTTGCAGGCTTTCTCCTTTCGATAAAGATTATTGCTGTTTCCAATACTTTTAAGTATAGTTTATATAAACTTTTTGAAAATATTAATGAAAATAATTGCCTTTATACATCAATTTGTGGTATAATACCTATGTATGTATTAAGGACGATAACGGAGATGAGTTTATGGATATACGTCCGCAGGATATTTTAATAATGAAAAAAAAGCACCCCTGCGGAGATAACCGTATGCTGGTGCTTCGTTCGGGTATGGATTTCAAGCTGCGCTGCTGCGGCTGCGGTCACGAATTTATGGTTCCAAGAAGTAAAATAGAAAAGAATGTCAAAAAGATCGAAAGAGACGAAAGTTCCGGACAGACATAGCTTGTTTCCTTTGATCGTTTATTACTATAAGATCCGGAAAGGAAACGCCTATGTTTGAAAATCTAAGATCGACCGAAGAAAAATATAACGAGATAAGCGAAAAACTTACAGATGTTTCTGTAATATCCGACAACAAGCTTTATGCTTCTCTTATGAAAGAATATAAAAATCTTACTCCGGTCGTTGAAAAATACCGCGAATATGAAAAATGCCGGAAGATCATGGAGGACGCTAAAGAACTCCTTGACGAAGGCGGCATTGACCATGAAATGAAAGAGCTTGCCCAGACGGAATTTGACGAAAGCAGGGAAAAACTCGATTTACTTGGTGAGGAACTGAAGATCTTGCTGCTGCCGAAAGACCCGAATGACGATAAAAACGTTATCATTGAGATACGGGGCGGCGCAGGCGGCGAAGAAGCGGCTTTGTTCGCCAATTCGCTTTATCGTATGTATTCAATGTATGCCGAAGCAAGGCGCTGGAAAACAGAGATACTCAATGCAAATCCGACCGAGCTGGGCGGATTCAAGGAAATAAGTTTCAGCGTTGAAGGAGAAGGAGCATATTCAAGATTGAAATATGAAAGCGGCGTACATCGCGTCCAGCGCGTCCCTGAGACCGAATCACAGGGAAGGATACACACTTCTACCGTGACCGTAGCCGTTCTTGCCGAGGCTGATGAAGTTGAACTTGAAATAGCGCCGACAGATCTTAAAATAGATGTTTTCCGGGCTTCCGGAGCAGGAGGTCAGCACATTAATAAGACCGAATCGGCTGTTCGTATAACTCATCTTCCTACAGGCGTGGTAGTTGAGTGTCAGGACGAACGAAGTCAGTACAAGAACAAGGACAGGGCAATGAAGATCCTGCGTTCAAGGCTTTATGAATCGCTTATGGAAGAACAGAACGAGAAAATTGCTTCGGAAAGAAGATCGCAGGTCGGCACGGGAAATCGTTCCGAAAGGATACGGACATACAATTTTCCGGAAAGCAGAGTTACGGATCATCGGATAGGTCTTACGCTTTACAAGCTTGAATATATATTGAATGGCAGTCTTGATGAGATAATTGACGCTCTTGCTACGGCGGATCAGGCGGCAAAGCTTTCCGCACAAAGCGGAGAATAAAGGTGGAAAACAATGACTTTTGATACAAAGCTGCTCACGTCGTCGGACGATGATATAAGGGAAGCAGCTGAGATAATAAAAAACGGCGGTATAGTAGGTATGCCTACCGAAACGGTATACGGACTGGCGGCAAATGCCGAGGATCCGGACGCAGTAGAAAAGATCTTTGCGGCAAAAGGCAGACCGCAGGATAATCCTCTTATCGTTCACCTTGCGGATTTTTCGCATACAAAGGATTTCGTAAAGGATATTCCCGATATCGCCTCGATAATGGCAGAAAGATTTTGTCCGGGACCTCTTACTATGATCTTTCCCAAAAAAGACAGGATACCGGATATAACCAGCGCTGGTCTCGATACTGTAGGGATACGGATCCCCGCTCATAAAGCGGCAAGAAAACTGATCGAATACAGCGGAAAGGCGATAGCCGCTCCTTCGGCAAATCTTTCGGGAAGTCCCAGCCCAACTACGGCGGAACACGTTATGAAGGATATGGACGGAAAAATTCCTGCGGTGATAGACGGCGGAAGCTGTCCGGTGGGCGTCGAAAGTACGGTCATCTCCTTTGAAAACGGAAAGATACGCATACTTCGTCCGGGATTTATTTCAGCTGAAGAATTGTCTGAATTCGGAGAGATCATTATTGACAAGCATATCACATCGGCGGCGGACGATAATGAAAAAGTCCGTTCTCCGGGAATGAAATACAAACATTATTCTCCAAAAGCAAATGTTACTGTTATTGACGGAGACAGGGAAAAGTATATTGGATTTGTAAATTCTCATACCGGCAGTAATATTTATGCAATGCCCTTTGACAGTGATGAACAGCTGTGCACGATACCTGCCGTTCCTTACGGAGATACGAGCGAAGAACAGGCTGCACGGCTCTTTGCGGTACTGCGTAAATTTGACGAGATCGGTGCGGAGCAGGTCTATGCAAGATGTCCGTCAATGGACGGAGTAGGGCTTGCGGTATATAACAGGCTGTTGAGAGCAGCCGGATTTGAGGTAATAAAATTATAACATAGGAATGTTATCATGACAGATGTTAAATGAAAGGAGACGCATATATGGGCGAAACGCGGGATATTGCCGTCATAGGACTGACAGGACAGAGCGGTGCGGGGAAAACTACGGTATGTCAGGTCTTTGGTGAATGTGGGTATGCTGTGATCGACGCCGACGTGATCGCAAGGAACGTAATGGAAAAAGGCAGTCCCTGCCTTGAAGAAACGGCAGAATGTTTCGGAAGCGAGATACTTAATGCCGATGGCAGTCTGAACAGGCAGAAGCTTGCGGATATAGTGTTCAATGATAAAAAGAAGCTCAAACAGCTCAATGCTATAAGTTATCCGTATATAACTTCCGAGATCTTGAAGATGATAAATAAGTTCCATGGTGAAAATAAAAAGTTCGTTCTGCTTGACGCGCCTACGCTTTTTGAAAGCAGAGCAGACGATTTCTGCGATCTGATAATAAGCGTTACCGCGTCGGAAAAAAATCGTATGGAAAGGATAGCCAGACGCGACGGGATATCCGAAGAGCAGATCAGAAACAGATTTTCTTCACAGCATACGGAAGAATTTTTTGTAAATCATTCGGATTTTATAATTAAAAATAATAAATCTGCGGAAGTCCTTGTGGAGAAGGCGAAGGAAGTCGCAGAAAAGATCAAGGAGTACTATCAATGCTGAAAAAGTTCGGCAGCTTAGTTGTTGTTATACTTATCGGCTGTTTTATATGGGCGATATTCAATATTGAGGACATAAGCAAACGGTATATCTATCCGGAGCATTATAACGATTATGTGGAACAGGCTTCGGAGGAGACAGGGGTAGATAAATATCTTATATATGCTGTAATAAGGACCGAAAGCGGTTTTAATGAAAAAGCAGTTTCGGAGGCAGATGCAAGAGGACTTATGCAGCTTACAGAAGATGCTTTTGAATGGGTAAAATTCAGAATGGACGACGAACGCGATATTTCTTATGATGATATGTTTGATCCTAAGTATAATATCGAGTACGGCAGCTATCTCATCAAACTTTTGTATGAAGAATACAATGATGAGACCACCGCTATAGCAGCATATCATTCCGGACGCGGAAATGTCAGCGATTGGCTGAAAGATCCGGATTACAGTTCCGACGGAGCAACGCTTGACGATATGCCGCCCGGAAAGACAAAGCATTATGTAAAAAAGGTTATGACGGCTTATGAGGGATATACTAATCTCTATGACGGCGAATGATACGGTAAAAAATATATTGCGAAAGGAATGTTTCAATATGTCAAATGAAAAAGAAAAATCACCTGCGGCTCTCCTCAAGGAAAGGCTTTTTATGGATAAAAAGCACGCCGGTCTTGTAATGACCGAGGAACAGACCGCCGAATGCGACGATTTCTGCGAAAGTTACAAAGATTTCCTGAACGGTGCAAAGACCGAAAGGGAAGCGGCAGCTTCCGCAATTGCGCTTGCCAAGGAAGAGGGATTCAAGGAATATGTAAAGGGAATGTCTTTAAAGGCAGGAGACAAGATCTACTTCAACAACAGAGGAAAAGCTGTGATCCTTGCGGTCATAGGCAGTGAGCCTGCCGAAAAAGGCGTTCATCTTGCGGCGGCGCATATAGATTCCCCAAGAATAGATCTCAAACAGAATCCGCTTTATGAGGATAATGAAGTAGCTTTGTTCAAGACGCATTACTATGGCGGTATAAAAAAATATCAGTGGGCAACTATACCGCTTGCTATCCATGGAGTTATTATCAAGAAGGACGGAACAAAGATCACCGTTTGCATAGGCGAAGAGGAAAACGATCCGGTATTCTTTATCAGCGATCTTCTGCCTCATCTTGCACAAGAGCAGGTCAAGAGAACTCTCAGTGAGGGAATAAAAGGTGAGGAACTGAATATTATCGTCGGTTCGAGACCCTTCCGCGATGATGATGTAAGTGAAAAAGTCAAGCTGAATATAATGTCCTTGCTCCATGAGAAATATGGCATTATCGAATCAGATTTTCTTTCAGCAGAGCTTGAAATGGTCCCCGCCTTCAAGGCAAAGGATATCGGATTTGACAGAAGTCTTATCGGTTCTTATGGACATGATGACAGGGTATGCGCTTATACAGCTCTTGAAGCTATACTCGGATGCAGCAAGGTAAACAAAACGGCTGTGGTATGCCTTACCGACAAAGAAGAAACGGGCAGCGACGGAAACACCGGTCTTTGTTCTGCATATCTCAAGAATTTTCTTTATGACCTTGCCGACAGCTTCGGGGTAAAAGGAAGAGATCTTGTATCAAACACCGAATGTCTTTCAGCAGATGTGAACGCAGCATTTGATCCGACATTCCCTGATGTTGTTGAAAAGAAAAATGCTGCATTTCTGAATTACGGTGTCGTTGTGACAAAGTTTACCGGTGCAAGAGGAAAATCCGGTACTTCAGACGCTTCGGCGGAATTTGTGGCAAGAGTCCGCGCTCTTATGGAGAAAAACAATATCATCTGGCAGACGGGTGAACTCGGAAAGGTAGACCTCGGAGGAGGAGGAACAGTTGCGGCATATCTTGCAAATCTTGATATGGACGTAATAGATGTAGGCGTTCCCGTGCTTGCGATGCACGCTCCGTATGAAGTTGTGGCAAAGGCTGATGTTTATATGACGTATAAAGCATTCAGATCGTTCTTTGAAGAATAAAAATTATCGGGGAGGCAAAACGCCTCCCCGATCTCATATGCAGGTATATTACCGATATTCGGCTTTTATTCTTTCGGTAATGAGCTCTTCCAGTTCTTTGGCACCGTTTTCTTCACACCATGCTGTGACTTCTGACCATTTATCGTCAAAATCTTCTTCAGAACAGGTTATGGAATTGCGGATCTCCGTTTTCATATAAGTTTCAAGTGTCTCCATAAGTATGCTTTCTTCGCTCATTGCCGGTATATCGTAATCGCTGATAAGAGTCCTTCTTATTTCCGGAAGTTCGTCGGAGGACGGAAACAGATCGGCAAACAATGTTATACCGTATCCGTCGAGAGTAGCGCGTTCCGCTTCCGAATATCCCGAAACGATATCGTCAATAAGCGGGGAAATGTAATTCCCGTTTTCATCTTTTTGTGTGATGCAAATCATCGGAAAAGGTTCTGCGTATAAACTGTAAAAATTTTCTCCGTCGTGATCTGCCATTATGATATCCTGAGCTTCATCGCTGCACCACCAGTCAAGAAAACGGAATGCTCTCTCCGGTTCAGAACAGTATTTTGTTATCCCGATGCCGAGCGGAACGGTATAGTCGTTTTTGTCAGCTGTAAACATCGTGTTCATGCCGTCTTCAAGCGTTACCGAAAGAGGACAGTAATTTTCCGCATACTCTTCCGTACAGCCTGCAACAGCTATAACGCCGCCTCGTGATATTTTGTCATTATATGCTCCTTCTTTCAGAGAATAGGAATCATGATCCAAAAGTCCTGTATTGTACATATGATTAAGCCATTTGATAAATTTTCTGGTGCGCGGATCGAGCCATTTGTATGAAGCCTCTCCGGTCTCCTCATTTACAATGAATTCTCCGTCATTCGGATAGCCGAGAACATAATTTACCCGTTCGCTGATGGTCTTTTCGTAAAGCTGTATCGGACCTCCGCAAAGCAGGAGACCGGTATTGCCGGAATGATCTTCCATATATTCCGAAATACATTGTTCAAGATCGTCCAATGTCCTGATATCAGGATATCCTGTTTCCTCAAGGACGTCATGACGTATGCTGAACGTTCCTTCGGCTGTAAGGATTGCCGGCGCATTGCCTCCTGTTCCGAATGTGTATATATTACCGTCCTGCCATACAAGAGAATTA
Organism: uncultured Clostridia bacterium; assembly: GCA_947631055.1. GTDB lineage: Bacteria > Bacillota > Clostridia > Oscillospirales > Ruminococcaceae > RGIG8773. The sequence continues at coordinate 4,163 of CANRJZ010000058.1, read as the reverse complement.
AAATATTTGCCGTAAAATTCTCTGAAATTATCCCCGTATGATGCGATATGATCGTTTATCGGAATTATCTCGCCGTTTTCTATCAGTTCTGCCATGTCGTCCGAGGAGTATATAAGATCGGGTCTTGAATCCGGATCGGAAAGAACATCGTAAGGATCTTCGTCGGGAAAAACGGTCACATCGAGTGTGACTCCGGTAACATTTGTTATTTGTTTTGCGGCTGCATCATCAAACGGTATATTTTCATGGTCGCCGAAAATGTACAGTGAAAGCGTTATCGGCGAGGTGTCCATAAGCTCGGCTACGGTTTGATCGCCGCCCGTTCCCGAATCGTCGGGATCATCTGCGGAAGTGTTTGCTTCCGTGACTGTCTGAGAATAATTGCCGTCTTTGCTTTCCGTGCTGCATGAACACATAACTGACGCCATTGAAAGGACGGTAAGAACGGATAAAATTTTTTGAAAAGGTTTATATCTCATAAAACAGCTTCTTTCAGTAATAATATTTGCTATATAATTACTTTACCGCAATTTGCAGGCTATTAAAATACAATTATTTTACTTTATTTCCTGCAAAAATCAGACATTTACGGCTGCTCTTACATATAACAAAATGGAAAATGACGGAAAATAAAAATAATGCTTGAAAAATGGTAAAGTATGTAGTATAATAATATAGTTACAGTGTAATATCTATAATTTTATCATTATAAAAGGTTTTTGTGAAGGTGTAATTATGGCTCGCTCCAACAGCAGAACGACTCCTGCCGATACAGCGGCTTTGTTGGCAATGATAATACTTATAATTGCTGTATTGGTTTTATTTGGAATATATTATCTCAGAAAAAGCGGATATTTTCAGTTCGATATAGAAACGGCGGAAGATCCCAGTCCCCATGTCATTGATGTGGAAGAATATACCGAGACCGAAACCGCTGCTGCGGTAACAACTGTGACGGAAACTTCGGCTCCGGCAGTTACGGTTTCTGAAACTTCCGAGACCGCAACGGAAGAAACTTCCGAGACAGAGGTGTCCGGCAATCCGGCGATACCGGCGCCAACGGAATATGACAAGGAATTTTATGATAACGTGCTTATGATAGGCGATTCGCTTTCCGTAGGATTTGTAAATTACGGTTATCTGAAAAAAGAAAATGTGTTCGCACAGCTTGGTCTTACTCCGGCTTCCGTAATGACTACGGATATTGACGAGCAAAGCGTCTATGATAAAGCGTCGGGACTTGCTCCGGGATATATAGGGATAATGCTTGGGACTAACGGACTTTCTTATCTTTCGGAGGATTATATGGCGGACAGTATGGGCGATTTTATCGACGCACTTTCCGAAATTTGTCCGGAAGCGGAAATAGCGATAATTTCCATACCTCCGGTAACAGCGGAGCACGAAGAGGAAAAACCCGAAAAACTTGTAAATATCAGTATGTATAATGCTCATATAAAAAGAGTTGCCGAGGAAAAATCCGTAAAATTCGTAGACACCTATTCGCTTTTGCAGGGCGCTACCGGATATCTTGCCGATGATTATGCGGAAAATGACGGTCTGCATTTCAAAACGGCTGCGTATCCCGTGATATTGAGCGCTGTCCAGACGGCTTTTGTCGGAAGCAACGAAGCTCAGGAAGATATTGAATCAACGTCGGTATCGTCTGTATCCGATACATTATCTGTAACAGAAGTTCCTTCCCAGAGCATAATTACAGATCCGGAAACGGATATTACCATCATTGTTTAAGAATAATATTACCTGTGAGCATTATTATAAAATCTGAAAGGAAGATCCATATGAAAAAAATGATCGCTCTGACCATAATGACAGCAATAATACTGACCGGCTGCGAAAGCGTTGATGACGATGCGGTACAGGCTAACGGAACTCCTGCTGAAACTACTGTTTCCGCAGCGGAGGACACTTCCGAATCCGTATCCGAAGCTTCTGCGGCGGATATTACTGCTGCGGTAATGGCGGAGATAGAAATAACTTCTGCTTCCGAAAAGACTTTGGACGATATAGGCGCTTTCTATGATGTTGATACTTCTTCTGTTTCTGATATGTCAGTCTTTATATGCGGGAGCGGTGCATATCCGGATGAAATAGCAGTGTTCCGGTTCAATGATTCCGAAAGCGCGTCATCGGGTGCCGAGGCAGTAAGGAAACGCCTTGAGAACCAGACTGAACTTTACACGGATTATACTCCGGAAGAAGTATATAAGCTTGAAGATGCAAATATTATTGAAAAAGACAACTGGGTAATTCTTACGATATGTTCCGATAATCCAAGAGCGGCGGAGATAATCAACGGGCTTATACGGTAAATGTGATCAATAAAAAGAAAGCAGGTCGGCAAAATGGTCATAACAGCTGTCGGAATAGGACTTATAGGCGGTTCAATGTGCAAAGCCATAAAAAAGCATACCAATCATACGGTTTACGGTATTGATATCAATAAAGAGACCGTATCAATGGCGCTTTCGCAGAACGCTATAGATGCGGAGACTGACGATCTCGGACTTGCGGATATAACTATAGTTTCCCTTTATCCAACGGATACTATTGATTATATTATAAGCAACGCTGACAAATTCAAAGAGGGAAGTATTGTCATTGATACCTGCGGTATAAAAAAAGCTGTCGTTGACAGCGTTACGCCTGTACTTGAGAAGTACGGAGTCACTTTTATAGGCTGTCACCCTATGGCGGGACGCGAGTTTTCGGGTTTTGAATATTCTCTTGACGACCTTTTTGATACGGCAAGTTTCATAATAACTCCTTCCGAGACCGTTCCGCAGGCAAAACTGAATCTGCTTGAAGATCTGGCTTATTCTATACATTTCAAGAAAGTTGTTTTTGCAGCTCCGGAGGAACATGACCAGATAATAGCTTTTACCAGTCAGCTTGCACATGTGGTGTCAAATGCATATATTAAAAGTCCTACTCATCAGAAACAGCTTGGTTTCAGTGCGGGCAGTTTTCAGGATCTGACAAGAGTTGCAAAACTGAACGAGGTCATGTGGACTCCGCTTTTTATGCTCAACAAAGATCCGCTTTGCTTTGAGATAGATTTTATTATCGAGCGTCTCACGGAATACCGCGATGCAATAAAAAGCGGTGACAATGAGCGCTTGAAGGAGCTTCTCAGAGAAGGAAGGATATTAAAGGAAGAAACAAAACAATTATAATATAAAAAAGCCAAGCATTTGCTTGGCTTTTTTGACAGGCTGACGTTCCCGATCATCGGGAGCGTTTTGTAATTAAACATAGAGCAAACATTATCTATAGATATTTCAGTTCATCTCAAATGCCTCCGGAGTATCCGAGGGAGCGCCTGCAAGCTCATTGAAAAGAATGGAATATTTTGTACAGCTGTCATGCGTTAGCTTTATCGCTCCGACGCGCAGACTTATCGGAAGCTCGGTGCCGTCACAGTTTACCGTTTCTCCGTTATGCGACATGACGGACAGCGCGATGCTTTTTACGGCTTCCGGCTCAGAGCAGTCGGTCACAAGCACATATTCATCGCCGCCTATACGGAACATGAACATATCATTGCAGCACGCCTGTTCAATGCGGCTCAGCGATTCCCTTATCGCGGCGTCGCCCGCTTTTCTGCCGTAGGTTTTGTTGATGTTATCCAAGCAGCAGGTATCAAAGCATAAAACATACTTGCCCTCTTTTGAACGTATACGGTCGTACAGTTCGGTAATATCAAACCTGTTTTTCATTATTACTCCTCCTTTATACTCCGCTGTTTGCGGAAGATCAAGCTTTGGGAAAAGCTCGGTAAAGCTGCGATTTTTTGCGTACCTCTGCGGAGTTATTCCCCACACTCTGATAAAAGCGCGTGCGAAAGCCTCCGGCGAACGGTAGCCGTAATCAAGCGCAGTATCCAGCACAGAGCGTCCGCTTTTCAAAGCGCGGGCGGCAAGCGTCATTCTCCGCCTTGTGACATAATCGCCGATGCTGATATTAAAAACGTATCTGAACAGCTTTTGCAGTCCCGAAAGCGAACACATTGACGATGCTGCACATTCTTTCTGCAAAAAATCACCGCTAAGATGTTCTTCCGTGTACTCCAATGCCCTGCGCAGAGTTTCCAGCTTAAAATTATCCATTCTCAGACCATACTTGCAAAGCAAGCTTTCTCC
>CANRJZ010000057.1 GCA_947631055.1 uncultured Clostridia bacterium | reverse complement strand
TTACCGTACTATAATAAAATTGTCCGAAAATAATAATATTACCCGCGCTATCTGATAAGAGGATATATGCCTGCAAGCTCAGCTTGCTGCGTGCAGGCTCAGCCTGCAATTTTGCGGAAAATATCGGAATATAAAAAAATTCCACGAATTATGTATTGCAATATTTTTAATAATGTGTTATTATTAATGTAAACAGCATTTCAATATACTGCTGTGCCAAAACATCGGCGTATCACATATCAAAGGAGGAATGTTGATGGTTATTTTCTGGATAGTTGTTTTTGCCGCAGCGGTCATACTTGAAGCCGCTACTTTTGCGCTGGTGTCTATCTGGTTCGCGGCAGGAGCGCTCGGAGCGCTGATCGCCGCTTCTCTCGGAGCAGACCTGACCGTCCAGCTCGTAATTTTTACGCTTATTGCAGGCGTGCTCCTTGTTTTTACAAGACCGCTTATCAAAAAACTTCTGCCGAATAAACATATCCCGACCAATTCGGAGCTGGAGATCGGCAAGATCGGCGTTGTTATCGAGACCATAAACGAAAATACCGGTCAAGGACGGGTCCGCCTGTCCGGCATAGACTGGGCTGCCGTGTCGTCCGACGGCAGCAGTATATCCGAAGGCGAATCGGTCATCATAAAGGAAATACGTTCCTCAAAAGTCGTTGTGGAAAAAACCGGACAAAAACTTAATGCAGAGCAGAAATAAATACATTTTAATTATCTGAAAGGATGTTGTTTTATGAAATTCATTCTGATAGGTCTGGCAATACTTGTTATTATTATCCTTATATCCGGTCTGAAGTTCGTTCCTCAGGCTTCGGAATTTGTCGTTGAACGTCTGGGAACATACTCCCGTTCGCTTTCGGCAGGTCCGAATTATGTTATCCCGTTTTTTGAAAAGATAGTGAAACGCGTCTCCATAAAGGAACAGGTAGTGGACTTCAAGCCTCAGCCGGTCATCACCAAGGATAACGTTACGATGCAGATAGATACGGTCGTATTCTACCGCATAACCGATTCCAAGCAGTATACCTACGGCGTTGAAAGACCTATTTCCGCCATCGAGAACCTTACCGCGACCACGCTCCGTAATATCATAGGCGAGCTGGAACTTGACGCTACGCTCACTTCCCGTGATGTCATAAACACCAAAATAACCGCTATCCTTGACAATGCTACCGATCCTTGGGGCATAAAGGTAAATCGTGTAGAACTTAAAAACATCATTCCTCCCCGTGAAATACAGGATTCCATGGAACGCCAGATGAAGGCGGAACGTGAACGCCGCGAAAAGATCCTTCAGGCAGAGGGTGAAAAGAAGTCCCAGATACTGGTCGCAGAAGGTGAAAAAGAATCAAAGATCCTTAAAGCAGAAGCCGAAAAGGAAGCGGAGATACTCCGTGCCGAAGCTGAAAAACAAGCTATGATCCTCCGTGCGGACGCCGTAAGGCAGCAGAAAATACTGGAAGCACAGGGAGAAGCCGAATCTATACAGCTTGTGCAGAACGCCCTTGCCGAAAGTCTTGTCAAGCTCAATCAGTCCGATCCGAAGGAAAACGTTATTGCTCTGAAGAGCCTCGAAGCCTTTGCAAAGGCTGCCGACGGCAGAGCAACAAAGATAATCATTCCTTCCGAGATACAAGGACTTGCGGGAATGGTAACTTCCATAAAGGAGCTTGCCGCCAACAGCGTTCAGCAGCCAGCTCCTCCCAAAAAGTGATCTTAATGCCGGAAAACGCTTCCGGTATGTTATGTAAAATGCCGGTCCTGAAAAACAGGATCGGCATTTTTATTTTCCTACTTGAAAATATGCGCGATCTGAGATATAATATAAATAACAGCAAAGGAGGGAGAATATGTTTTATTGCTGCGGTATTACCGACGCAGGTGTCCGTGACCACAATGAAGACGCTTATCTTATAAACAAAAGAGTTGCTGCACGCTCTCACAAAGAATACAAAACAGACGTCCCTATGATAACTGCCGTTGCGGACGGCGTTGCCGGAGAATCTTCCGGAGAAGTGGCTTCCCGTATCGCGCTGGAACTGCTTTCGTCAATAAAACCGTCTCCCGCCGTTGATTACAGACAAAAGATAATGTCAATACACCGCGTGCTCCAGAAATTCGGCATAAGCCACCACACCGAAAATATGCAGACTACCATATGCGCGCTCGCGGTCGAACCCGACGGACGCGCCGTAATGATAAACATAGGCGATTCAAGAATGTATCTTTTCCGCGGAGGAAGGATCAAACAGCTGTCAAGAGATCAATCCTTGGTACAGATGCTTTACGAGCAGGGACAGATCTCTCCGGAAGAACGCATCAATCATGCACGAAAAAATGTAATATTTCCTGTCCTCGGCAACATTACCGAAGATCCCGAACCGCAGATAGAAGAAATAGAAGGCGGACTTTCCCATGGCGATATAATAATCTTATGCAGCGACGGACTTTCGGATAACCTTACATCGGGAGAATTTGAGGATATACTTGCAATGCCGAAAAAGCTTCCCCAACGGCTTTCCGAAATGGTGGAACGGGCAATTTCAAACGGCAGTCAGGATAATATCACCGTTGTAGGCGTGACTTACCTTGAACAGGATAAATAAAAATACGATAAAACAGCCGCCTGACTTCTGCCGGACGGCTGCTGCGGTATGACGGCTCCGCTTACCTTAAAAAGAAATAATATATAAGTCCATAGATCACCGACGCTGCCGTTCCGTAAAGGATAACAGGACCCGCTATGGTGAAGATCTTTGCGCCGAGACCGAGTACAAGCCCCTCCGATTTGAATTCCAGAGCGGAGGAAGAGACCGCGTTTGCAAAACCGGTTATCGGCACAAGAGTTCCTGCGCCGCCGTGCTTTGCTATCTTTTCATACAGACCAAGACCCGTCAGCACCGCGCTGATAAGCACCAGCGTTATGGACGTCCATGCGGCCGCTGTCTTTTCGTCAAGATCAAAGCGGCTGTAAATGTCGTTTATTCCCTGTCCGATACAGCATATCAGCCCCCCGATGACAAAAGCCTTGGCGATATCCTTGGCGCTTTTGGAATTGGGCGAAGCCTTTTTTACCATAACGTCATACTGTTGTTTTGAAATGCTCATAAAAACAACTCCTTTTAAGGATATTATAATAGAAAATCATAAAATTATACGGAAAATACAAGGAGGGTCCTTTGTGAAATTAAGATTTTATAACGGTCTTGTTCTTACGGCCGAAGATATGGAGATACGTTCGGGAGAGGTCCGCACAAACGGCGATACCATTACTTATGTCGGAGCGGAAAAAGACACTGACGGCGAAAAATTTGACAGGGAGATAGATCTGCACGGAAACCTTATAATGCCTTCCTTCAAGAATGCGCATACACATTCCGCGATGGTGTTCCTGCGTTCCTATGCCGACGATATGCCGCTTCATGACTGGCTTTTCCGGCAGGTGTTCCCGATGGAGGACAAGCTTGCTCCGGAAGATGTATATATTTTCACCAAACTTGCCGCTCTGGAATATTTCTCCGGAGGAACTACGGCTTGCTTCGATATGTATTTTTACCCCGAATATATAGCAAAAGCAGGTATTGACGCCGGTCTGCGCACCGTCCTCTGCGGCTCGGTCAGCGGAGGAGATGATAAAGCCGACTATGATTCCGCACTGAGCCGGCTTGAAGAATATTATAATAAATTCAACGGCAGCGATCCGCTGATATCTTTTAAGATCGGATTTCACGCAGAGTATACAACGCATATTTCTATACTAAAAGGAATTGCAGAGCTTGCCAAAAAATACAGGCAGCCTGTATATACTCATAATTCCGAGACTGAGTCGGAAGTCCGTGAATGTATCGGCCGCCATGGAAAAACTCCCACTGCCCTTATGGAAGAACTGGGAATGTTTGAATACGGCGGCGGAGGTTTCCATTGTGTTTATCTGACCGATGATGATATGGAAATTTTCCGCAGACACGGCGCATGGGTCATAACCAATCCGTGCTCGAACTGCAAGCTTGCCAGCGGTATCGCGCCTCTTGCAGAAATGCGGGAAAAGGGAATCGGTCTTGCCATAGGAACAGACGGCGCAGCAAGCAATAACGCTCTTGATATGTTCCGTGAAATGTACCTTGCATCAACGCTTCAAAAGATCCGTATGAACGACGCTTCCGCAATGCCCGCCGATGCAGTTCTTGAAATGGCTGTAAAGGGCAGCGCGCTGGCAATGGGACTTGATCGCTGCGATGTTCTTGCTGCCGGAAAAAAAGCTGATATGACGGTAATTGATCTTGATATGCCCAATATGCAGCCGCTGCATAACATCGTAAAAAATATAGTTTTTGCCGGAAACAAAACAAATGTCAGAATGACCGTCAGTGCGGGCAAGATCGTCTACGAGAACGGCACGTTCCCCACGCTTGACGCGGAAAAAATTTTTGCGGAGGCAAACGCCGCCGTAAAAGCCCTTATGAACAGATGACCTGATGTTATAATATAAAAAACAATATTGCTCCGGATAAGTTTTCCCTCGGCAATATTGTTTTTTTTACTATTCTGTAGGCAGCGTCCAGAACTCCTTGCCGGCGTCGTTTTCGGCTGAGGAAGGATCTACGGGCGCAAATCCGTCTTCTATCATTTCAAGCATAACAGGAACAACGTCGGGATCAAGCTGTGTTCCGCTGCATTCTTTCAGTTCCTTTATGATAGCTTCGTTTGAAAACGCTTTTATGTATACCCTGTTGCTGCTCATGGCGTCATATGTATCGGCAACGCCGATTATCCTTGCGACCTCCGGTATTTCATCTCCGGCAAGATGCTCACAGTAACCTGTGCCGTCAAATCGTTCGTGGTGATATTTTGCACCGTCGGCAATACCGTCAAGCGCGGTAAAATCTTTCAGTATCTCTCCGCCGATAACAGGATGCCTCCGTATTATCTCCCGTTCCTCATCGGTAAGTTTGCCCGGCTTTTTGAGGATACTGTCCGGAATACCTATTTTTCCTATATCATGCAGCAAAGCGATATAATATATATTTTCCTGCTCAAGCTCGGATTTTCCCATACGTCTTGCAAGCTCCGCCGAATATTTTGCGACCCGCAGCGAATGTCCGTTAGTATATTCGTCCTTTGCGTCGATCGCCTTTGCAAATGTCTGGAGCGACTGTTCAACTATGCGGCGGTATTCTTTCTGACGTTTGCGTATGCTTTTTATCTTTGCTCTTGATATGATGACTGCTATTCCCACGCTTGCCGCTATAAGCACAAGGATCAATACCGGCAGGAACCACGGGCGTTCGCTGAGTTTCATGGTTTTTACGACCGGCAGTTCATATTCATTGAAAACTTCGGGCGTATAGGGATCAAACACTTTAAGGCGGAAAGTATATTCGCCTCCGGGCAGATTAGTATAGCTCACACTGTCGCTCTTTTTCCCCGAAATGACCGTTTCCTCCTTGTCAAATCCTTCAAGGATATAGGATATGCCTATATTCGTAGTGTCGGTAAAGGACAATGCGGAAAAATCTATTGTTATACGTCCTGCGTCCTTGTCAAGCGAAAGGACGTCCGGACAGGCATATGACCTGCCGTCAACGCTTATGCCGTTTATGGCGGCTTTCGGGAGAACGCTTTCTACCGTTTCAAAGTTGAATATGCTTATCCCGCTTCTTGTTGAAAGGTACAATCTGCCGTCATCGGACATCATATGCCATGTATTTGCATTTACCGAACCCGTAAGACCATGTTCAAAACTGTATTCCTGCGGAAGAACGTCCTCTCCGCTGAGCATAGCCTGTTTATCAAAGGCAAGCACGCCGTTGTTCTGTATGATCCAGAGCTTGCCGTCCTTATCATAAAGATCAAAGATACTTCCCGCGCCTTTTTTGATATTTATTTTGCGGAAAGAATCGTTTTCAAAGTAATACAAGCTGCTTCCGGCGCTGATAAAATATCCGCTGCCGCTGCTGTCTTTAAGCATACGGAGCACAACGCCTTCGGAAAGTCCCTCGGAAAAGCCGTGATCTGTAACAGTGCCGCCGTTTATATCATAAATGCCTCCGCCGTCGCTTCCGACGAGCAGACTTCCTGAGGACGTTTCAAGGAAGCACAGCACGGAGCAGGTCTCCAATCCGTCCTCACTGCCATAGCTCTTTACGACCTTTCCGTCTTTGATAATGCTGACTCCGCCTTGCGTGCCTACCGCAATACTTCCGTCGGAAAGTTCATACACGGTCCGTGCGCTGGTATTGATAAGACCGTCATCATCGCTGAATGAAGATATTTTCCCGTCAGGAGCATAACAAACCACCGGATCGGTATATGAATAAGCTGCCGTCCAGAGACAGCCTTTGCTGTCGGTCATCATATCACGTACACGGACGCCGTTATATAGTTCGGTCAGAGCGTTTGATACCGGCTGCCAATCCTTGTCAAAGGCAAGCAGTCCGTTATCCGTGGCGGCAAAGTATGTATCCCCCTGTTTTGCAACGGCATTGAGCGCCGTGTCCTCCAGTTCGGACGTATTTTCCGGCACATCGAAATAGCTTTTTGTATATTTTATAATGCCATGGCTTGTAGAAGCCAGCCAGATATCTCCTTCATAATCTATGCAGCCGCTGTTTACGGACGAAGCCTTATCATCGCTGCCGAAAACCGTTACCGTTCCGTTATCCCGTATTATGCTTGCTCCCATACTTCCGCAGACTATTATCCCGCCGCTGAACGAATGTATGCTGTTATGTGTGGAAACGCCTTCGGTAACTATTTTTTCAACAGTCATATCGGAAGGTTCAAGGCTGCCGTTGGGGAAAGATAGCTTTATTATGATATTTCCCGATGAACCAAGATATATATTCCCCTCGCTGTCCGCAGCCGTACAGTATATCTCTTCATTTCCGTCAAAGAATTCGTCGGAAGTAAATATCCGTTCCGGCTCGCCGTTTTGCGAAACGACGGCGCAAATCCCCGAATCCAGCGCACCCCAGACTCTTCCGAATTTGTCCGCGCTGACGGAATAGACCGTTTTGCCGAGTATATGCCGGTCACTGCAAGGAACGAGAGTACCGTTCTTTATCACAGCCATTCCCGAATTGGACGCGGCATATATTGTGCCGTCCGCGCCTTCGTCAAAGCCTCTTACGCACAGGAAACTTTTATCATCGGGAGCGTTGATATGCTCTATTACGTCATTTTCCATATAAAACACTCCGGCGTCGTTGGTGCCGATCCAGAGCCGTCCGGAAGAATCTTCAAAAAGAGCCCGCACGGAAGATGACGGAAGGGTCCCTTCAAGGCTGAAATTGCGGAACGTCGTACCATCGTACCGTATAAGACCTCCGTAGCTGCCTATCCATATATAACCGTCTCCCGTCTGGAGCACGTCGTTTGCTTCACCTGTAGGCAAACCGTTTCTTTCGTTATAGACGGTGACCACATACCGCTGTTCGCTGTTTTCCGCCGAGATGTCCAGCGGCAGGGCAAAAACAATAGCCGTTATCATCGGGATAACTGCAAGCAGACGTTTTATACTCAAAATGACCGTTCCTTTCATTTTTATTTTACGCAAAAATTCCGGATAGCATAGATAAAACACTGATCTTACTAATTATATCATAATATGGGGTACTGTTCAATAAAATAAAAATTAAGCAAGTGTTAAAGGAAATAATATCCTGAAAAGCTGATCCGTGCGGCTGCACAGGACCAGCTTTTCTGACATAATTATCTGACTGTCCGCGAAAACCGATTCATCGGACAACTAAATGTTTTTCTCCCCGTTCGTGAAGATATTCCGCTGCAAATTGTATCTTTGTTGCATTGAAGCCGCTTTCAAGCGGATAGATGAAATATGTATTGTCCGTCGTGGAAAGGGTTATGCATTGTCCTTTCTTTTCACGGTAATTGTATTCCATATGCACCGAAAACATCGAAGCAGGCGAAAATTCAAGAGTTTTCTCCTCGGTATCGCCATGATCGGTAAATATCAGCTTGAAGCCTTTCTCATTATGGATAAGCCGGCCCTCGCCCAGATCTATGAAATTTACCGCATTTGGCAGAGATTCTATCTTTACCCGCATATCAAGAGAATATTCTCCCCGCTCTATTTCCGCAGCTGTCTGCCGCCGTTCCCATTCGTACCAGTCGGGAATGTGAGAATAACTGTCCTCTTTTCCGTCCGGAAGCGTGACCATTCGCCCGTATTCCGTCATAAACCGCGCCGCTCCGCAGTTCTGACAGTATATTTCCGCCCCCTTTGACTTCATACGGAATTCTGCGCCGCAGGACGGGCATTTGTACAGCGGAAGTTCTATCCCTTCGGCACGTTTTTCATAAGTTATTGCCATTTTGTTCTCATATTGATACGTATATTCGTCATATGAAAGATACTCTTTTATTTTTGCATTGATGTCATCCGCCGATGCCGCCCTGAGTTCATCACGGGTGTATATCTGCGTTATTTCGGCTTTTAAGCGCACTCCCCTGCGCTTTTTGACGTTCCAGATAGGCGATTGCAGGTAATTGCCGTGCATATTCAGCGCCACAAGCGGAACATCAAGACTTTTTGCCAGTTTTCCCACCGATGCGGGAAGCTTGGAGCTTGTCCCCACATTTGCATATTTGGCTTCGGGGTAAAGCACAAGTATGCCGCCGCGTTCGATCACTCTGCGAATATTCCTTATAAGCATGATGTCATTTACAAATTTACGGGTGCCCAGACAGCCAGCCTGACGGTAAAGCCACTCGCCGTAATTTTCAAAGCCTTCCAGTTCGGAAACATAATTCGCCCTATGCGGGAACATCGCCAACGGCGTTACATAAAAGTCCATAAACGCATGATGCGTTGCAAGCACAAGGAACGGAGGCTTCAGACCTTCCGTTCTGACCCGTTTTATTTTCAGTCCCGTTCCTCTTGTCATTAAAAAACATATCGCCCATATCAAAGGCATAAAAAACAAATTCTGCTTGGGAGGTATCCTTTTCCTGTCAAAAGGAACGGTAACTATCTTCTTTTTCATATCAGTCTACGAGCTTTGGTGAAAAGCTTTCTTTCCAAGGAAGTCCCCACTTGTTGAGCGCGTCCATAAAAGGATCGGGATCAAATTCTTCAACATTGTATACTCCCGGTTTTTTCCACTTGCCGGTAAGGACCATCATCGCTCCTATCATTGCCGGAACGCCGGTCGTATAGGATATTGCCTGAGAACCTACTTCCCTGTAACATTCCTGATGATCGCATACGTTGTAAACATAGTAATTGACAGGCTTGCCGTCCTTTTTGCCCTGCATTATGCAGCCGATATTCGTTTTGCCTTTTGTCCTCGGTCCGAGAGACGCCGGATCGGGCAGCACCGCTTTCAGGAACTGAAGGGGAACTATCTTCTTTCCTTCAAAATCTATCGGTTCAATAGAAGTCATACCCACATTTTCAAGGCATTTAAGATGAGTAAGGTAACTCTGTCCGAATGTCATAAAAAAGCGTATTCTTTTTATCCCTTTTATATTGAGAGCAAGTGATTCAAGCTCCTCGTGGTGAAGAAGGTACATATCCTTTTCGCCTATTTCGGGGAAATCATATACCCGCTTTATCTCCATAGGCTCGGTCTCCACCCATTTTCCGTCTTGTATATAGCTTCCCTTTGCGGAAACTTCGCGGATATTTATTTCGGGATTGAAATTTGTTGCAAAAGGATAGCCGTGATCTCCCGCGTTACAGTCAAGTATATCTATATAGTTTATCTCGTCAAAATAATGCTTTTGGGCATATGCGCAGAAAACTCCCGTAACTCCGGGATCGAACCCGCTGCCGAGGACCGCGGTCATACCTGCCTTTTCAAATCTTTCACGGTATGCCCACTGCCAGCTGTACTCGAATTTTGCCGTATCCACAGGCTCGTAATTGGCAGTATCGAGATAATCCACCTTACATTCAAGACAAGCGTCCATGATCGTAAGATCCTGATACGGAAGTGCCACGTTGATACATATATCGGGCTTGAATTCTTTCATAAGCTTTACAAGTGCAGCCGTATCGTCCGCATTTACCGAAGCGGTAGATATTTTTGTTGCGGTAGTTCCTTCAAGTTTGGCTTTCAGTGCGTCGCATTTGGAGACCGTTCTGGAGGCTATCATTATCTCGGTAAATACATCGGGGTTCTGACAGCATTTGTGGATCACAACGGAGGCTACTCCTCCGCAGCCGATTATCAGCGCTTTGCTCAATTTAAAACATTCCTTTCAGATAAAAAATAATGAACGGCAGTTCAAAAAAATTATAACATATTTCCCTCCGGATTGCAAGATTTTCTGTCATATCCATAAAAACAGCCGCTTAAAGCGGCTGTCTGTTCCGTAAAATGTTTTTCGGCAGGATATCAATAATTTTCTTTCCGTACCTCAAAGAAGCTGCGGGGGTGACTGCATACGGGACATACGTCCGGAGCTTTTGTGCCCATAACAAGATGTCCGCAGTTGCGGCATTCCCACATTTTCATTTCGCTCTTTTCAAATACCTGCTGCATTTCAACGTTTTTCAGCAGCGCACGGAAGCGTTCTTCGTGAGCCTTTTCGATCTGTCCTACAGCTCTGAATTTAACTGCCAGATCGGTAAAACCTTCCTCCTCGGCGTCCTTTGCAAAGCCCTCGTACATATCTGTCCACTCATAATTCTCGCCGTCAGCTGCTGCTGCAAGGTTGGCTTTGGTATCGCCGATGCCTTTCAGAGCTTTGAGCCATAATTTAGCGTGCTCTTTTTCGTTATCAGCTGTTTTAAGGAATATTTCGGCTATCTGTTCAAAGCCTTCTTTTTTTGCCGCACTTGCAAAATATGTATACTTGTTTCTCGCCTGACTTTCTCCGGCAAATGCTGCAAGGAGATTTTTTTCGGTCTTACTTCCTTTAAGTTCCATAATAACACCCTTTCCTGCCGTTATCGGCAAATATTTGTAAATATTATATAATATTCCTTAAAAATTGTCAATAGCACTATTAGAAATTTAACAAATATGGCGGCATATCCCGCTTATTTTAAATTGTCAACCTATATATAAATTATAGTTGACAATGGTCCTTTTTCATGTTATAATATTATCAATG
This sequence comes from uncultured Clostridia bacterium, assembly GCA_947631055.1. Classification (GTDB taxonomy): domain Bacteria; phylum Bacillota; class Clostridia; order Oscillospirales; family Ruminococcaceae; genus RGIG8773. The sequence goes on along the minus strand of CANRJZ010000057.1, from coordinate 290 downwards.
GCTATATCACAGCAAGCTGAGGAAGGCTGAGGAAGGCTGAGCCTTCACGCATATTCTTATAAGATAGAGTTGGTTATTTTTTGTTTCTGAACCATTTTATTATAGTGTGGTAAATTATAATTTTGCGCTTTGCGCAAAATTGAGAAAAAAGTTCGCCAGCCTTTCAAGGCTGCGGTTTCCAAAGGCAGAGCCTTTGGTCGCGCTCCGCAGAGCGCGAAATTCCCCTTTTCAAAAAACGGAGCTGGGGGTGAGGAAACGCGACAGCGTTTCCGAGGGGCGGCGAACAAGAC
>CANRJZ010000056.1 GCA_947631055.1 uncultured Clostridia bacterium | reverse complement strand
TTTGCCCCTCGACCCCACCAGCGCGGCTGCGCTGGACCAGCTATTATTGCTAATATTTAGTGTGGCAAATTATCGTTGGAAGTTAAACCTTTATATCTCAACTCTTAACTCTCAACTCTCAACACTATATTATAATTTACCTAACTATAATAAAATAGTCCAAGAGTAATAAATAATCAATTCTATTTGATAAGAGGATATATGCCTGCAAGCTCAGCTTGCTGCGTGCAGGCTCAGCCTGCCTAAAAATATTCCGCCGGTACTTGAAATTTTCCGCAAAATGTGCGATAATTTTAATATCATAATCAATGAAAGGATCTTTAAACGTGAAACATCTTGAAAAGACCAACGACAGCATAATGCTCATTCTGAAAGGATTTTTAAACATGAAACCCAAAGACAGTATAATACTCATTCTGAAAGGAATGGCAATAGGCATAGGCAACGCCATACCCGGAGTAAGCGGCGGAACTATTGCCGTGGTAACAAAAATTTTTGACCGCCTTATCGGTGCTATCGTACCCGATATCAAAAAACTTATAAAAAATCTTCCCTTCCTGCTCCCCGTCGGTATAGGAATGGCAGCAGGCATTTTCCTGACCGCTTTGCTGCTCGATCACCTTTTTGAAAATTATTATGTCCCGACGCAGCTTTTCTTTATGGGACTTATCATAGGCAGCGTTCCAACGGTATACCGGGAATGTAAAAAAGGCGGAGGACGTATCCGCCCGATAAATCTGATCCCCTTCTTCATCGGAGCGGGAGCTATGATCTTCCTGCTTTTTGCCGGCGAAGGAAAAGCTCTTTTCTCCGAAGGGAACGCTCTTTCCGCAAGGGATATCATACTTTACTTTATTATGGGGATCATCGGCGCTGCGGCTATGATAATCCCCGGCATAAGCGGCTCAATGATAATGAAGATCTTCGGCGCTTACGATACTATAATTTCTTCTGTAGCAAACTTTGACATTCCCGTGCTCATATGCTTCGGGATAGGTGCGATCGTCGGACTGTTTGCGGCTGTAAAGCTTATTGACATCGTTCTTAAAAAATACCGTCAGGGAACTTACTGCCTTATACTCGGACTTATCGCCGGTTCATTGGCGCATATATATCCAGACGAATTCAGGTTCAACACGCAGGGGATCATAGGTATCATACTTTTATTTGTGGGAATGGCAGTGCCGTATCTTACCGAACTTCCCGCAAAACTGAAAAAAGAAGAATGAAAAAAGCCTTGCTCCGGATACCTCGGAACAAGGCTGTTTTATTTGCTTTCAACAGCGATACAGACCTTTTCAAGACGATTTTCGGTATACATAAAAGTCAGTTCCCCCACGCCTCCGCCGTAAAAACTGTAGGTAATACCTGAATTTCCATCGCCGTAAACGAATTCGGCTATCCCTATTTTATCCGGAATGTCATCCGGAACAGATGTAAGATCTATTCCCAGCACCGAAAGATCCTGCGGCGCGGAAGAACGTTCAAACGCTATTCTTGTTACTCTGCCGTTTTCATCGGTAATGACCTCCGCCTGTGAGCCGTCGGGCAAATACATATACCCGTCCGAAACAACAAAGCCCTCGTTTTCTTCCGGAACTATCGGCAAAGGATGATATCCTCCGCAGAAATAAATGCTTTTCATCAGCTCGTCGGCAGTAAATCCGCGCACAAGCAGATATTTGTTTTCTGTCGTTGCCGAAGTCGTCTCGGACGTAACGGCAGTAACCTCCTCCGGAGTATTTTCCTCACAGCAGCACAGGACCGCAGAAAGCGCAAAAATACATACCGCTTTGCAAAAATATCTCATACTCATGATCTCACGACTCCAGAAGTACGGAGATCCTGTCCGCTATCTCTTCGGCGCTTCCGCCGCCGCTGACGGTAAATGTCGAATTTTCCTTATACACAGGTACTCTGCTGTCATAAATGAATTCCAGTTCCTCTTTGGTGTTGTTCATAACTATAGGACGGTTCCTATCTCCTGATATCCTGCCGTAACATATTTCAAAAGGAACATCTATATATATGATAACTCCGTTTTCCGAAGCAATAGACGCGTTTTCCTTTTTGAGCATAGCGCCGCCGCCGCAGGCAATTATACCGCCCATTCCCGCCAGTTCGCCTATGACCGCAGTTTCCGTCTCGCGGAAATATTTTTCTCCCTTTTCGGCAAATATCTGCGGGATCTTCATCTTCTCCCGCTCAACTATATATTCGTCCATATCGTAAAATCCGCAGCCGAGCTTTTCAGCAAGTATCTTTCCCACCGTGGATTTGCCGCAGCCCATAAATCCGCAAAGATATACAGATTTCATATTGATCGTTCCTTTCTGAGATCGGAAATATCACGTTTTTTCGCAGATATCCGCAGCGTTATCTTACTTTAAGGATACGTTCTTGTTGATGACTTCAATGCACATTCTTCCGTTGTGGTAAGGGCATTTCCAAGGATTTACCATATTGACCGTCTGCATCGGCTCGCCCTCGAAGGTGACCTCGCCCCACCATTCGGAATTTTTCCGCTTGTCAGCCTGTTTTGTAATTATCCAGTTGAAAACCGTCTCAGCCGCGTCAAGATACTGCTTTTCTCCGCAGTTCTGGAACGCATTTATAAAGCCGACGACGCTTTCCGCCTGTACCCACCAGATACGTTTCTTGTCGATCTTGTCATTTTCCCGTTCGTTGTTTACCGCACCGTTTTCAAAAGCGATATCAAGGATATTCCTTGCGATCCTCAGATCTATATTGCGCCATTCCGCCTGAAGGCGTCTGTTGCCTATGACCTCACAGGCTCTGTCTATCAGCCAGCTTGCTTCTATATCGTGGCCGTAGGAATGGATATCTCCGATCTGTTCCAGTTCCCTGTTAAAGAAAACTCTCAGACAATTTTTTTCACTGTTGAAAATTTTATCCTTTGTAATTTCAAGCAGGAACAGCAGCCGTTCTTCCACACGGTGATCGCCGCTCGCTTCAAAAAGAACGGTATATGCTTCCATAAGGTGAAGGACGGTATTCATAGTCTTGTCAGCCATAAGACCGTTTTCCGAAAGAGCGTCATTGGGAACGATCTTCCAGTCTCTTGACATAGCCTCAAGATATGCAATATCGTCGGTGCATTTTTCCTCTACCGTTTCAAAAAGATCAAAGGCAAGCTTCAGGGCGGAATTATCCTTTGAAGCAAGGTAATACGCCGAAAGAGCATATATAGCAAATGCCTGATTGTATGTGTGCTTCATATCGTCGGCAGGCTTTCCGTCGAAGGTCATCATCCAGTAAACGCCGCCGTACTTTTTATCAACGCACTTTTTCAGGAACTCATAAGCATGCTTTGCATTGTCAAGCATATACTCCTCACCGAGAGTCCTGTAACATGATGAATAGAACCATAATATGCGGGAATTGAGTATTACGCCTTTGTCGGCTTTCTTATCCACTTCAAGATCGTTGTTCATAAAGCCGTAAAATCCGCCGTTCTCGTCGTCCCTCAGTTTGTTCCAGAAAGGAAGTATGCGTTCCGTAAGTTCTTTTTTACATTCATTTACAAGAAAAGCCATGAAAATTACCTCTTTTCGATCAGTCGGAAAATTTGTTCATTACAAGACCTGTTATAAGCTTGGGATAGAAATATGTTGACTTCTGAGGCATCTTTTCCGAAGCAAGAGCCACATCTCTTATCTCGGTAACTTTTGTGGGATTAAGTATAAACGCACAATCTTCGCCTTCCATATCCACTGCTTCAAAAGCTTCTTCGCGGGAGCGGGTATAGGTCAGGTTCTTCTGCGCCGCCATATTTTCCTTGTCAATGCCGAGTATCCTTTCCAGAATGAGCGTATGAAGGACCGAAACGTCCAGTCCGCAATAAGCATCGGACTTATCGGGAATAAGCTCCTTTACGGCAGTTTTGTCTTTCAGCGTCAGGATATAGCATTTTCCCGCTCCGAGATAAAGGGCAAATATCGTTTCTCCGCGGTCATATCCGGAATTGAGCGCCGCCTGCATACGTATCTCATTCGGAGCCTGTGCAACGTCAAAATATCTTTTACATTCTTCAATGAGTTTTTCCCCGCTGAGGTCATTCATACCCTTTACTATCCTGTGAGTGGGGAATACGACCAGTCCGTCATTTTCCATATTGACTAACATCATTGATATATATCCGCTTCCGGGAATGTCTTTTCCTTGTTCTATAAGGCTGTTCCGGAAATTCAGCGCCGTTTCGTAACGGTGGTGCCCGTCGGCGATATAAAGCTTTTTATCTGCAAAAGCAGCGGTTATTTTTGAAATGATATCCTCATCGGAAACGCACCACATTCTGTGTACCGTTCCGTCGGGGTCTTTCACTTCCATATCCGGCGCTCCCTTTGAACAGCCGTCTACAAGGGAGTAGACAGAGCCGTCCTCGTCCATATAAAGCGAATATATCTGGCTGAAATTGCAGAAAGTCTCACTCATAAGGCTGAATCTGTCGGCTTTTGCCTTGGAAAGAGTCTCCTCATGCGGAAGAACGATCCCCTTTGAGAATTCCTCCAGCTTTACGAGGGAAACAAAACCTTTCAGACTTTTCCGCTTTCCGTTTGCGGAGAACTGCATTTCGTAAACGTATATGCTGTCCTTTTCATCGCAGGCAAGGATACCGCCATCAAGCCAGCTTTTCAGTGTTTCTCCGGCTTCTTTGTAACGTTCGTCCCCGCCCTTGGGAAGCTCCAGACGTATAACATTATGAGGATTATTTACGATATACTGTTCCCTCTGCTTATCGGAAATTATATCATAAGGAGGACACACAACCGTGTTCAGATCACCTGCCGCAGATGTGTATCTCATTCCTTTGAAAGCTTTTATTTCAGCCATATCATCAACTCCGTGACCTAAGATTTGATCTTAATGATCTTAATATCGGTATCAATAATAAAACATATACTGCAATTATCTTTAACTTGATCCCGCTCCTCCGAAGCAGCTTAAAAACCAACTAAGAACATTTTTGCCGCTTTGGGAGCGATATGCCTGCTATTTAAGGTCCATACCGCAGCACTTCTTGTATTTTTTGCCGCTGCCGCAGGGACAAGGATCGTTCCTGCCGACCTTGCCGGTGACTTTTCTCGGCTGTTTTGCAACGGTGCCGTCTCCGCCGGTATCCATAGGCTTCATTACTCTCTCACGCTGAGGAGCGGCGCCGTTCTGCTGTACCTGAATGGTGAACAGGAGCCGTATGGTTTCCTCACGGATAGACTCGACCATAGCGTCAAACATCTCAAATCCCTCAAAACGATATTCAACGACGGGATTTTTCTGACCGTATGAACGCAGACCGATACCGCGCTTGAGTTCTTCCATATCGTCAATATGAGCCATCCATTTGATATCGACGATCTTGAGCAGTATGACTCTTTCAAGCTCACGGAGCACTTCTGATCCGATGCGCTCTTCTTTTTGCTTGTAGAAATCAAGAGCTCTGCCAACGAGCTTGTCAACTATATCCTTCTTGGAAACGTCTTCAAGTTCTTCCGTAGTATACCTGAAATCTTCGTTTACCGTGAACAGACCCATGAACCTGTCGCGCAGACCGGCAAGGTTCCAGTCGTCCTTTACGTTATCATCAAGGAGATACTGGTCTACCGTCTCGGAGATCATATCCTGTATCATTTTCAGTATATAATCGTGGATATCCTCGCCGTCAAGCACCTTTGCTCTCTGGCTGTAGATTATCTGCCTCTGGGCGGACATTACATCATCGTAGTTAAGAACGTTCTTACGTATAGCAAAGTTCCTGCCCTCGACCTTTTTCTGTGAGGATTCTATTACCTTGGTAAGAAGCTTTGCTTCGATAGGCATATCCTCCTCAACATTGAGGGCTTCCATCATACCTGTTATTCTGTCTCCTCCGAAAAGGCGCATAAGGTCATCTTCAAGCGACAGGAAGAAACGGCTTTCTCCCACGTCGCCCTGACGTCCCGAACGTCCGCGGAGCTGATTGTCTATACGGCGGGACTCATGCCGTTCCGTACCGAGGATATACAGACCGCCTGCTTCCTTGACCTTTTCGGCTTTCTCCTTGACTTCGGCGTTATATTTGTCGTAAAGTTGGCGGTAAGTCTTTCGCGCCGCAAGGATCTCCTCATCGTCGGTCTCGGCATAGCTTATAGCTTCGTTGATTATATCCTCGTCAATGTCCATTTTTTTCATTTCCGCTTTTGCGAGGAATTCGGCATTACCGCCGAGAATGATATCGGTACCGCGTCCTGCCATGTTGGTGGCGATGGTAACGGCTCCGTATTTACCAGCCTGAGCTACTATCTCCGCTTCCTTTTCATGCTGTTTTGCATTAAGCACATTATGCTTGATACCCTTTTTGGAAAGCATCTTTGAAAGTATCTCGGACTTTTCGATAGATACCGTACCCACAAGAACAGGCTGTCCTTTTGCATGGCATTCCTCGATCTGCCTTATGGCGGCAAGGAATTTTCCGTGCTCAGTCTTGAAAACAACGTCCGAATGGTCTATACGCTGTATCGGACGGTTGGTAGGTATCTCGATAACGTCCAGTTTATAGATCTCCTTGAATTCTTCTTCCTCTGTCATAGCCGTACCGGTCATACCGGAAAGCCTTTTATAGAGCCTGAAATAATTCTGGAAGGTTATGCTTGCCAGCGTCTTGGACTCATGAGCGACTTTTACGCCTTCCTTTGCTTCTATCGCCTGATGCAGACCGTCATTGAAGCGGCGTCCCATCATAAGACGTCCGGTAAATTCGTCAACGATTATTACCTCGCCGTCTTTTACAACATAGTCTATGTCGGCTTTCATAACGCCGTTGGCTTTGAGCGCCTGATTGACATGGTGCAGGAGCGTGGAGTTTTCAGCGTCAAAAAGGTTTACCACGTTGAAATATTTTTCCGCTTTTTTAACTCCCTGCCTTGTGATCGTGGCGGTCTTTGCCTTTTCATCAATGATATAATCGCAGTTTTCAGAAGCTTCTTCCTGATCGACCTTGTTGTCCATTTCAACTACCACATAGGGTTTGAGCGTCTTGGCAAATTTGTCCGCGGCGGTATAAAGCTCGGTCGATTTGTCGCCCCGTCCGGAAATTATGAGCGGAGTTCTTGCTTCATCTATGAGGATCGAGTCCACCTCGTCCACTATGGCGAAATGATGCTCGCGCTGTACCTTTTCGCTCTTGTATATGACCATATTATCACGAAGGTAATCGAAACCGAATTCGTTGTTGGTACCATAAGTTATGTCGCAGTTATATGCAACACGGCGTTCATCGTTGCTCATATCGTGCAGTATACAGCCGATAGTCAGTCCGAGATAACGGTATACTTTTCCCATTTCTTCGGACTGGAACTTTGCAAGGTAGTCGTTTACCGTTACGACATGGACGCCTTTGCCTTCCAGTGCGCAGAGATAGGACGCACAGCAGGCAACGAGGGTCTTACCTTCACCTGTTTTCATTTCGGCTATACGTCCCTGATTAAGAACGATAGCACCTATTATCTGGACGGGAAAGGGCTTCTTTCCAAGAACGCGCCATGCGGCTTCGCGCACGGTCGCAAGAGCTTCCGGCAGGATATCGTCAAGAGTTTCGCCGTCGGCAAGCCTTTTTTTCAGTTCTTTGGTCTGTCCTTTAAGTGTTTCCTCAGACATAGCGGCATACTTATCTTCAAGATTAAGGACCTTATTTTTTATAGGTTCGATCTTGGCAAGCTCTCTTTTGCTGTAGCTGCCGAAAAGTCCGTCAAAAATACCCATTTTATTATTCCACCTTTATTGTATAAAAGAATTTCATTGATACGATCTCAGCATACTTTTTAATTATACCTTATAAAAGCAGATTTGTCAATGTTTTTTGAAGACTGTCCTTTAAATATAGTCATATGGAAATTTTTGTCTTGACTTTATCGGGCGTTTGGAGTAAACTGAATCTATCAAAGCCGTAAAAGGAGGGATGATATGATCTGTAAAAACTGCGGAGGAGAACTGCGTGAGACCGCAAAATTCTGCCCTTGGTGCGGAGAAAAGGTACAGCGGGAAAATATATCCGCGGAAAAAGCGCCCGAAGAAGATACAGAAGAAGATATAAAAGAAGATACAAAAGAAGATATAAAAGAAAATACGGAAAAAAATACGGAAGAAGATACTGCCGATCCTGCGGATAACGGAAACGACAGCGGAACGGCTCCCGAACTTGCCGTCAAATTCGATAATACGGACGATCTTTATGTGGTCTCCGAACAGCCTCCTGCGCCTGTATGCGAACAGCCCGACGTCAGGATCAGCGAAAAAACGGTAAGATTTTCCTTCAGATACGGTTCTGCGCTTATCGCCGCCGCCTTTATTACGGTAATAGTTATAGCGTCGGTATTTATAGTGCCGGAGCATATCGTCCCTTATATGCAATACAAAAAAGCGGAAAAATATTTTCAAAGCGGTGATATTGCCGCCGCCGAAGATATTTTTTCAAGTCTGGAAGGCTATCGGGAAAGCGCCGAATATATAAAAAAATGTCATTACAGCGCCGCCGCCGGATCAATGGAAAAAGGAGATTTTGTGCAAGCGGCAAAAGCTTTTGCCGCACTTGACGGATATGCAGATTCGGACGAGCTTGCGTCGGAATGTCTTGTCCGTTCCGCAGAAGCCTATGCCGAAGCGGGAAATTACGATGCCGCCATATCCGCCTATTATATGGCCGGAAAGCTGGATCTCGCCGAAGATACGGCAAGATCCCGCGCCGAATCTCTTATGGAAAGCGGAGATTTCTTTGCCGCAGCGGAAGCTGCCGAAAAATATTCTCACGAAAAAGCACTCGAATACTTATATGAAGGCTCAAAATCCGCCATGCAGAACGGAGATACAAAGACCGCTGCCAAAGGATTTGAGATGCTAGGCGATCACAATGATTCCGAACAGCTGCTTCAGGAATGCAATTACCGAATCTTTGCCGACGATTATTACAAAAACGGCGCCAACGCAGACAACGTCCGGGGATTTCACGATCTTGGCAAATACCGTGATTCGGAAACTCTTTTTGTAAAAGCCGCCTATGATTACGGCAATTCGCTTTTTGACAGCAAAGAATACTATGAAGCTTCACTGATGTTCATAAATGCAGGAGATCACGAAAATTCTTCCGCCTCGCTGCACCGCTGCCGCTATGAACTGGGAAGATCCCTCGAAAAAAGCGATCCCGATTCGGCGCGTTCAATATTTGCCATGCTCGGAAATTATTCCGACAGCGCGTCGAGAAAAGCCGCCGTAAGCTCAGGCACAAGCGGCTGGTATGCAGACGGGTACACGTCCGAGGACGGTTTCTGCACGTCAAGATTCAGGAACAGCGATACTATGCTGGTCTCCTGCACGGCAGGAACGGACGTATCTTCCGAGCCGACGACCATAACGATCACTCTCAGCGGAAAGGACGGCTACTCCGTTTCAGCTGACTGTGAGAACGTCCGCAACAGCGGTTATTTCAGCGCGAGCATATCCCTTGCCTCCGCTCCTGCGGGACAGGCGGAGATAACAATCTCACTTAAAGACAGCGGAAAAGTCCTCCGCAGATTTGAAATAACCATCGAATAAGACAGGCTTGACCCGTAAGGAAATAATTTGCATAATTTACAAAAATTTCATTTTTATTGTTTCCTTTTAAGCAATAATATGATATAATTGTATTTGCCAAAACATTTTTAAAGGAATGATACCGATTGTTCAGAAAAGCAGACGCCTTTTTTACGACAAGAAGAAAATTTTTTGCGGCAATAGCCGCCGTTGTATTCGCTCTTTTGTGGCTGTTCCTGTGGAATGCCTTTCCTATGCAGTTCTATTCGCTGTTCTTTTATCGGACAAGCCTGATCGGCAGCAATATACAGCTCATACTTCTGAACACCGTCGTTCTTCTTCCTATGCTTTTCATATTCACGCTCATCACCGGCTTTGAACTTTCATTCTGCAAGACCGTGCTTATGAATATTTTTCTTATAGCCGCGGTGGAATATGTATTTTCTATCTTTATGTTCAGCGATATGTTTTATATATGCATTATCGCGTATATTATCCATGCTGCTGCAAATATCTGGGTATTCGGCAGTGCGGAGGCAAAGCCTAAAAAAGTTATGAAGGGTATGCGTTCTCCGGAAGCCGGATCTGTTCCGGCAGTAAAATACCGTCCTGTAATATCCGTCGTGTGGGCGGCAGCATTCGCATTTGTTTCCGACGCGGCATGTATCGCGCTTATGTATATCATGGCAAGGATATACGCTTACTGATAAAAAACCGTTCCGGAACTTACGGGATATCACATAATTTCAAAAAGGAAGGATATATTATGACAGGACTTGTTTTAGAGGGCGGTACGTTCCGCGGTATATTTTCTGCCGGAATAATGGACGCCTTTATAGAAGAGGGCATAGAATTCCCATATATAGCAGGAGTTTCGGCGGGCATCTCCAACGGAGCGTCCTATGTTTCCAAACAATTTGAAAGAAATATAATCATACTTGAAAAATACCGTAACGACAAGCGTTACCTCAGCATGAGGAATTTTGCAAAATGCGGCAGTATGTTCGGTCTTGACTTTGTTTTCGGAGAGATACCGGCGTCGCTCGTTCCGTTCGACTATGAAGAATTCCACAGATACACGGGAAAATGCCTTGTAGGAGTCACCAATGCTCTCACGGGCAGACCCGAATTCTTCAACGCGCTTGACGATGATGAAAATTTCACGTTCCTGCGTGCGACCTGCGCCATTCCGGGATATTTTCCGGCTATAATGATAAACGGCGTTCCGTATTTCGACGGAGGACTTTCCTGTCCGATAGCAATAAAGCAAGCCCTGAAAGACGGCTGTTCAAAAGCCGTGATACTGCTCACCCAGCCGGAAGGGTTCGTCAAGAAATGCGGCAAGGGAAATATTGCGGTAAGTCAGCTCGTGCATAAAAAATATCCTGAGATCGAAATGCTGCTGCTGACACGCCATAGGATATACAACAAGCAGATAGCATTCTGCAACGAACTGGAACGAAGGGGCAAAGCGATAATTTTCCGTCCTCAGCACAAGCTCAACAGTTTTGAAAAGGACGAAAAAGTCCTGCGCAGCGTCTGGCGCGAAGGTTATGAAATGGGAAAAGCAAGAGCGGAGGAAGTCCGCCGCTTTATGGCTGAATGATATTCTTCTCTTATCGTTTGCAATATAAAATAACGGGCTATAAAGGCCCGCTTTGACATAGCCGAATAAAAATTTTCCTTACGGATATCCGCAGATGCGGGATATCCGTTTTGTTTTTGGTTATGTCAAAACAAGGCAGGTTGAGCCTGCACGCATATATCCTCTTATTAGGTAGTGCGGGTAATATTATTACTTTTGGACCATTTTATTATAGTGTGGTAAATTATAATTCACCGCACTAAACGTAAGAAACAATAGCTGGTCCAGCGCAGCCGCGCTGGTGGGGTCGAGGGGCAAAGCCCTCGTCGCGCTC
>CANRJZ010000055.1 GCA_947631055.1 uncultured Clostridia bacterium | reverse complement strand
TTTATAGAAATAACTTTTAAAAACAAGGCTGAGCCTTGACCCATATCCTCTCTTACTTGTTAAGAGGGGATATTTTTATCCTTACAAGAAATAGTATAACTGTATATTATGAATTTTTAATATATATAATATTACTAAAAAGTAAAAATTAGCACTCGCAAGTTGCGAGTGCTAATCAGCTTATGTTATTTTATCACTTTTATGCTTTCAATGCCGCTTTTCATTACCAGACTGCGCAGGAGCGGGTCATACATAAACGGACATTTCATTACCTTTGAAAGTATCTTTATGCGCATTGGTATGATCCTTGCGGAATAAGCCTTTTCGGGGTCTGCGGCATTTCCTTCCAGCACTTCGGCAAGTATTCGTGCGCTGTTGACGGCAAAACTGATGCCTTCCAGCGAACTGGGACTGATAAGCCCTGCCGCTTCGCCTATAAGGAACGCTCCGTTCCTGCCGGTGCAGATATCGAAGGGTGACTCCGGACGCAGGACCATACAGGCTTCGGTCTTTAATGGTTCTCCGAAAACAAATCCGAATTTTTCAAGACGTTTTTTCTGCGCTTCAAAATTCTCCCTGCATTTATACGGAGCGAACGCTCCTCCGAAGATGAAGATATTATCCTTTGATATCGACCATGAACAGCAGTCGCTCGTTTCGGGATCAAAAATACAGCTGTAGAACGGCTTTGCGTTTTCCTCCGGGAACCATTGCTGAACGGCGGTGTAACGGCGTATCTTTTTCTGCGGATAAAGGAATTTTCTTACTATGGAATTTGCTCCGTCCGCGCCTATTATCCTGTCGGCGGTGAAAATTTCTTCCGCGCCGCCGTTTCCTTTGCACACCAGGCGGAACGTTCCGTCCGGTCTGCGGGTGATGTTCCTGCATTTGCCATAGAATTTTACGACTTTTTCCGGAATAAGGCTTTTCAGCCACATATCGAATTTGTGGCGGTCAAGGTTCATATAGAAACGCTGATAATGTCTTTCGCAGTGCGTCCGCAGGTCTATTGTCCTTACGGAAAAGATCTGCGGGTCTACAAGTATATCCTTCGGCAGGGTAAGATCAAATTCCGCAAAGGCTTTCTGCGCGTCGGGAGAAAGCAGCCCGCCGCATGGCTTGCGGAAACTGTCGCCGGAATATGTTTTGCCGTCGATGAGCAGCGCGGAGCATCTGCCGCCTATGAGCCTTGCCAGAGTCGCTCCTGCCGGACCGCCGCCTATAATTGCTATGGAAAAGTCGGACATTATATTTTCCTCCGTAAAAAATATATGAATATGTTTACATTTCCGGAAAAATTTTCTTTTCCGGCTGTCGGTATCCGGTATTTTTTCTGTGCGGTAATATCCTGCTTTCGTAAGGAATATATTTATCCATATACAGGATAGGAACTTGTCCTTATCTTCCGGTATAAATGCACAATACATAAAGTATATCATATTTTTGAGGAAAATGGAATTGAGTAAAAGCTGTTTTGTTAGAAATGCACAACAAAATCGCTGAACGTCTGTGATAAATTTTTATAGCATTTTGTCGGAATGTATGCTATAATGTTTATATGACTGCATATCGCGTATAAGTGCTTTATGCGCGATGGTGCGCAGCTTGGTCAGCATAATTTTTGAGGAGGTTCTATAATGGGTTCTACAATTTCATCCGTTCCTTTCGCCGGCACTCCCGAACAGGAAAAAAAGCTTCGTGAGATAATCGCAAAGCATAAGGAAGAAAAAGGCTGCCTGATGCCTATTCTCCAGCAGGCGCAGGATGTTTACGGCTATCTTCCTATCGAAGTGCAGAAGATCATCGCTGCAGAAACAGGTTATCCGCTGGAAAAAATTTACGGGATCGTTACATTCTATGCACAGTTTGCTCTCAATCCTAAGGGCAAGTACAGAATATCCGTCTGTCTCGGAACTGCCTGCTATGTTAAGGGAAGCGGAGACATCTACAACAAACTTATCGAAAGGCTCGGCATCGAAGGCGGAGGCTGTACTCCGGACGGAAAATTCTCCCTTGAGGCTTGCCGCTGCATCGGCGCGTGCGGACTTGCACCCGTTCTGACCGTGAACGATGACGTTTTCGGAAGACTGACCGTTGATGATGTTGACAAGATTCTTGCAAAGTACGAATAAGATCTGAAGATGATCCCCCTGGTTGCCTTATTTCCGGAAATACTGCGGACATGCTTTGCGCAGTCCGAAAAGGGGAAGATAATATTAATACTCAAGGAGGAAAATACCAATGAAAAAATCACTGGAAGAGCTCATAGCAATAGGCGACAGCATGAAAGAAAAGCTCGGTATCCGCGATGAAAAAAATGCGAACGGTACCATTGAAAAGCGTCACGTTCTGGTGTGCGGCGGTACAGGCTGTACTTCGTCCGGAAGCGCTAAGATAATTGACAAGCTGCATGAAGAGATCAAGAAGAACGGCATCGAAGACAAGGTCGAGGTAGTAAGAACAGGCTGCTTCGGACTTTGCGCATTGGGCCCTATAATGATAGTTTATCCTGAGGGCGCGTTCTATTCTATGGTAAAAGAAGAAGAGATCGAGGAGATCGTTGCCGAACACCTCAAAAACGGCAATATCGTTACCAAGTACCTCTATCAGGAGACCGTTACAGAAAACGGCATAAAATCACTGCACGAAACCAATTTCTATAAGAAGCAGCACAGAGTTGCACTCAGGAACTGCGGTAATATAGATCCTGAAAATATTGACGAGTATCTCGGCACAGACGGATACAAGGCTCTGGAAAAAGTCCTGAAGGAAATGACTCCTGAAGAAGTTATCCAGACTATCCTTGATTCCGGTCTCCGCGGACGCGGCGGCGCAGGATTCCCCACCGGTCAGAAGTGGAAACTGGCAAGAAACATCGTTCCGGATGCGGATCAGAAATACGTCTGCTGCAACGCCGACGAAGGCGACCCCGGCGCATTTATGGACCGTTCCGTTCTGGAAGGCGACCCGCACGTTGTTCTTGAGGCTATGGCTATAGCAGGTTATGCTATCGGCGCAAATCAGGGCTACATATATGTCCGTGCCGAATATCCTATCGCTATCCACCGTCTTGAGATCGCTATCGGTCAGGCAAGAGATTACGGTCTGCTGGGCAAGGATATTTTCGGAACAGGCTTTGAATTCGATATCGAGCTCCGCCTCGGCGCAGGCGCATTCGTTTGCGGTGAGGAAACGGCTCTTATGACTTCCATAGAAGGAAACCGCGGCGAGCCTCGTCCACGTCCTCCGTTCCCTGCCGAAAAGGGACTTTACGGAAAGCCTTCTATCCTTAACAACGTTGAGACCTATGCTAACGTTCCGAGGATCATTCTCAACGGTCCCAAGTGGTTCGCTGATATGGGTACCGAAAAGTCCAAGGGTACTAAGGTATTCGCTCTCGGCGGAAAGATCAACAACACCGGTCTAGTAGAAGTTCCTATGGGAACTACCCTCCGCGAAGTAGTTGAGGAGATCGGCGGCGGTATCCCCAAGGGCAAGAAGTTCAAGGCTGCTCAGACAGGCGGTCCTTCCGGCGGATGTATCCCTGCTGAACATTTTGATGTTCAGATCGATTACGATAACCTTATCGCTATCGGTTCAATGATGGGTTCCGGCGGACTTATCGTTATGGACGAGGACAACTGTATGGTAGATATCGCTAAATTCTTCCTTGAATTTACGGTTGACGAATCCTGCGGTAAATGTACTCCCTGCCGCGTAGGTACAAAGAGACTGCTTGAAATACTTACAAAGATCACCAAGGGTCAGGGCACTCTTGAGGATATAGACAAGATGGAAGAGCTTTGCTATTACATTAAGGCAAACTCCCTCTGCGGTCTGGGTCAGACTGCTCCTAACCCTGTTCTTTCAACGCTGAAATATTTCCGCGATGAGTATATCGCTCACGTTGTTGACAAGAAGTGTCCCGCAGGCGTCTGCAAGGATCTTCTCAGCTATGAGATCGACCCCGCTAAGTGCAAAGGCTGCACAGCCTGCGCAAGAGTATGTCCGGGCGGAGCTATCGAAGGAACAGTCAAGAATCCTCATGTTATCAACAAGGATAAGTGCCTGAAGTGCGGCGCTTGCATTGAGAAGTGTAAGTTCGGCGCAATTTCAAAGAAGTAAGCCAAGGAGGAATTGAACAGATGGATATGATCAATGTAAAAGTCAACGGCGTTGATGTTTCCGCACCTAAGGGTACGACTATCCTTCAGGCTGCACGCCTTGCAAATGTAGATATCCCCACGCTTTGCTACCTCAAGGATATAAACGAGATCGGCGCATGCCGCATATGTATCGTCGAAGCCGATGAAGGCAGAGGCAAAAGACTGGTAGCTTCCTGCGTTTACCCCATTTCCGAGGGTATGCAGATATTCACCAATACGCCTAAGGTACTGGAATCCAGAAAGAAAACTCTTCAGCTCATTCTTTCCACTCACGACAGGAAGTGTACTTCCTGCGTAAGGAGCGAAAACTGCGAGCTCAAGAAAATGTGCCACGATATGGGCATTGATGATGAATTCAAATATGAGGGCGAGAATATTCCTTACGAAGTAGATTATTCCGCCGCTCATATGATAAGAGACAATAACAAGTGTATCCTTTGCCGCCGCTGCGTTGCCGTATGTAATGCAAATCAGGGCGTAGGCGTTATCGGCGCAAATGAGAGAGGCTTCAAGACCCATATCAGCTCCGCATTTGAGCTTGGTCTCGGCGAAACGAGCTGTATTTCCTGCGGACAGTGTATTTCCGTATGTCCTGTTGGTGCGATCACCGAGAAGGACGATACTTCCAAGGTACTGGACGCTATTGCAGACGAGAAGAAATTCGTTATCGTTCAGACAGCTCCTGCGGTACGTGCAGGCCTCGGCGAGGAATTCGGCTATCCTATGGGAACGAACGTTGAAGGCAAAATGGCTGCCGCTCTCAGAAGATTGGGATTTGATAAAGTATTTGATACCGACTTCGGTGCGGATCTCACCATTATGGAAGAAGCTACAGAGCTTGTTGAACGCGTAAAGAACGGCGGCAAGCTGCCGATGATAACTTCCTGCTCACCCGGCTGGGTAAAATACTGCGAACACTATTTCCCCGATATGATAGAGAACCTTTCTTCCTGCAAGTCTCCTATGCAGATGTTCGGCGCAACAGCAAAGACTTACTATGCTCAGAAGCTGAATATTGATCCTAAGGATATGGTCGTAGTTGCTGTAATGCCCTGCACAGCTAAGAAATTTGAGATAGGCAGAGACGATCAGAGCGCAGCCGGCGTTCCCGATGTTGATATTTCTATTACCACAAGAGAACTGGCACGTCTGATAAAGAGATGCGGTATCAAGTTTACGGAACTTCCCGATGAGAAGTTTGACGAACCTCTTGGAATTTCCACAGGCGCAGGCGTTATCTTCGGCGCAACAGGCGGCGTTATGGAGGCTGCTCTCCGTTCCGCAGTCAAGTTCATTACAGGCGAAGAAGCCGGCAACATAGACTTTACAGAAGTCCGCGGAACACAGGGTATCAAGGAGGCTTCCTATAAAGTCGGAGATCTTGATGTCAAGGTAGCCGTTGCTTCCGGTACGGCAAATGCCTGTGAACTCCTTAAAAAGGTACGCAGCGGCGAAGCCGATTACACATTCATTGAGATCATGGGTTGTCCCAGCGGCTGCGTAAACGGCGGCGGTCAGCCTCAGGTACCTGCTTCCGTACGCAACTTTGAGGACGTAAGAGGTATCCGTGCTAAGGCTCTGTACGATCAGGACAAAGCAATGGAACACAGACGCTCACATGAAAATCCGGCTATCCAGGAGCTTTACAAGGAATTCTTTGAAAAGCCCGGCAGCCACAAGGCTCATGAGATACTCCATACAAGCTATGTCAACAGAGGTCTTTATTAATAATCATCATCAGTAAAAGCAAAGCCGTCCGTGATATCCGCGGACGGCTTTTTGTGTGGTTTTGCAGATTGCCTGTTTGATTTTTCCCTGCGAAAAGATAAACTTCAGGCTTCGCGGGCTTTACATTAATAATTTTTTATTGCTTTTTTTCATAGATAACTGCATTTTTCAGTTCAGCGCCATTGAAGAAATCATTCAGATTTTCAAACGTGACTTCGGCTATTTTCTGCAAAGCCTCGTCTGTAAGAAAAGCCTGATGTGACGTCATTATAACGTTTGGCATTGAAACAAGAAGTGCAAGAACGTCGTCTCCTATGATAGTGCTGGAATAATCCTCAAAGAATATGGACGTTTCCTCCTCATATACGTCAAGACCCGCTCCGCGCACCTTTTTATCCTTGAGAGCCTGCAAAAGCGCGTCGCTGTCAATAAGCTGTCCTCTTGAAGTATTCAGTATAACAACGCCGTCTTTCATTTTTGCAAGACTTCCCTCATTTATTATATATCTTGTTTCCGACGTAAGAGGACAGTGCAGTGATATAACATCACTTTCCGCAAAAAGTTTGTCAAGGGGAACGTATTCGATATCGGAATTTTTGACCGGATACGGATCGTAAGCTATAACGTTCATTCCGAAACCGCGGCATATATTTATAAAAATCCTTCCTATCTGTCCGGTGCCGATCACTCCTGCCGTTTTTCCGTGAAGATCAAAGCCTATAAGACCGTTCAGGCTGAAATTGAAATCCCTTGTACGGATAAAAGCTTTGTGTATTTTTCTGTTAAGCGTAAGAAGGAGCGCCATAGTATGTTCCGCCACCGCATACGGTGAATAAACAGGAACTCTTACTATGTCTATCTTATCCTTTGCATATTTCAGATCAACATTATTATATCCTGCGCAGCGCATTGCTATAAGTTTTACTCCCACGGCGCAAAGCTCGTCGATAGTTTCACTGTTTATAGTATCGTTCACGAAAGCCACGGCAGCTTTGCACCCTCTTGCGGCAGCGGCGGTATCCGGAGTAAGCTTATAGTCGATATATTTTATGTTATATTCCGTATTGAGTTTGTCAAACCATATCCTGTCATAGGGCTTTGTATCAAAAAATGCTATCTTTTCCATATGAACAGCTCCTTAAAAAAGTATCGGATATATTTTCTGAAATAAATTTTGTAATATACAAAAATTCCGGAAAGAATTTTTATTTCTTTCCGGAATTTTCTTAATATTAAATTTATTCGGTCCTGAGAGCCGTAACAGGATCTTTTCTTGCCGCAACGCCCGACGGTATGAGTCCTGCGATCACCGTGAGCACCATACTGATGACGACCAGTATCGCTCCTCCCACCGGCGGCAGCTCGCAAAGTCCGGTTATATCGGTAAGATGTGTGATTATCATATTTATCGGGATATTCAGCAGCAAGGTCGTTATTATGCCTATTGCTCCGGCTGTAAATCCTACAATAAGAGTCTCCGCATTGAATACGCGGGAAATATCCTTCTTTGAAGCTCCGATAGCGCGGAGTATACCGATCTCCTTGGTCCTTTCAAGAACGGAAATGTAGGTTATTATGCCTATCATTATTGATGAAACTATAAGAGAGATCGCCACAAATGCAATAAGGATATAGCTTATGGCATCAATTATTGTTGTAACGCTGCTCATCATTATTCCCATTATGTCGGTATATTGTATGCAAAGATCGTCTTTGCCGCTGTCGTTCATACGTTTGTTGTAATCGTCTATGATATCGGTAATACGCTCTTTGGATTCAAAATCTTTAGGATAAATACTTATAGAACTTGGGTCATCAAGATCGGAAACGCCCATCAATGCAAGATTCCCGTCATAAGTGGCATCGGTCTGGGCGGCATTCATCTGCTCGGAAAACGCTTCCGCTATCTGATCTTCGGTCATACCCATTTCCATAGCCTGCTGTATCTGCGCTCCCATAGCCTGCTGTTCCTCGGCGGGAAGCGTTGCAATATATGCCTGAAGTTCTTCCATTGTCATGACTTCGGCTTCTTCTTCCTCGGCTTCGGGGAATTCAATGCCTGTAAAAATATCTATATCGGGATTGTCCTTCTGCTCTTTGACTATATCGCTTTCGTTCACCTTATTGATAAGGTGGGTCATAAGTTCGGATCTGTAACCGATAGTTCCTATTTCGCTTGCGGCAGCGGTGTTGTCGGAAGGACGTAAGATCCCAACGATCTCTATTTCTTCGGCATTCTTGACCTTATCGGTCATATAAATGGAGTCGCTGCTCTTATCCGTCCATATGTCGCCTTCCTTGGCAAAATAGTCAGTATTCAGCAGAAGCTTGAATTTAAGACCGAGTATATCATCGAAATCCAAAGATTCTACGGAATTGATATCCTCCACAGTCTCGCCGTCGATAGTCCTTTGAATGGCGTCGGTAAGTTCGCTGTCGTCAAGTATGCCGAGCGTATACAGCGAATAATCCGTTACCTGATTGTACTTGTTGATGATAAGGACTACTTCGTTATATTTTTCCGGCATTCTTCCTGCAAGGACTTCATATTGTGAATCCAGTATCTCTTCTTTTGATATAAGTTCTCTCCAGACGTTCATACTGCTTGCCATTATCGGATTTTGCGCGACCTGAGACAATCCCATATCATCAAATATACTGCTTGGATTGACTTTAAAAACACCGTCTGAAGTATCTTCTTTATAAAGCGTAAGCTGCGTCTGATAGGAATATTTTATATCGCTTACCAGATCGTCTATGCCCGATTCGCCGCTTTCGATAAAATTCTTGAAGCTTTTCAGGTCGTTTGCGGAAATTTCCGCAAACATAGCTTCCATCATTTCGGTCATAACATTCTGCGGATAAATTTTCCGTTCCTCGATATTTTCGTCGTCGCCCTGTGCCATAGACATCATTGTAGTCATGACCGTGGTCATATCTATGCTTGTTCCCTCTATCGTAAGAGGATAGCTTGTTCCCTCTATCGTAAGAGGATAGCTTGAAAGGGTCTCTTCCTGAACGCGGTCTATATAGTCGTGCGTTCCGCTTGAAAGGGAAAGTATCAGTGCTATGCCTATGATGCCTATGCTTCCGGCAAAAGCGGTCATAAAAGTTCTTCCCTTTTTGGTCATAAGGTTGTTCATAGAAAGTGAAAGAGCAGTAAAGAAAGACATTGACGCTTTTTTCTTTACGACTGCCGTTTTTTCGCTTTCAGTATTTTCGTCTCTTTCCGGTACGGTCCCGTCAAACGGGTCGCTGTCGGATCTGACTTCGCCGTCCAGCAGACGGATTATTCTTGTGGAATATTTTTCCGCCAGTTCCGGATTGTGAGTGACCATTATTATCAGCCTGTCCTTGGCGATCTCTTTGAGCAGTTCCATTATCTGGACGCTTGTTTCCGAATCCAGCGCGCCGGTAGGTTCATCGGCAAGAAGTATATCCGGCTCGTTGACTATGGCTCTGGCGATGGCAACTCTTTGCATCTGTCCTCCGGACATCTGGTTAGGCTTTTTGTTGAGTTGATCTCCGAGGCCTACTTTTTCGAGGGCTTCTATAGCGCGTTTTCTGCGTTCGGTCTTTGAAACGCCGGAAAGAGTAAGGGCAAGTTCCACGTTTGAAAGCACCGTCTGATGAGGTATAAGGTTATAGCTCTGGAAAACAAAACCTATCGAATGGTTGCGGTATGTATCCCAGTCCCTGTCTTTATATTGTTTTGTAGATCTGCCGTTTATAACAAGATCTCCGCTGGTATACTGATCGAGGCCGCCGATGATATTCAGCAAGGTAGTCTTGCCGCATCCGGACGGTCCGAGTATAGAAACGAACTCATTTTCGCGGAATTTCATACTGACACCGCGAAGGGCATGTATCTCGGTGTCTCCCACGGTGTAGTTCTTTACTATTTTATTTAACTCAAGCATCGAGCCTACTCCTTCTTTCAAGTAAAAATACACAGTAATTATACATTAATTTAGTTATATAAAAACGCTAATTTTATTAACATTGTATAAATTAAGGCTCGTACTCAAAAAAACTCGTATACCTGCCCCCTTTCAATGGAGCGGATATATTTGAAGGCAAATCTTTATATCTCAACTTTAAATTATAATTTGCAGGCTGAGCCTGCACGCATATCACCCCCAAAGTAAGTTAAATAACAGATCGTTAAAATATATAGCCCCCTCAAGGGGGCGGGTATATTTGGCGTTAAACCTTTATATCTCAACTCTAAACTCTCAACACTAAATTATAAATTTACCGTACTATAATAAAATAGTCCAAAAAAATATTATTACCCGTGCTATCTGATAAGAGGATATATGCGTGCAGGCTCAGCCTGCATCTCAACTCTCAACACTTATTATAATTTGCCTGCTGACATAGCCTTATAAAAAAACAGGGATATTTCACATTTCATATCCCTGTTTATCATTTCATTTAAAATATAATTTTTCCGATATGATCATACCGGCTTTCTGACAATGTCCGCAACATTTTGCAGCGAAATAAAGGCGCTGCTGTCAATATCAGTAACGATCTTTTTCAGCTTGTTGATCTGAAACTGATTTACTATAAAATAAATTATCTGTTTTTCTTCTTTGGAATAACCTCCTGTTGCGCTGACGATCGTTCCGCCTGCCTTGAAATTTTCAGACAGCGCGGCAGAAATATCTTTAGCCTTATTTGTTACTATCATAGCGCACATCGATCTGTCAAAACCTTCTACAATAAAATCAACGGTCCTTGAACCCACATAATATGTAACTATCGAATAAAGCGGAAGGATCCAGCTTTCTATAACGATACCGCATACAATATAAAGAAGCGTATTGAATATCATAACAAATGTGCCGATAGAAATACCTATCTTTTTTGCAAACATGACCGATAATACGTCAAGGCCGTCAATTGCTCCGCCGAAACGTATTGTCAGTCCGCTGCCAATGCCGGAAATGACTCCTCCGAATACCGCGCACAAAAGCAGATCGGTCCCTGCCAAGGGCGATACAAAATCAACGTCAATAGGCAGTACGTGCATTATCAGATATGAGACCAGCGAATAAATTATTATTGTGAATAACGAATATAAAGTAAATGATATCCCTTGCTTTTTTGAACCGAATAAAAAGATCGGAACATTAAGGATTATGAGAAATACAGACATTGAAAATGTTTCCGGAGTGATCTGGTCGAGCAGCATAGAAAGTCCCGATATCCCGCTGTCATATAGCTTTACCGGAAATAAAAACAATGAAACTCCGAATGCGTTCACGATACCTGCGGCTGTCAGAATAAGAAAGTTGAGCGGTTTCAATTCTTCAAGATCTTTTTTTATTGCAGATCTTTGCTTTTGATCTTTTGGTCTCATATTATTTTTTCCCTTTATATAAATTGCAGTCAGATCTTTATTCAAATCATGTTCAAATTATAGCATATTGCATTTGCTGTGTCAAGATTTTATCCTGACCTGAACAGGGGAGTTATCATTTTACACCGCAGATACTTCGGAAACAGCCATGATCACATAAATAATTGTAATTATCCATACCGACGGACATTTTAAAAGGAGCTTCCATGTAAGTCCTTTTTCTTCTGCAATTGCCGGATCTGCGGCATAGGAAGTCATTCTGTCCTCGTTGGTGATCTTTCCGTTCTTTCTGAGAAAGAATACAAGCGCAATGATCCCTATCACCAGAAGTACTGCAAAGTGTATCATTTCGTACATATTTGCGGTTTCTTCGCCAAGCTCGCCGAATATTTTATATTCATAAAAATATGAACAGAACAGCGCGTTTGCATTTGCTGTCATATGCGTAATTATCGAGTATTTTAACGAACTGCTTTTCATTGCAATATATCCAAGCAGCAGACCGAGAATAAAACCGTTGAATATCTGATTGAAATTGCCGTGTGTAA
>CANRJZ010000054.1 GCA_947631055.1 uncultured Clostridia bacterium | reverse complement strand
CCATGTTCCCTGCCAGTTGGTGGAATTATACTGTTCGGGAGCGGCATAACCGTTATATATTTCCGGTACCAGCTCGGTATTGGCGGTCCTTGCATCGGCAATACAGAAACCGATTATTTTCAGTTCGCCCTTATCGGTAATGATAATATTTTCGGGAGACACTCCCCTGTGTATAAGTCCGGCATTGTGTACGAGAGAAAGCGTAGTGAATATAGGCGGGAACAGCTTTTTGACTTCGTCCCATGAAAGTTCGCCGGAATTCATTTTAAGATATTCGCTGAGGGTGTTTCCCTCCAGCCAGCCGAACACGGCGTAAGCCGTATTATTGTCGCCGAACATATCTATTGTGGCGTTAATATGATTAAGGGTCCGCATTTTTGAAAGGACTTTATTAAGTTCCACAAATTCCGAGAGCAGGGTCTTATACTGTGCGACGTTTCCGTTTTCAACGTTTATTATGCTGCTGCCCTTTTCGCGGCTGCACAGGGTATCCGGCATATATTCCTTTATGATGACTTTTGATTCGGTTATCATATCGAAAGCGACATATACTGCGCTCTCGCCGTTATAGGACTTGAGCTTGCCGACCATATATCTCTCGTTGAGGATAACGCCCGGTTCAAGGTAAGAAGGAAGGTGAGGCGCATTCATATGATATCCGCACACAGGGCATACTTCTTCCGACTCGTCTATAGGCTCCATACAGCCGTAACATCTGCGCAGATGATCCATAAATTCTCCTCCTTCGCATAAATTTTCAGACGGATCATATCCCTCTGAAGTAATAATATCAGCAAAATTATTGCTTGTCAACCGGTTATACCGAATTGTATCCGAATTGTATTCAAATTGTAATATTTGTAATCGAAGTGTAATATGTATAAAAATTCCTCACTATAACATTTCAATTATATCAAAAAAGAAGCGTGCCGTCAAGCAGAATGTCCCAAATATGTGAAATTCAACGGAATTGCCGAAGAAATTTCCTGTCTTTTACAGCAAATTATCAAAGGCGAAGCCTGAAAAAGGGCATTATATGCTGTTTACGAATGCACCGGAGGCGGCGCACAATGGCCGTTACCGGACTTTACCGGCGCAATATACGGCTGTTTTTGCGGCAATTTTTCTCCGGCACACAACAAAGATGGATATGATCTATGGGGATCTATGCCGTCAATATATTTAAAGTCAAGACCGCAGAAAGCAGTTTTATTATATGCAGAATTTACATCAAACAGCCATGGTTTTCAGCCAAAAATAACAAAATAAAATTTTTTGCAAGTTTTTTATTGACAAAATGTGTGTTTTATATTATCATAAGTATTGCAAAAATCAGGTCTTGATAGAAAGAAATTTAATAATATTAATAATTAAGAAATATTTTCCCCTTTCAAGCAGTATTTATGCTTAAATATCTGGATTTTATCGTTTTTATCCTGACATATAATGTAATGTCAGGATAAAATAAAACCGTCATACACGGTTTACGTGTGTATATTTTCAAAATTATAAAAATTTATTTATAATTTTTACGTCTGAGGAAAATTATCCCTCAGGGACGCGGAAATTTATTCCAGCTGTGACGATTTTCGGCTGCCAATGTCGAAATAATCGGTTTTATCTTGATAATTTACCATTAAATTTCATGAGATTTTATGGTAATATATGGATAAAGATATATTTTTAAGGAGGAATATCCCAAATGACAACGACAAAAACGATCACGCAGAAGCTCCTTATAGGAGAAGAAAACATCGAATTCGGCAAACAATGTGCAAGAGCGGCAGAAGCAGCCGGATATATTGTAAAAATGTGTCCGGCGGAAGGAACGGCATTATTTTCCGAGATAAAGAATTTTATGCCGGATTTCGTTCTTTGCAGTGCGGTGATGCCGGGAGGCGGCGCTCTCGATCTTCTTGAAAAAACAAAGGATTCGGAAAGAAAGCCGTTTTTCGTTATCACCTCGTCATATAAAAACACCTATGCCGAAAAAGAAATAATGTCCATGCGCAATGCCTATCTTATGCTGAAACCTTTTGAGACTTCCACATTCATTCGGGCAATAAATCACATTTCGCCCGACGATCTTGCGGAACTTACGTCCGGCTACAGCGACGATGACGATACCCGTCTTGAAATGATAGTGACCGACATAATACATCAGATAGGCATACCCGCACATATAAAAGGATATCATTACCTGAGGGAAGCAATAATACTTTCCATCAACGATCCGGAAATGCTTGAAAGTATAACAAAGATCCTTTATCCCACGGTAGCCGAGACCTTTTCAACTACGCCTTCAAGGGTAGAAAGGGCTATACGCCATGCGATAGAGACGGCATGGGACAGGGGCGATGTGGACGTGCTCAACGGTATGTTCGGCTATACCATAAGCGTCGGCAAAGGAAAACCCACAAATTCCGAATTTATTGCCCTAATAACGGACAATCTCCGGCTGAAGTTCAAGCTGAAAAGCAAAAAGAAAGAAGCAAGCGGAAGGAACTGACATCAAATACATACGCCCTGCCGGAAAGCAATTCCGGCAGGGTATTTTTTTGCGGAAAATATCATTTGTTCCCTTCAGGATAACAAACGCACCCGAAAATATTACTGCCTTTTATTTTTGTACACTGTTTCGGTGTGCATATTTTTTATGGCCGCAGCTATACGTATCTGAAGATGCTTATTATGCCGGAAAGAGCCTTTTATTTCATATTCCGGCAATATCCTGTTTTTGCGTAAGGCACAATATCCGTTTAAATATAAATTATCATTTACCGCACTATAATAAAATTGTCCAAAAGTAATAATACTACTCGCACTATCTAATAAGAGGATATATGCCTACAAGCTCAGCTTGCCTCAGCCTGCCTCTCAACTCTGAATGATGAATATATTCCCCGCTGACGAATTATTTTTCTGTTTGCCGCATAGACATTAATAACTTATGCTGTGAACGGAGGCTTTTTTATGCGCAGAAAAAACACTGCCGAACGGCTGCGGAATCAAAGGATATTTCTGGTGCTCCATACGGCTCTTGCTTTCTTGGGAGCAATATTCCTGATATGTACCGTGTTTTCAGCCGTTGCTTCGGTAATTGATCTCAGCGACGGCGCCTTTGCGCTTATGTCAAGTTTTGCTCTTTGCGCAGGCTGTTTTGCAGGAGGTTTTACAGCCGCGAAACGCCGTGGAAGACATGGCATAAAGTCCGGTCTTATATGCGGAGCTGTGATATTTGGCGCAGCTCTTCTTTTCGGGATTATTTTCGTCAGGAATTTTTCTGTAGGGGGATTTTTTACCAAATTGTTAATAATAATGATATGTTCTGCCATAGGTGGTATATTTGGAGTAAATTCCCCCCAAAGATTTCGTTAAATTGACTATTGCAATATGTCGGATTATGTGGTATAATAATTCTAATCTTTTTTTTGGAGGTTTTTCCAATGAAACACATCATTACTATCAATAGCGCAAATCTGAAAAAAACCGCCGCTAAGGGCGGCTGCGGCAAATGTCAGGCTTCATGTCAGTCTGCCTGCAAAACTTCCTGTACGGTAGCTAATCAGAAGTGCGAGAAGTAATGTCATGTTTCCGTGCTTTGCCTTTCGGGAAACGTGCGGATACACGGAGAGGTAAGGGACAGAAATGTCCCTTATTTGCTTTTCGGGGAAATTTCAAAACTTTACGGGGGATCTTGATATGATTCATAAGTACAAGCTCAACGGTCTTAATATAGTTCTGGACGTCCACAGCGGCGGAGTCCATCTTGTGGACGATGTAACATACGATCTGCTGGATAATGTCAGCCCGCCTTTCGAGGAAGAATGTCCGGAATGGGTCATCGAAAAAATGATGCGTTTTCATGATGAAAGAGAAGTTGTCGTATGCTATAAGGAAATAGTACAGCTTTATAATGAAGGCATACTTTTTTCGGAGGACGATTACGAGAAGTTTGCTTCTTATTCAGTGGCGTCGCCCGTAAAGGCAATGTGTCTGCTGGTAGAACAGGACTGCAACCTTAGATGTGAGTATTGTTTTGCTTCAGCCGGAGATTACGGCTTGGGAAAACGTATGCATATGAGCTTTGAAACAGGCAGAAAAGCTATGGATTTTCTGCTTGAAAATTCCGGAGACAGAGAAAATCTGGAACTGGACTTTTTCGGCGGTGAACCGCTGATGAACTGGGATACGGTAAAACAGCTGGTCGAATACGGCAGGAGCCGCGAAAAGGAATTCGGAAAGCGTTTCAGATTTACGATAACCACCAACGGTATGCTGCTTGACAGAGAAAAAATGGACTTCATAAACAAAGAAATGTCCAATGTCGTTCTCTCGGTGGACGGAAGGAAAGAAGTCAATGACCGCGTAAGAAAACGTATTGACGGCACAGGCTGCTATGACCGCATAATGGACAGGTACAAAGAGCTTGTCGAATTGCGCAATAACGAAAATTATTATGTCAGAGGAACTTTTACAAAATATAATCTTGACTTTGCAAACGATGTTATCCATTTATACGATGAGGGATTTGACCAGATCTCCGTTGAACCCGTAGTGAGCGAGCCTTCTATGGGCTATGCGATCACCGAAAAGGAGCTTCCTGCCATATTTTCGGAATACGAAAGGCTGGCGGATATCATTCTTGGACACGACAGACAGGGAAAACATTTCAACTTTTTCCATTTTATGCTTGATCTGGATCAGGGACCCTGCGCAATAAAGCGCCTTCGCGGCTGCGGAAGCGGAAATGAATATGTTGCCATAACTCCCGAAGGGGATATTTATCCATGTCATCAGTTCGTAGGCATAGATAAATACAAAATGGGAAATATCAACGAAGGTACATTCAACACGGATATCAAAAAGGAATTTGCCTCCGCGCATATATATTCCAAACCAGATTGCAGGAAATGCTGGGCTAAATTCTATTGCAGCGGCGGCTGCAACGCAAATAATTACATCTATACCGGAAATATCCTTACCGCACATAAGCTTTCCTGCGAAATGGAGAAGAAGCGTCTTGAATGCGCTATAATGATAAAAGCGGCAAAAGCCGCACAAGAAGCGGGTATCCTATCCGAATGACAGTGCTTTTATCAGGATATTTTTACGGAAATAAATATAAACTTTGAAAAAAACCTTGCAATTTGCCGAAGAATGTGGTATAACTATTATTAATAATATTGCATAGGGAGAGAATGATATGGAAGATTACAAGAGACGCGACAAAATAAATTATTATCTTGACATAGCCGAAGCAGTCCTTGAACGAAGCACCTGTATCAGACGGCGCTTCGGAGCGATAATCGTCAGCAATGACCGGATAATCTCAACGGGATACGTCGGCGCTCCCAGAGGACGCGCAAACTGCGTCGATCTCGGCTACTGCACGCGCGAAAAACTGAATATCCCCAAAGGACAGCGCTATGAACTTTGCAGAAGCGTCCACGCAGAAGCAAATGCCATAATTGCCGCTTCAAGGCAGGATATGCTCGGAGCAACGCTTTATCTTGCCTGCCATGACGCCAAGACGGGAATGCTCGACGGCAACGTTGAACCGTGCTCAATGTGCAAGCGAATGATAATTAATGCAGGTATCACAACTGTAATTATCCGCAATACAAAAGATACATATACGACCATAAACGTTGAGAGCTGGATAGAAAACGACGAATCCATAAACGGTTCGGACGGATATTGATCCTCCGCTGCCGTGCTGCGCGGCAGACAGGAAAAATAATATGTTCAAAGGATAAGGACCGCTTATTTTCGGGTGCGGTCCTTTTATTTATTGAAATGCTTGAAAATCATACGGCTTTATGATATAATGGGATATGTAACATGTACCGGCGGATAAACATAAAATAATTCCGGCAGAAATTATCCCTGCCGGCTAAAATATGATCGTAGGGAGGCTGCTCTCTTTTATAATGAATAATACGGAAAAAAGTAAAAAATACGGAAAACTCCTTATATGCATTTATATATGCTTTTTTGCGGCGTTTGCAGCGGTCTCGGCATATATTGCGCTGTCCTGTGACAGACCGTCGTTCAAGGACGAAATGTACGGCTCTGCCGCCCCCTTTTCTTCCGGCTGGACATTGGACGGCGGATCTTCGGTGGATATTTCCGGACTGGGAAAGCTCGATATCCCCGCCGGAGAAGAATTCGGCGTGTTTGCATGCCTGCCCTCGCCCTGCGGACAGTCGCTGTTTTTCAGGAGCAAAAACATTTTTTATTCGGTTTTTATTGACGGAGAAGAAGTATATTCTCCGGAAGCACCGCAGAATATATTCTATACCGATTCATTCGGTACCCGCTGGAACTGCATACCGCTTGACGGATATGCCGGAAAGACCGTTGAGATACGGATAACAAAATCCTATGATAATTCTGGTTCTATAGATAATATCTATATCGGAAATCCGGGCGGGATCGTACTGAAAATAATAGAGGACAGAGCGGCTGCGCTGCTGACGTGCATACTGCTTATGTTTATCGGCATATTGCTCATACTGGCGGATATTCCGGTCAATATCCAATCCAAAAAAAATCACGAGCTGCTTTATCTGGGGCTGTTCGCACTTAATATTTCGGTATGGTGTCTGTCGGAAACGAACCTTGTACAGTTTTATTTCTATGACAGCAGACTGATGCAGACCATATCCTGCACGATCCTTATGCTGATACCGGTACCGATGATACTTTACCTTGATTCGGCTTTCGGATTGACATGGAAATGGCTGTCTCCGCTGTTCTGCATAATTTCCGAGTCGGAGATAATTTTGTGCTGGACTCTGCATTTCCTGAAGATATCGGATATACACGGAACGCTTTTCCTTTCGCATATAATGCTGGGTATCAGCGCAGTGATAATGTTCAGCGTCAATATAAGGAATACTTTTACAAAACGGGCGGGAAATTCTCCGATGATATACCGTATACTGAGGGGAAGCGGTTTTATATGCCTTTCTGTGGCGACGCTGATAGACATTATAAGATATTACGGTTCCGGTTCGGACGATAATGCTATGTTTGTAAGAATTGGTATGCTCGTTTATATCGCCTGCTACGGCATTTCCAGTCTGGAAAACACCATAAATGCGGTAAAAATGGGAGTCAAGGCGGATATAATAAGTCATCTCGCTTACAGTGACGGTCTTACGGGAGTAGGAAACCGGACAGCTTTTACGGAGCATCTTTCGGAACTTGAAAACGGCGAAAACGGACCGATCGGCATAATAATGTTTGATGTAAATGATCTTAAACTTACAAATGACACTTACGGGCATCATGTCGGCGACAATATGCTTATAAAAAGCGCGGACGTGATAAGGGATTCGTTTGAGCCGTGCGGAGGGAAATGTTACCGGATAGGCGGAGACGAATTTGCGGTCATTCTTGAAGGTAACGGTATACAGGAAAAATATGAAAACTGTCTTAAAAATTTCAATGAAAATATAGACAAGTACAATGCGCTCCCCGACAAGGAATTTGACCTCAGTATTGCTCAGGGATTTGCCGGATATGACGGAGGAAAGGATAAATGTTCCGTTACGGAAGTTTACAAGGCTGCCGATGTAAAGATGTATGAAAACAAAAAGAAGATAAAAGCCGAAAGGAAAGCTTCCGCTGCGGTATAAGAAAAAATAAAAAGCCGACGGTCCTGCCGTCGGCTCAGCTTGTTAAAAAGGCAATTATGATACTGCATATGTTATATTGATCGGACCGGCAAAGTTTTGCCGGTCCGTTTTAAATAATTGAACGCTTATTTTGCTTTTTCGCATGTAAGAGTAAGATCGTTCCCGTC
The DNA here is from genome assembly GCA_947631055.1 of uncultured Clostridia bacterium. Lineage (GTDB taxonomy): Bacteria > Bacillota > Clostridia > Oscillospirales > Ruminococcaceae > RGIG8773. The sequence goes on along the minus strand of CANRJZ010000054.1, from coordinate 4,001 downwards.
GGAATCTATCCGGAGGACAGAATAGGGTTCGGCGTCGTCGGCAATTATCTTTCTGGCTATCATTGTTTCCAGCCTCCGCTGAATGAAACGCTTCAGAGGTCTTGCGCCGTAAACCGGATCGTAGCCTTCCTTGACGATATAGTCTTTTGCTTCGTCGGTAACAAAAACATCAAGCTGTTTGCTCTTGAGCCTGTTTTTGAGATCGTTCAGCATAAGATCTATTATCGGATAGATCTCCTTCTTGGTAAGCGGTTTGTAGAATACTATTTCATCAAGACGATTAAGGAATTCCGGACGGAAATGTCCTTTAAGCACCCTGTTTACCTGCTCTCTTGCCTCGTCGGAAATAACGCCGTTTTCATCTATGCCGTCAAGGATATAGTCCGAACCGAGGTTGGAAGTAAGGATAATTATAGTATTCTTGAAATCTACCGTTCTTCCTTGAGAATCGGTCACACGGCCGTCGTCAAGGATCTGCAGGAGCACGTTGAAAACATCGGGGTGTGCCTTTTCTACCTCATCGAAAAGCACTACGGCGTAAGGCTTGCGGCGCACCGCTTCGGTAAGCTGACCGCCTTCTTCGTATCCCACGTATCCCGGAGGCGCTCCTATAAGACGGCTGACGCTGTGTTTTTCCATATATTCGGTCATATCTATGCGGACAATGTTATGCTCATCGTCAAAAAGAGATTGGGCAAGAGCCTTGGCAAGCTCGGTCTTTCCCACGCCCGTGGGTCCCATAAACAGGAACGAACCTATAGGACGGTTTGGATCCTGTATGCCTGCTCTTGAACGAAGGATAGCCTCGCTGACTTTCTGAACGGCTTCTTCCTGACCGATAACACGCTGATGAAGGATATTTTCCAGATTGAGGAGTTTTTCCCGTTCACCTTCCATAAGTTTTGAAACGGGTATACCCGTCCATCTTCCCACGATACGGGCTATCTCTTCATCGGTAACTTTATCGCGGAGAAGATTATCTGCTTTTTCTTTCTGTTTTTCGGCAGCTTCCTCGGCTTCTTCAAGTTCTTTTTTCAGAGCGGGGAGCTTTCCGTATTTGAGCTCGGCGGCCTTGTTCAGGTCGTATGAACGTTCCGCATCGGCAATATCGGCGTTGGTCTTTTCTATATCCTCACGGAGCTTCTGCAAACGCGCAATGGTGGATTTTTCATTTTCCCATTGTGCTTTCATACTGTCAAATTCGGAACGCATTTCCGCAAGTTCTTTCTGGACTTCCGCAAGTTCCTCGGCGGCAAGTTTGCCTTCTTCTTTTTTCAAAGCGGTCTCGGCAATTTCCTGCTGCATTATCTTTCGCGAAAGATCGTCCATTTCCGCAGGCATGGAATCCATTTCGGTGCGGATAAGCGCGCAGGCTTCGTCCACAAGGTCTATTGCCTTATCGGGAAGAAATCTGTCGGAAATATATCTGTTGGACAGCACTGCCGCTGTAATAAGCGCAGAATCCTGTATCTTTACGCCATGGAAAACTTCATATCGTTCTTTAAGTCCGCGCAGAATGGAGATAGTGTCCTCAACGGTAGGTTCGTCCGCCATGACCGGCTGGAAACGCCTTTCGAGAGCGGGGTCTTTTTCGATATACTTGCGGTACTCGTTCAGAGTCGTTGCGCCGATGCAGTGGAGTTCGCCGCGGGCAAGCATAGGTTTCAGGAGGTTTCCGGCGTCCATAGCGCCGTCGGTCTTTCCTGCGCCTACTATTGTGTGGAGCTCGTCGATGAAAAGGATAATGCGTCCGTCAGATTTTTTTACTTCGTTAAGAACGGCTTTGAGACGTTCCTCAAACTCGCCGCGGAACTTTGCTCCTGAGATAAGGCTGCCCATATCAAGGCTGAACAGGCGGCGTTCTTTCAGATTATCCGGAACATCTCCTCTTACTATACGCAAAGCCAGTCCCTCTACTATGGCGGTCTTTCCTACGCCCGGTTCGCCGATAATTACAGGATTGTTCTTTGTTTTACGGGAAAGTATGCGTATAACGTTCCTTATTTCGGCGTCACGTCCGATAACGGGATCAAGCTTGTTCTGTCTTGCAAGCTCCACCAGATCCTGACCGTATTTTTTGAGAACGTCGTATGTCTCTTCCGGAGTATCGCTGGTGACGCGCTGATTTCCTCTTACTTCTTTGAGAGCTTCAAGAAATCTGTTCTTGTCGGCGGCAAAAGTTCCGAGCAGCTTTTTAATGCGGTCATTGGCTGTGTCGAAAAGCGCAAGCATAATGTGCTCAACGGAGACAAATTCGTCTTTCATACTGTCGGCGATATCTTCCGCTTTATTAAGGCACTTGTCAACGTCCTGAGAAATATATACCGTATTGGCTTCCCGTCCGCTTCCGGTGACTTTTGGCAGTGCGGCGACGAGCTTTTCCGCAGAAGCTGCAAGCGACGCGGTATCGGTCCCCATTTTGGTGAAAAGCTGAGGGATCAGTCCGCTTTCCGCAGTAAGAAGCGCATGGAAAAGGTGTTCCTGCTCAACGTTCATATTCTGGTACTCAATGGCAGTGTTCTGAGCTTCGTTTAAAGCTTCCATTGATTTTTTAGTAAGTTTCTGTGCATTCATAAACATTCCGCCTTTCTGCATTTTTGCGAATTATGAAATTTAATGGGATATTTTATCGTTCCCTGAACGAATTTTGATGAACCGCAGGAATTGCGGGGGAATAAATCGGAAATTTTCCGAAATATTTGCATTGATGTGCCTTAAGATCCGATATATAATAAGATCACGATATCGAAAAGATCAGATCGAAAGGAGAAAAATAATGAAGATATTGAATACCGTCGAAACGGCACGTGGAAAACTTGTTTACAGCCTTTTCTCAGAGGGAGCGGAAGGCTCCGAAAGATACGGCGTTACGGTCCTTTCATGGATATTCGGTGAGGAAGAATCCGCATCGGTGCATGATATCACTTCCGATATTGATACCGCTGGAAAGTTCCTGTTCATTCTCGCAGATAATCTTGTGCTGCCATCGACTCTTTCCGAGGTCGCAGAAGAATACGTTGCGTCACTGTTCACCGTCTGATACCGTTCATACTGCGGTCTCAGGATAATGCCCCTTGACAAATCCGAAAAAATGTAATATAATAAATTACCGCCTGATACCGGCATATTATTTTAATTTCCGCAGCGAAAAGGAATGTTCAGTATGGATAAGACTTCTTTCAAGACCATTGCCGAAAACCGCAAGGCACGGCACGAATATTTTATCCTTGACAGCTATGAAGCCGGCATAGAACTGGTAGGTACCGAAGTCAAGTCTATCCGCCGCGGCGGCGTGAACCTTAAAGACAGCTGGTGCTCCATAGATGACGGTGAACTTTGGGTAAAGGGTATGCACATTTCTCCATATGACCACGGCAATATTTTCAACCGCGATCCTATGAGGGTGCGCAAGCTGCTGCTCCATAAGAAGCAGATAATGCAGCTGCTTGGAAAAGTCAAGCAGGAAGGTCTTACTCTTATACCGATCTCACTGTATTTCAAAGGATCTATGGTTAAAATGCAGGTAGGTCTTTGCAAGGGCAAAAAGCTCCACGATAAGCGGGACGACATGGCGGAGCGCGCAGCAAAGCGCGATATCGAGCGAGCCGTCAAGGAACGCAACAACCGGTAGGTTTATTTTCCGCCGTTTTATCCGGCGGTATCTATGGGGATGTAAAGGTTTCGACGGGGATCACGAAACATAATAAGCGAGCAGAGGAAGCGCCATTCTCTTTAAACGGCGACGTTTTAAAATTAGACGACAACAATAATTTTGAATTGGCAGCCGCTTAAGCGCTGCCCGTCCTGTCTTTGAGTACCGTGGCTTAGACAAGGGCGCCGACTAACGGTGAACGTCACAGGAAAGTGCCTGCGTTTCTGTGATGTATTGCAGGCTACTGAACCTTTTGGGATGTTTGTCTCCGGAAAGGTGAGGGAATGTCAATGACAAACTACGCTCGTAGAAATTTGTGCGGAGAGGTTTTCGGACACGGGTTCGATTC
>CANRJZ010000053.1 GCA_947631055.1 uncultured Clostridia bacterium | reverse complement strand
ATAACTATACCTGATACGGTGATATATTCTCCTTCAACATATAAAGAACTGGAAATGTGCCTTGAAAGCGCACTTTACCATACCGGCGGAATAGCGGCGGTACGTTATCCAAAAGGCACGGAAAATATTACAATAGAGGCTGAAGATACGGATTCATACCTGCTTACGGGTAATGGAGGAAAACGTCTGGCTGTATCTTACGGACGCATTGTTCATCATCTCTATGCAGCCGCAGGAGATTGTGATGTTCTGAAACTTGTAAAGATCTTCCCTGTTGATGAAGAAGTCCTGAACATATGTATGGGCTATACCGAAATATATTTCTTTGAAGAAAGCACCAAAACGGGCGGTGCTGCGGAGATCCTTCTTGACAGATTGTTTGAAAAGGGATACAGAGGAAAGTTTGTTATACAGGCTGTTGAAGGTTTTGTAAAACAATCGTCCGTTGAAAGCTGTATGAAAAAATACGGTTTGGATACAGACAGTATGCGCAGGCTTCTCGAAACAGGCAGGAGTGAGTTGATTGAGACTTGACGTTTATCTTGCTGAAAACGGTCTCGCCCGAAGCCGTCAGAAAGCAAAAGAACTTATAAAAGCCGGACAGGTTTCGGTAAACGGTAAGATAATTGAAAGATCTGCTTTTGAAGTTGATGGTTCTTACGATGTGAGAATAGAAGGAAAACAGCTTTTATACGTCGGCAGAGGCGGTCTTAAACTTGAAAAGGCATTAAATGAATTCAGTATTGTCCTTAAAGACAGGATATGCATAGATATAGGGGCTTCCACGGGCGGATTTACCGATTGTATGCTCCGCAGCGGCGCGTCGTTTGTTTATGCAATTGATGTCGGTCACGGTCAGCTTGATGAGAAATTGAAAAATGATCCCCGTGTTATGAATATGGAAGGAACGAACATACTTGATCTTTCTAAGGAGGATCTTTCCTATCCTCCCGATATGATATCTGCCGATGTTTCTTTTGTGTCGCTTAAAAAGATATTCCCTAAGATAAAAATGCTGCTCCCCGAAAATGGTGAAGCTGTTGTTCTTATAAAGCCTCAGTTTGAAGCGGGGCGTGCGGCAATAGGCAAGGGCGGGATCGTAAAAGACAAACATGTGCATGAAAATGTTCTTGAAGATGTGCTTGATACTGCTGCTTCGGAAGGGCTATTTTGTGCGGGGCTGACTTATTCTCCTATATGCGGGGGAGACGGAAATATTGAATATCTTGCACATCTTAAATGTTTGGACAGCCATGGACTTCCGGACTGTAAAAAAATTGTTTCCGACGCATTTGCAGCTTTGAAATAAATAACGGAGGTTTATATGAAAGTAGTTTTATATCCGAATTTTGGAAAGAAAAACGCTCTTTCTACAGCCCTGAGGTGCTGTGATATACTCAATGAACTGGAAATTGAAATATATGCTCCCGATTCATGTAAAAACGAAATGTCCGAAAAGGCTTTCCTGAATTTCGGAAATATAAGGGAAATTGTAAAAGACTGTGATGTTATGGTAGCTATAGGAGGAGACGGTACTATACTTAAAGCTTCGGTATATGCCTCCGAATACAGTATACCCTTGCTCGGCATAAATACGGGAAGACTTGGTTTTATGGCTTCCATGGAATCGGACGAACTGGAAAAGCTTTGTAAACTCAGAACTGGAGAATATCTCGTTGAAAACAGAATGATGATAGACGCGTCACTTATAAGGAACGGAGAGATCGTTTCCGAACACACGGCTCTGAATGACATCGTAGTTGCAAGACCATATTCAAAAATAACGGATTTTGAAGTTTCCGCGGGGGGAAGGGTAGTCAGTTCGGTAAGGGCGGACGGCATAGTGTTTGCGACTCCGACAGGTTCAACTGCGTATGCGCTTTCTTCGGGCGGTCCTATCCTTGAGCCGGAAACTGAATGTATCCAGCTTACACCTATATGCCCTCATTCCCTTTTTTCAAGGACTATGGTATTTACTGCGTCGAGGGTGCTTGAAGTACAGCATTTTTCTGCTGAGGAGAACGTTTATTTTTCTGTGGACGGAAGGGCAAACTGCGATATGCTGAAAAATGACAGGCTCATTATAAAACGTTCTTCCAAAAAGCTTATGCTTATAGATATCAAAGGATATTCTTTCTTTGATGCGGTAAATAACAAGCTTATGAATCCAATAAAGTGAAAGGAATTGCAGAATGAAAAAGAAAAGACAGGACAAGATACTTGAACTTATACAAAAAAATATGGTAACGACTCAGGAAATGCTGAAACAGCTTCTTGAAGATGAAGGTATGTCCGTTACTCAGGCAACTTTGTCACGGGATATAAATGAACTTGATCTGAAAAAAATGATGTCTCCGTCCGGAGTAAGCGTTTATGTAAAGCTTAGTAAACCTGAATTCAACTGTTCACCCATATTCAGGGACGCTGTGGTCGGTGTTGAATATTCGATGAATATGGTAGTTATCAAATGTGTTACAGGAATGGCTCAGGCAGTATGCGCTACTCTTGACAGAATGGAGAGAGCGGAAATAATAGGCACTATAGCCGGTGACGATACAATATTTGCCTTGATGAAAAATGAGTCAGCCTCTGCGGAATTTACGGACGAATTAAGGTCGGTATTGTCTGAATGACAACATTTTCCTGAAAGGATAGTGCAGAATAATATGCTTAGCGAGCTGTATATTGAAAATCTTGCTGTTATACAAAAAGCCGAGATACCGTTTGCGGAAGGTTTCAATGTCTTTACCGGCGAGACCGGTGCGGGAAAATCTATCCTTATAAACGGTATCAATGCTGTGCTTGGAAAACGTGTCAGCAAGGATATAGTACGTTCAGGCTGTGAAAAGGCAGAAGTAACGGCAATGTTCAGGAAGCTTACTCAGGAAACAGTATCAAAGCTCAATGAACTGGGTGTAGACTGCGAAAATGATGAATTGATGATAACGCGGGAGATATTTGCCGACGGGGGAAGTACAGCAAGGATTAATTCAAGGACTGCTCCCGTTTCTGTTGTTAAGGAAATAGGTGAAACGCTTATAGATATTCACGGTCAGCATGATAATAGGATCCTTATGTATCCGGAAAAGCATATAGATATGATAGACAGATATGCGGGACTTGACAATATCCTTGAGGATTACCGCACATCTTTTAAAGAACTTCAGAATACGGCGAGAAAGATCAGACAGCTTACGATCTCCGAGCAGGAAAGGCAGGAAAAGGTAGAATTCCATAAACAGTTTATTGAAGATATAGGCAGTCTGGAACTTGATAATGAAAATGAAGATACCGAAATAGAAAATGAGTATGTTATTGCCAGTAACAGCAAAGCATTATCCGAACTTCTCATAGATTCAAGAATAGCGCTTATGGGTGACGATGACAGCTCAGGGATATCGGAAAAAATAAATGATATAAACAATGATCTTTCGGATTATGCCGATATTCTTCCGGAACTTTCGCAGATAGCCGGAAGACTTGAAGCTGCTGTTATCGAGATCGACGATATAGGCGAGGAACTTTCAAAGCTTTGTGACAGGATAGATATAGATGAAGAACGTATGGAATTCCTTTCCGACAGAAGGGAAAAACTTAACAGCGCAAAAAAGAGATATTCCTGTTCGCTTAAAGAACTTATGTCAAGATATGATCTTTACACCTCCGAGGCTGAAGATGCAGAAAGCTGTTCAAAAGAGATAGAACGTCTTGCGGAAAGGAAAAACGAGCTGCTTGTAGAAGTTACTAAAAAAGCAGAAAATCTTTCCGGACTCAGGGAAGCTTCTGCTGAGAAACTAATGGAAAATATTGCTTCGGAACTTAAATTCCTTGATATGCCCAATGTAAAAATATGCTTTGAGTATTACAAGGGAAAGCTTACATCTAACGGTATGGACACTATTGAAATGATGATATCCGTAAACCCCGGCGAACCTCCCAAACCTATATCCAAAATAGCTTCGGGCGGCGAATTATCAAGAATAATGCTCGCTATAAAAAATGTTATTGCGGAAAAAGAGGATATCCCTACTATGATATTTGATGAGATAGATACTGGAATAAGCGGCAGAGCGGCACAAAAAGTAGGCGTAAAGCTGCGTCAGGTGTCAAGATCACGGCAGATAATCTGCGTTACGCATCTTTCACAGATAGCTATAATGGCGGATGAGCATCTGCTTATCGAAAAAACTGCAAGCAGTGATAATACGTTTACCAGCGTCACGCTGATAGACGGTGAACAGCGAGTAAAAGAGATAGCAAGGATCCTCGGAGGAGAACATATTACCGAGACGACCATTAAAAATGCCGCCGAACAGCTGGACAGCGTGGAAAGCATATATAACGAAATTCTTGGCAAGAGCTGAGGTGTGAAATGGATCTGCATAATTGTATGCTCTGTCCGAGAAAATGCGGCGCAGACAGATATTCAGGATATGGATACTGCGGCTGCGGGGCGGAGATAAAAGCTGCAAAGGCTTATCTTCATATGTGGGAAGAACCCTGTATATCCGGAAAAAACGGCGCCGGAACAGTCTTCTTTTCCGGATGTAATATGAAATGCTGCTTTTGTCAGAATTATGAGATATCGAGCAATAATTACGGAAAGAATATTTCTGCGGAAAGACTTTCCGAAATTTTCTTAAAACTTCAGGAAAAAGGCGCGCACAATATTGATCTTGTAAGCCCTACTCCTTATGTTCCGCAGATAATAGAGGCACTGGACATATGCGATGAAAAGCTTGTTATCCCTATAGTTTACAATACAGGCAGCTACGAACTTGCCGAAACTCTGCAAATGCTGGAAGGATATGTGGACGTTTATCTTCCGGATATGAAATATTTTGACAATGCGCTTGGAGAAAAATATTCTTCGGTCAGCAATTACTTTGAAACGGCTTCCGAAGCGATAAAGGAAATGTACAGACAGGTCGGAGCGGTACAGATAGAGGACGGGATCATAAAAAAGGGAGTTATTATCCGTCATCTGGCGCTGCCGTCGCACAGGCGGGATTCGGAAAAAATACTTGAATGGATAGCAGGAACATTTCCCGAAAAAGACGTTCTTGTAAGTCTTATGAGCCAGTATTTTCCGACATATAAAAGTTCTGAGCATAAGGAAATATCCCGAAAAATATCTACGTTTGAATATAATTTTCTTCTTGACAGAGCGGCAGAGCTTGGATTGGAAGGATTTATGCAGGAGAGAAGCTCGGCTGAATGTGAATATACTCCCAATTTTGATCTTTATGGTCTTTAATAATTTCTGCACTGTAAAATTCACATAAAACTGTTGAAATTTCCAATTAAATGTGATAAAATCTGTACAGTTAATTTTTTACAAAGGAAGTAATTTTATGAAGTACGTTGTATTGCTTTGCGATGGAATGGCAGATTATCCGGTCGAGGAATTGGGCGGAGAAACTCCTATGAGCAAGTCGGTAACTCCGAATATGGACGCTTTGGCAAAGAAATCGGTAATAGGTCTGGTAAAGACGGTCGCCGACGGTATGAAGCCGGGCTCGGACGTTGCAAATCTTTCCGTTCTGGGATATGATCCGGCTGTGTGCTATACCGGACGTTCACCTCTGGAGGCAGGTTCTATCGGAATAGATATGCTGCCAGATGATGTTTCTTTCAGGTGCAACCTTGTAACATTGTCAGATGAACCGGACTTTGAGGATAAGACAATGGTGGATTACTGCGCAGATGATATTTCCACTGCGGAAGCAAAAGAAATAGTGAAAACTCTTGCGGAGCATTTTGACAATGACGAGTTCAGACTTTACAGCGGCGTAAGCTATCGTCACTGCCTTATCTGGCACAACGGAACACTTGACCTTGGAACGCTTACACCTCCCCATGACATAACCGGAAGAAAGATAAAGGAATACATTCCAGATCACCCCAACGCGCAGAAACTTCTTGATATGATGAAAAAGAGCATGGATATCCTTAAAGATCACCCTGTAAACAAGGCAAGGATCGCAAAAGGTCTCCGTCCTGCAAACTGTATCTGGCTCTGGGGCGAGGGCAGGAGAGCGAACCTTGAGAATTTCTTCAAGCTCCACGGTCTGAAAGCTTCCATGATCTCTGCCGTTGACCTGCTTAAAGGCATAGGAAAATTCTCCGGAATGAATATAGTAAATGTTGACGGCGCAACGGGCTACATTGACACAAATTTCAAAGGCAAGGCGGAAGCTGCTGTAAAGGAACTTGCAAACGGTCAGGACTTTGTTTATATCCACGTTGAAGCTCCGGACGAGTGCGGACACAGACACGAAATTGAAAATAAAGTAAAGTCTATTGAAATTATCGACAAAGAAATTCTGGGAACTATACTTCCGGAACTTGAAAAGTATGACGATTACAAGATAATGATACTTCCGGATCACCCCACACCGCTTGCACTGAAAACACATACCAACGACGCTGTTCCGTTTATGATCTACAGAAAGAGCGTTCCCGTTGAGGGCAAGCCGGTGTTCAATGAAAAGACTGCAAAGGAAACAGGACTTTACATTGACAAAGGACCTTCGATAATGAATTACTTTATAGATCTTTAATGCGATAAGGCGGCAGAAATGCCGCTTTATTTTTATATGTATTGACAAAACATTTAAAACCCTGTCAGTATCTCAACTCTCAACTCTTAACTCTCAAAACTATAAAAAAATTTCTCCCACACCGTTTATTTCCGGCGTGGGAGTTCTGTTTATTCCGGTACTTTGATATACGTCATTTCACCGTTTATTATCGTGTCTTCGTTTGCATAATCCATGAAAGTCCCGACACATAAAAATCCGTTCTGGTCGTAATATGGGAAAAGTGCTATTACCGTTTTTCCGGTATGAGTATTTTTGGCAATTGTACAAGGTTTGGGTCCTGATAGCCAATTTGCATGAGAATTTTCCAGCCAACGCTCAAATGACATGGCAGTATAAGTATTACCCGGACTATACCATAAAGGTTTTCCGTCATTCTTTTCAAAATAAATTTCGTATTCTTTTTTCATACGTTCTTCATCGTCAAGGCTGAACGTGATAGTTCCGTTTTCGATAGTATAATAGGTGCTTTCGGTGTCGCCGAAAAGATAATATTTTCCGTCCGAAGAATATTGTTCGCTTACATCTTGCCAGAACGCTTCTTTAGGCGTCGAGATGTCAAATGTAGGTGTGAATGCCGAAACTGCCGTTGTGCAAAGCGTTATGACGATAGCCGCAATTACCGTAATTACCGCAGGCTTTTTTGCTTTCATAATAAATTCAACGCGTTTTTTTACCGGACTTCTGCTGAGCCTGCTCAAAAGAGGAGAGTCAGAACGCTTTTCTTCAAATTCGATTATAGAATTTGCATAATCTTTCTTTGCGTCGGGAAATTTTTCGAGAATTTTTTCATCGCAGGCAAGTTCGGTATCGCGGCAGGAAAGTATGAGCATTATCCATGCAAAAGGGTTGAACCAGTGAACGCAGAATGCGGCGGCAATGATAATTTTGTAAAGCGCGTCAAAATGTTTAATGTGCGTCAGCTCGTGGGAAATAGCCAGTTCGGTGGTTTTGAGGTCATAGTCCGACAAATTTTCCGGACAAACTATTGTCGGCTTGAAGATTCCGTAAGTAAAGGGAGTTTGTGTTTTATTGCTTACCTTTACGTTTACCTTGCGGCGTATGCCGGAAGAATTTATGACCTGACTTATGCTGTGGCTTTGTGCGCTTTTTGAAGGACCGTATTTACGGATATTTTTAAAATATCCGTATGCAAATATCAGGACAGCAACAATTGCTCCGACAAATGCAAGCAGTGCCATGATATTAAAAAACAGATGTCCGCTTTTTTGCAGCGATGACATTTTGTCAAACGACCTGAGTTCTCCTGCAATAAGGCTTGCCAGATATGCCGGATTGAAATTGTACATAAACCAGTATGTATAGTATTCGTAACTGTCATTTGCGGTTAAGTTTCTTTCGATTGGGATAAATACCGGTATCAACATTCTTAAAGCCATTATCAGCCAGAGTGCCTTGAATGTTGCCTTTGGCATTTTTTCATAGAATAACGCCCTGAAAATAATTATGAATACTGCCATTATTGAAGCGTAAAAGCTCATTGCAAAGATCGTACCCATAAATTTCACCCTTTCTTTGTAATATTATTTAAGCTCGTTTACCATATCTTTAAGAGCTTGGATCTCGTCGTGGGACATTTCTTTATTGTCTATAAGCGCGGCAAAAAGTTTGTCGGCTGCTCCGTCAAAGAGCTTATCCATAAATTCCGAAAGCTCCGACTTCTGGACTTCTTCCTTGGAAATTTCAGCATGGCACATAAAATTCGGCTCGCTGCGTGTGATCGCGCCCTTTGCGATACATTTTTTTATGACCGTATATGTAGTATTTACGTTCCAGCCTGTCTCTTCCGCAAGAATTTCGGAAATTTGTTTCGCGGTAGTATCGCCGTTCTTCCAAAGGACATTCATTACTTTAAGCTCTGAATCAAATAATTTTATTGACATTATATCAGATCCTTTCCATACTATTGCAATAGTTTATAATATTATACTATCAGAATAGTATAGAATTGTCAATACTATTGCAATAGTATAAGATGTAAATTTTTTATGAACGTCCTTCAGCCTTGACCCTATATCTGATTTGTGGTATAATATATGTAATTTTATTTAGATCCCGGAGGTGATATTTTGAATAAGATCGTGCTTATAACCGGAGCGTCGCGCGGAATAGGAAAAGCAGCTGCAATTGCATTTGCAAAAGCCGGATATGACGTTGCGGTCAATTATAATAATTCTGCGGAAGCCGCCGGAACTTTGTGCTCGGAACTGAAAAATTACGGCGTGAACGCGGCTGCTTTTCAAGCGGACGTTTCGGTGCGTTCACAGGTAGACAAAATGGTGAGCGAAATAAGAAAAACTATGGGAAATGTCAGCGTTCTTGTGAATAACGCAGGGGTCGCGGAACAGGCTTTGTTCACCGATATTTCCGAGGAAATGTGGGACAGAATGTTTGCGGTAAACGTTAAGGGAGCATATAACTGTACACAGTCTGTACTTCCCGATATGATACATTCAAAATACGGCAGGATAATCAATATTTCTTCTATGTGGGGGATATCCGGCGCGTCCTGTGAAGTTCATTATTCCGCCGCAAAAGCGGCTGTTATAGGTTTTACCAAGGCTCTTGCAAAGGAAGAAGGACTTTCAGGAATAACCGTGAATTGTGTTGCTCCGGGAGTTATAGATACCGATATGAACCGTCATCTTTCGCGTGAGGATATAGCTTGTCTTAAAGAAAATACGCCTGTGGGAAAAATAGGCGCTCCGGAAGATATTGCAGAAGCAATATTGTTTCTGGCATCCGAAAAGGCTTCGTTCATAACGGGACAGGTGCTTTCCGTAGACGGCGGATTTATTTTGTGAAAGGTATTTTATTATGGAAATTACCGCAAAAGAATTGCTTCAGATAACTTCTCGCATAGGCAGTATGCTTATAGAATACGGCGCTGAAATATACCGCGTTGAGGACAGTATATACCGTATTGCTGCGGCATACGGATTTTATGGAGGAACGTCCGGAAAGGATAAAAAAATAGAGGTCTTTGCTATTCCGGCAAGCCTTATAATTACCGTGAACGACGGCTCCGAAGTCCCTTTGACTCAGACGGTAAGGATATCATCAAGGGAAACAAACCTTGACCGCGTTGATAAACTGAATAATCTCTCACGGTTCATTTGCGTGGAAAAGCCGGATACGGCAACTATCAACAAGCATATTTCCGAAATATGTGAAAGAAAGATATATAATTATCCGGTCAGGCTTATAAGCTATGCGGTCGTAGGCGCGACCTTTGCGCTGTTTTTCGGAGGAACGCCGTTTGACGCTTTGTTTGCCGGACTTATTTCAATGATAGTTTTTGCAGTATCCATATTTGTCAATAAAGTAAAGCCGAGTGTGTTCTTCCAAAGCGTTATAGGTTCTGTTGTCATAGCTTCCATAGCGGTTATCGTATCAAAAGCAGGACTTACCGGAAGTTTTGATAAGATAATAATAGGCGCGTCTATGAATCTGGTCCCCGGAATTACTCTTACAAACTGTATGAGAGATTTTATAGCGGGGGATTTTCTTGCGGGAATGTATACGCTTACGGAAGCTATACTGACAGCGGTGGGAATGGCTGTAGGCGCAGCTTCGGCTATCGCTGTATTCAATATGATATAAGGTCGTGACGTTATGGATATAATGAAGGATATGGCGTTGCCGTGTATTTACAGTCTGATAGCTTCCATAGCTTTCGGCGTACAGTTCAACATAAGGTTCAGGCATATGCTTGCGGCGGGTATTGGCGCGATGCTCACACAGCTTATTTTCACAGGCTTTGAGATAAGCGGCATGGGGCAGATGATATGTTATTTTTTCTCGGCAGCGGCTGTATCGGTCTATGCGGAGTTAATGGCAAGGCGTGTACATGTTCCGGTCAATATGTATCTTGTCGTCGGGATAATACCGCTTGTTCCGGGAGGATATATGTATAATACTATGATAACGCTTGTAAGCGGAGATGTTGAAAGCTTTTCGCATCAGTTTGCCGCATCCGTTGGGATAGCCGGTTCAATAGCTATGGGAATATTTGCCGTATCAGCAATTGTAAGACTGTTAAGGATAATAACCAGACAGTCCATATGAAAGGAGTTCTATAATGGAAACAAGGATAAAGCTTTCGTTAAATAAGGAATGGTCATTTTATCCCGGAGATATGCCGGAAAGAAAATTTGTTTCTCATGGAGAAATTTACGGGACTTCAAAAACAGGAGAAAAAAGCGGCCCTCCGAACGCTCTTTTCAATTCGTCAAAATGGCGTGTACTGGACGTGCCTCACGATTATATGATCGAACAGGCAAACGATAAGAACGGCGCTGCCGATTGGGGATACAAGCCTCGTGAAAATGCTTGGTACAGAAAAACTTTTGCCGTTGATGAAAAGTATCGCGGCAAGCGTTTCGTTATTGAATTTGAAGGAGTTGCGTCCGAAGCGACGGTTTATTTTAACGGCTCGGTGGCAAAAAGAAATTTTTCCGGTTACACCGGATTTAGTTTCGATGTCACCGATATGATAAAATTCGGAGGTACGCCGAATATTATTGCAGTGTATGTAAACGGAAAAAATTTTGAAGGCTGGTGGTATGAAGGCGGCGGTATTTATCGTCCGGTGTGGCTGCACATACTTCCGGACGTGCATTTTGCGGAAGAACCGTATATTCTGTGTGAAAAACTTGAAGGAGACAATTGGAAAGTATCTGTCAGCGGGTCTATTTCCGCAAAAAATCCATCAGAAGGAAAATTTTCCGTCAAAAAAACGATCAATGATATGGAAGGCAATAAAATACTTGAGTTTGACGGGCTTTCAGCCGTTATAGAAAATCCTCATCTTTGGGACGTTGACGATCCGTATCTGTATACCATGATCTCAGAATTGTTTTCCGACGGGGAACTTAAAGACAGTTTTGTTTCCTCTTTTGGTTTCAGGACCATAAAGGCCGATCCTGATAACGGCTTTTTCCTGAACGGCAGACACCTGAAACTGAAAGGGACCTGCAATCATCAGGATTTTGCCGGCATAGGCGTTGCCGTTCCGGACAGTATCTGGACTTATAAGATAATGCGCCTTAAATCTATGGGGTGCAACGCTTACAGAAGTGCTCACGGAATGGCTTCAAACGCACTTGTAAATGCCTGCGACAGGCTCGGAATGATACTTATGGACGAAAATCGCAATTTTGATTCGTCCGAAGAAGGTCTCGGACAGCTCCGCACTATGATAAAACGTGACAGAAATCACCCATCGGTCGTATTTTATTCTATATTCAACGAAGAACCTTTAGGATCGACCGAACAGGGAAGAAATATTTCCTTGCATATGCTGGAAGAAATAAGGCGTCTTGACAGCACACGCTTTGTTACGGGAGCTATGAACGGGGGAGTGCTTGAGGAAAAAGGCGCCGTAAATGCTCTTGATCTGGCAGGTATCAACTATCAGA
>CANRJZ010000052.1 GCA_947631055.1 uncultured Clostridia bacterium | reverse complement strand
CTGTCCCATAAGAAATCCGAATACCTTCTGATCTCCGCCGGTATACTGAGCAACGGCTTTTTCATTTGCCGCAAGGACTTTTTCAATAACTTCCGCAACTTTTCCGGTATCGTTTGAAATAAGCAGTCCTTCTTTTCCGGCGATCTCTTCCGGATCGCCTCCATTTTCGCACATTGTACGGAAAACGCTCTTTGCGTCATTCTTGGAAACCTTGTCGCTGTCAGCCATTTCGACCAGTTTTGCAAACTGTTCTGCGGTGAACGGCAGGTTTTCAAGTGAAACTTCACCCAGATTTATGCGGCGCATCATTTCCCCTATAAGGAAATTGCATATCGATCTTGGATTATTATATGCCTTTACGGCGGAATCGAAGAAGTCCGAAAGTATCTTCTGATTTACGATAATTTTCGCGTCCGTTTCATTAAGACCGCTTTTCAGGTATCTTTCAAGGCGTTCATAAGGCATTTCCGGAAGTTTTGCACGGATAGCGTCCAGATCCTCATCGGTAAAGTTCACCTGTAAAATATCCGGCTCAGGGAAATAACGGTAATCGTGAGCGTCCTCCTTGGAGCGCATTGACTTTGTTTCTCCCCTATTGTCGTCAAAACGTCTTGTCTCCTGAACGACTCTCTTGCCCATATCAAGGAGCTTGCCCTGACGGTAAATTTCAAAATCTATCGCTCTGCCGATAGCCTTGATAGAGTTAAGGTTCTTTATCTCGGCTCTTGTGCCGAACTCGGTATCGGTAGGTCTCATTATGGAAATATTTACATCGCAGCGGAGAGAACCCTGTTCCATTTTACAGTCGCAAACGCCTGCATACTGGAGAAGCAGGGAAATTTTTTCAACGAACGCCTTTGCTTCTTCCGCAGAACCGATATCAGGCTCTGTAACGATCTCAATAAGCGGGATACCGCAGCGGTTGTAATCCGCCAGCGAAACACCGTTAAGGTCGTCATGGATAAGTTTTCCGGCATCTTCTTCAAGGTGTATGCGGTTTATACGTATATTTTTTGTTTTCTTCTCACCGTTTTCTTCGTATTCAATGGGAACGAGCCCGTTTATGCACAAAGGAAGATTGAGCTGTGATATCTGATATGCTTTCGGAAGGTCGGGATAGAAATAATTCTTTCTGTCAAATACGGAAAACTTATTTATTCCGCAGCCGAGAGCAAAACCTGCTTTTACAGCATATTCAACTGCCGTCTGATTGATTATCGGCAGTGTTCCGGGCATACCGGAGCATACCGGACAGCAGCGTGTATTTTTATCTCCGCCGAACTCTGCCGAACAGGTACAGAAGACCTTTGACTTTGTAAGAAGTTCGGCGTGTATTTCAAGACCGATAACTGGTATATAAGCAGACATATTAAGCACCTCTTTCCTTATATTACGGCAGGAACGCGTTCAAACTGCTTTTCGTAAGCGTCGGCAGCCTGGATAATGGTAGCTTCGTCCCAGTGTTTGCCGATGATCGACATTCCTATAGGCATTCCCTTTTTATCGTATCCGCAAGGGGTTGAAATTGCGGGAAGTGAAGCTATGTTTACCGTAACGGTGCATATATCCGCCTGATACATCTTTGCGGGATCGGAAATATTTTCATTCACGCCGTAAGCAACGGTAGGAGCAGTAGGCGTAAGTATAATATCGCAATTATTGAATATTGAGTCATATTCCTCACGGATACGCTGTTTCAGCGCCATTGCCTTTCCGTAATAAGCATCGTAATAACCGCTGGAAAGAGCATAGTTTCCGAGAAGTATACGTCTTTTGACCTCGTCGCCGAAGCCTTCGCTCCTTGAATTGCAGATAAGGTCGTTATAGGAATCGCCCTTTTCGGAACGGTGTCCGTACTTTATCCCGTCATATCTGGAAAGGTTTGAAGACGCCTCCGCCGAAGCAATAAGATAATATGCCGCGACCGCATATTTCAGTGACGGCATGGAACAGTCAACAAGTACTGCGCCCTGTGATTCATACCATTTTGCGGCTTTCATTACAGCTTCACGGACATCGGTATCGATACCTTCGGCATAAAATTCCTTAGGAACTGCGATCTTCATTCCGGAAATGCTTTGTCCTATCTTAGCCGTAAAGTCGGGAACATCTTTCTTTGCGCTCGTTCCGTCGTGGTAATCATATCCCGAAACGGCATTGAGAATGACTGCGCAGTCATGAGCGTCCTTTGCGATAGAACCTATCTGGTCGAGAGAACTTGCAAATGCCACCAGACCATAACGCGAAACACGTCCGTAAGTGGGTTTCAGACCTGTTACACCGCAGAAAGAAGACGGCTGCCTGATAGAACCGCCAGTATCCGAGCCGAGAGCAGCAGCGCACAAAGACGCTCCCACTGCCGCAGCCGAACCGCCGGAACTTCCGCCCGGTACTCTGCCGAGATCATAAGGATTTTTTGTCTTTTTGAAAGCCGAAGTCTGAGTAGAACCGCCCATCGCAAACTCGTCCATAGAAGTCTTGCCAAGCATTACAATATCCTGAGCGTTCAGCTTTTCCATAACGGTAGCGTTGTACGGCGGAACAAAATCCTCCAGCATTTTTGAAGCGCAGGTAGTTTTTATTCCGTCAGTGCAGATATTGTCCTTGACGGCAAGCGGGATCCCCGTCAATGCGGAAGCCTCACCGCTGTCAATGACTTTCTGAGCCTTTTCTGCGGCAGCATGAGCCACGTCCGCAGTAACGGTGATATAGCTTTCGAGTTTTCCGTCTATATCATTTATTCTTGCAAGATATGCGTCCGTAAGTTCTTTTGCCGAGATCTCCTTTTTATCGAGCATTGTCCGCATATCGCGTATCTTGAGAGAAGTAATATCCATAAGTTAGCACACCTTTCCAAGTTATTCCACCACTTTGGGGACCACGAAGCAGTTCTCGCTGTTGACGGCATTTTTAAGGATCTTTTCCGTAGGGAAGGAATCCATAGGCTCGTCTTTTCTGAGGCCGCTCAGGTAAACATTGTGGTTATCCTTGATAGGTTCGTAAACTATGTCTATCTCCTTGATAGTGTCCATGATCTCGATAATGCTTGTCATATCGTCTGCGGCTTTTTTCAGTTCATCATCGGTAAAATTAAGCTTTCCCAGCTTTGAAAGATACCTGACCATTTCCAGATCCATAGCTTTTACCTCATTTCTGAATAATATACAGGGAAAATTTTCATATCATAAACAATACAAAGTAATTATACCACATCTGTAAGGATTTTGCAACAGTATTTTTAAGAAAAACACAGCATTTAAATTATTCCCGATTTCAAATTCGCTGCAAATTCCAAATTTCAGCATATGTAATGCTAGATTTGCAACCTTTTCATACTATGAACTGATATATGTTTAGTATGCTTACAGATGGAGTTGTTATTTTATACTGTTTGTTGCTGTTTCATCTTTAAAGAAACGCGATACTGTTCAGCATCGGGAATATCAACAAATTCAACCGTTTTATCGTAATTTGCTTTTACGACCGCCTTGATCTCGTCAAGCGTAACATTGAAAAATTCTCGGCGCTGATTTACCATATTAAGCTTTTTATCTTCAAAAGCTTTATGTAATGCCGATTCCAAAGCAGGCGCATCATCAGTAAATATCATAGCGTGAACGTCAAAATTAAAAGGAACAGAAGCGTCTCCCAGTTCATCAACACGTTCCATAGGGTCAAGCCGTCTTGTCATACCGATTTTATAAACATTTTCACCAAATGCCCCGATATTTGAAATAACATAAACATAACCCGCACGTTTATTTGCTTCTCTATAATCGACATTCTTTATTGCTGTTTCAATTTCTGACATAGCATTTTCAAGTTCTTGTCTTTTATTAATAAGGTCAACGTTATCAGGATCGGCAGCAAGCTGTTTGTTTAATTTTTCCAAAGCGTTGGTATAATGCGTTTGTTCCTTTTCAAGTTTTTTACGTTCTTCTTCGATCTCCTTTTGAAGCTTAGCTTCTTCTCGCATTTGCGCTCTGAGAGCAGCTTGTTCTTCCTTTTCCTGTTGCTTTTTCTGGGCATATTCAAACGCAAGAGTAAGTTCGTATATTTTCAAATCAATATATTGAGTAGTAATAGCAACATCCATAATTGCTCCAAGTTTTGAAATAGCACTTGCTGATTTCATAATTTTTTCTTTGTAAGTATCAAAATTATTATATTTTACTTTTGATACTAATTCATCACATTCGGAATTGAATGCTCGCAAAAGTAGTTTTTGCATATCAGTAACCATTTTTGAACCTTTTCTATAATCACCGTTTACAGTCCAGTTTGTCGCGCCTGTTACCGCGTGATTACTTTTGATAAGGTCTTTTTGATGTTGCCTGTTCTGCATGAGCTTTTCTTTGTATATCTCTGCTTTAGCAAAATCAAACTGTGGTTTATATAGTCCAAATTGCTGTACAAGTATTTCGTCATCAAGATTTATGATTTCTTTATCAAGTTGACGAATTTTGTCGTTTTTAGTATCTATTTCAACAGCTAACTCACGGTTACGTGCTTTTAATTCTTCCTGTTTTTGAAGTAATTCATTAACATATTCCTGATTTTTTGCAAGTTCCTGTACTTCTGGAGTTAATTGACTTTGTGCAATGGCAAGTTCTGATGAAGCACAATCCAAACAAAGTCCATTTTGATTCACTTTCAAAAACATTCCACTTTTTCCACATTTATTACATTTTGCCACTTTACTCTCCTCCAATAATAAGAATATCACATTTAAACAGTATTCTCATTGCCAGAATCAAAACAAAACATCGGAAGTCGGTATATTTGTTTAACAAAATATCAATATATCAATGTAATTTTTGCAAAAATTATTTTTCAGCAACAACTTAACTATTTATCACTTGATATTATAGCATTATAAACCAATTAAGTCAAGTTTTCTTCAAATCCCCAAATAATCCCTTTTGATGCAAATATGTTTATCAAAACAATTTCAGACAATGTTTGTCAAACATTTCCTGCAAAGCCACAAGTATGCCCATTCTTCCGGCGGAAAAGGTCAGACCGCCCTGAACATAAGCGGCAAAAGGATCGCGGAGCGGTGCGTCAGCCGAAAGTTCTATCGAAGAACCCGTATTGAAGCTTCCCGCCGCCATTATTACCTGAGAATCGTATCCCGGCATATCCCAAGGCTCCGGAAGGACGTAACTGTCCACCGGAGATCCTTTTTGTATCCCCTGACAGAATGAAATAAGGCTTTCTTTGTCCTTCATAAGAACGGCAGTTATGATATCGCCTCGTTTTGTGCCCTTTTCCGGAAAGCACTTGAATCCGAGCATAGACATGATCTCTCCCGTGAAAGCCGCTGTTTTCAATGCATTGGCAACGACTTCGGGCGCAAAGAAAAGTCCCTGATACATAAGTTTGTTCTGGTTAAGGGAACAGCCGACTTCTTTTCCCATACCTACGCAGGTAAGCCGATAAGCGCACTGTTCGACCAGTTTTGCCTTTCCGGCAATATAGCCGCCTGTTTCCGCGATCCCTGCGCCTGGATTTTTGATAAGCGAACCGATTATAAGATCCGCTCCGACGTGTAAAGGTTCTTTGCTTTCTACAAATTCTCCGTAACAGTTATCTACCATAACTATGATGTCAGGATTTGAACCCTTTGCCGCTTTTACCATTTCGGCAATACCGTCGACCGTAAACGCCGGTCGGAGAGAATACCCTCTTGAACGCTGTATGTATGCCACTTTTGCATCTTTTGCTTTGTTGAATATCTCAGCCAGATCCGGAGTACCGTCCGGAAGAAGTTCCGCCTGATCGTAAGAAACTCCGAAATCCGCAAGAGAACCGTTTCCCTTTCCGCGGATACCTATAACTTCTTCGAGCGTATCATACGGAGAACCGGTCAGGCTCACCAGCTTGTCGCCGCTTCTCAGGACGCCGAACAGCGCACAGGTAAGAGCATGAGTACCCGATACGAAACTGTGCCGTACAAGAGCATCTTCGCCGCCCATTACCTGAGCATAAACGGCATCTAAAGTATCTCTTCCCAGATCGCCGTAACCGTAACCGGCAGTACCGTTCATACAAGCGGCGCTGACTTTATTGTCGATAAACGCTTTCAGGACTTTTTCCCCATTGACGCGTGCGGTTTTATCTATAGATGCAAATTCATCGGCGCAGTTTTCCTCCGCCTTTTCTGCAAAGTTAAGAATTCTTTCGTCAATTTCAAAGCCTTTCTGTATAATAGGCTTAGGATCAAAAATTTCCGCCATTGTTATTCACCTTTCCATTCGTACAATATATCCTCGCCCACCGGAACAAATCCAATGGACTCATAAAATGTCTTTCTGTGATCCAGCGCAAAAAGACACATTTTCTTTCCTTCTTTTTCAAATTTCCCTGCAAGATATTTCAGGAATTTTCCTGCACTTCCTTTTCCCCTGTTCTTTGCGGCCGTTGCTATGCCGGAAACGAATACAAGATCATCTATATCGAAACATTTTGTAACGGTCGTGCTTCTGTAAAGATAAATGTCCGAAACTCCGTGCCGTATTCTGTGGGAGATATCCACATACCAATCGTCAAAACTCCCGAAATTTTCAAAGCTTTCGTTAAGTATGTCATAACATTCCGCAAAACTGCCGTCAGAGATCGTTTCTTCCGCAGTTATATCCGTTTTTTCCGGTATTCCCATAAAAAGCGTCCTGTGTATGCCGGCATAACCATTGTTCGTGACAGACCCGCATGCTATTTCAACGGAAACGGGTTTTGTCATTTCAACAAGAGATCTGACATCATCGGGACTGCACTTACCGTCGATCACCATAGAAGAATTATACATATGGACCGTACCGTAATATCCGCCGCCATCGCAGGCATAGAAACGGCAGAATTCATAATTCCCGCCGTAGGCAAGATAAGCCGCCATTATCTTTTTGCCGTAATAGCTGTCGGTCAGTCTTTCGGCAATACCGTCATAGATCCGTTTTATCAAAGTATACACATCTTTTCAAGCATTTTAACGGCAAGTTTTTCACAATCCTCAAGGTCGGAAAGCCTTGCAGCGCAAACCGGAGAATGAAGATATCTGCACGGTGCGGAAATTGCTATAGTCCTTACGCCGCCGTTTGAAATATGGATAGCACCGCTGTCATTTCCTCCTGCGACCATAGTCTTTGTCTGCCAGCCTATGTTATTTTCGGCCGCTGTCTTACGGGAAAGCTGATATAATTCCTTATCATATATTGTAGAACGGTCCATATACGAAACTACAGCGCCTTTTCCCAGTTCACAGCAGCGTTTTTCACCTTCAGCAGTCCTTGAGCCTCTGAGTCCGACTTCCTCCTGTACCACAAACGTGAAAATGCAGTCATACGGCAGTTCGGATCTTATCATTCCAATCATTGCAGCGCAGCCGAATCTGTCATCTATCGCCTTTCCGCTGACAAAACCGTCATCGGATATACCGAGATCGGACTTGAAATAAACTCTGTCACCGGGCATAACATATTTTTCCGCTTCTTCCCTGCTTTCCGCGCCTATGTCCGCATAAACGGACGAAAACGACGGAGCGGTCTTTTTTTCCTCCGCGGTCATATTATGAACTGCTTTTGAACCTATTACTCCGGCAAGTTCTTTATCTCCGACGACAACTCTTCTTCCAATAACGACCCGCGGATCGATCCCTCCTACAGCCGAAAGAGTAAGAGTCCCGTCCGATCTGACGGAAGTAACGATCATTCCGACTTCGTCCATATGGGCGGATACCATGACCTTATTTTTTGCCCTGTTTACGCCCTTCTTTTCGGCAATGATATTTCCAAGCGGATCTACCTGGTACTCGCAGAGATCTTTTATTGCGGAAATTATATACTCACGGACTTTGTCCTCATCGCCGGAAGTACCGTTTATAAGACAAAGTTCTTTAAGAATTTCCCTGTTCATAATGCAGCCTCCTCCAAATATGCAGCGATAAGACGGGCTGTATTTTCCACGTCTGAAACAGATATAACTTCAGCCGGAGTATGCATATACTTTAGTGGTATGGACAAAGTAACAGCCCTTGCTCCGCTCCTGTTTACGGAAAACCGGTCCGCATTGGTACCTGTAGTCTCGCTCATAACTTCGATCTGATAAGGAAGTTCTTTGTTTTCCGCGATCCTGCGGAATTCATCGGAAAGCTTTCTGTCAAGCACCGGAGAATATCCTATCATACAGCCCTTACCCATTTTTCCGCACTTTGATTCAGAATCGCCGTAAGTCAATGCAAAGCTTACGTCCACTGCAAGGGCAATATCCGGTACAATATCAAAAGCGGCTATTTTTGCTCCCCGTTCACCCACTTCCTCTTGTGAGGAAAAGAGAACGGTAAGTTCATACGGCAGGGTCTTTCCTTTTACGATATCTATCGCTCTCAGCACAGCAGCAACTCCGCAGCGGTCGTCCAGAGCCGTTCCGCTTATCCGGTCTCCGATAAGTTTTTCACAATGCGGAGAAAAAACTATCTTATCTCCGGAAGATATCAATTCTTCCGCCTGTGCTTTTGTCATTCCTACATCAATGCATATATCCGATATTTCCGGCACTTTGCTCTCATCGGTCTCAAGATGAGGAGGAACGGAACAGATCACGCCGTTTACGATCTGCTTTCCCATTACTTTTACCTGCTGAGCGGAAAGGATACGTCTGTCTATCCCTCCGCAATTGGAAATTTTAAGGAAGCCGTCCTCGGTAATGTGAGTAACGACGAGCCCTATCTGATCAATATGAGCATCAATGAGGATATGAGGCTTTGCTCCCTTGGTGCCGAAGCGTCCTATAACATTTCCGTTTTTGATGCTGAGATCATCCGTGTACTCCTTCAGCATGGAAAGAGCCAGCTCCGCAGCTTCGTTTTCATCTCCGGAAACGCCTTTGGCGAGGCACAGGGACTCTATGGTCTTGTTTAAATCCATATTATTTCATTCCTTTATTCAAGAGCGTTTACTATTGCTTTATAATGCCGTCCTCGCTCTTCAAAATTCTTATACATATCAAAGCTTGCGCTTGCGGGAGAAAGCGAAACTATATCCCCTGCTTCGGCGGCGTTTCTGGCAGCTTCGACGGCTTCTTCCATACTGTTTACACGTATAATACGGCAGTCCGCTTCATTATAGAACGGGTATTTTCTTACTGCTTCCTCTATCTTATCCGCTGTCTGACCAAGCAGAACAAGAACTTTTACGAACTTATTTATGGGTTCGGAAAGCTGATAATAATCAAGTTTTTTATCCGAACCTCCGGCAATTACGATTATCTTCCGTCCAAAAGAATTCAGACCGGCTATGACGCTTACCGGACTTGTTGCTATACTGTCATTATAATACTTTACTCCGTCAAGCTCACGGACGAATTCTATCCTGTGTTCTACCCCGCCGAACTCCTTTGCAGTTTCTTCAATGGCGGATATAGGTACCTCTCCGTAAAGCAGTGAGATCGCCGCAAGATAATTTTCCACATTATGCATTCCGGGTATGCGGATATCATCTTTATTTATTATCCGATCCGTAAATCTGTCCTCATAGTAACAGAGCCAGCCGTCCTCATCGAGAAATGCGCCTCTGTCCGGTTTTTTCAATCGGCTGAACCAGTTCAGCTTTCCGCGCACAAAGCCTTTCAGCATGGCAGTATCTTCATTGTCGGCATTGAGAACGGTCTTGGAAAAAGCGTTCTGATGAGTAATTATATTAGTCTTAGCATCTATATACTCCTGCATGGAACTGTGTACATTAAGATGATCCGGATAGATATTCGTTATCACGGCACAGTCGGGAGATCTTCTCATACTGATGAGCTGAAAGCTTGAAAGCTCCACAACTGCGGCGTCGTTTTCATCGATCTCTTCTATTATCGGCAGGAGCGCTCTGCCGATATTGCCGCCTTTATGTACTTTCTTACCGCTTCTTGAAAGGATCTCGGAAATTATCGTTGTTGTGGTGGTTTTTCCGTCCGTTCCCGTAATTGCGTAGATCTTACACGGACAGAGTTCAAAGAACACCTCCATTTCCGAAGTGACGACCTTTCCAGCGTCCCTTGCCGCTTTCAGTTCCGGAAGATTATAATATACTCCCGGCGCACGGAATATCACATCGCATTTGCAGGCGGTATCAAGATAATTTTCGCCGAAAGCGAGCTTTGCGCCCGCAGATCTGAATTCCTCCGCTATAGCTCCGGCTTCCTCCAGTGATTTTTTATCGCATACGGTAACGTTCAATCCTTTTTTTAAGAATAATCTTACAGTATCGTTATTTGTTACGCCAAGTCCTATGAATGATATGCTTTTATCCTTCATGGACTCAAAAAACCTTGCTGCTTTTGTTTCTGACATGACAAGCCTCATCTCCAGCTTAAAAATTGCATACAAATTTATTATATCCAATTTTTATGCAAATAGCAACAGTTTACACAGAAAGTTAAGTTATTTTCATAAATATAACTAAGAAATGAGTGTTTTATCTTGAAATTTTTTATGAACCGTATCGTAAAAGACACCGCAAGACTGACTATTGTGTCGTTTTTTTTGCAGGGCCTTGGTCTTTTGATGAACATTATTATCTCCAACAAGCTGGGAACGGCTTCCGTGGGGATAATGACGCTGATATTTTCACTTTTCAGCTTTATAATGGTGCTTGCGAACGGCAATATTTTCATATCCACCAGCAGGTTCGTTTCGGAGGAGATAGGCGCCGGAAACGGCAACGTCCGCAGGATAATGCGGCTTTCCATAGGGTTTTCGCTAATACTGTCAACGACGTTTGCACTGGCTTCGGCAGGTCTTTCGGGAATAATTTCCGAAAAAGCAGGGGCAGGAGCAGAACTTGCCGTATCGGTAAGAATTATTGCGCTTTCGCTTACTCCGGCAGCATTGGGTTCGTGCATAAGAGGATATTTCAACGGTGTACGAAACGTCAAAGTGCCCTGCATAGGCGATATCATCGAATTTGCCGCAAAATGGGCTTCTCTTATGACAGGAACGGTTTTTCTGCTTGACAAAGGGGCAAGCGTTTACATACTTATATCGGCTTCAATACTTATAGGAGAAGCCGTTAGCTGTGTTTATTATGTTGTAAAATATTCAGCCGAATACAGAAAATTTTCCGCACTTCCGGAAAGATCTCCAAGAATAACAAAAATATCTTTATATCTGAAATTATCACTTCCGATAGTAGCAAGCGGCTATGTACAGATGATAATGTCCACCGCAAACGAGACGCTGGTCCCAATAATGCTTCTGCGGCACGATCCCTCCGCAGAACGGGCAATGAGCGAATACGGAATGTTTGAGGCGATGATAATCCCTGCCGTTTTCTATCCGGCAGTTATACTCACGAGCCTTTCAAATATAATCATTCCGGAAATTGCACGGGCAAATTCCGCTGCCGACAGCCGCCGTGTAAAAAGTCTTATCAGCAAGGTCTATGACCGATCTTTCTGCTACTCGTTCTTCATTTCGGGAATGTTGTTGACAGCGGGAAAGAACATCGGGGAGATCATTTGTCCTGCCGACGGTCTTGTAGGCGAAACTCTTGTAAAAATGTTTCCCGTCGTGCCGTTTATTTATCTTGAGATCGTTCTTGAAGGGATAATAAAAGGTCTGGGGAAACAAAATTTTTCCACCGTAAACAGTCTTTGCGAATATATCATACGGATAATATGCGTTATCATATTTGTAAAGCTTTACGGCTTTGCAGGTGTGCTTATATCATATTACGCAAGCAATATTTACAGCAATATCGTCAGGATCGTATTTGTATGCAGAACGGCAAAGGTCCCGTTTGATATTTTCGGATATATAATAAGACCGTTTGTTATGTGTTTTTTCTGCTGTCAGTTTGCAATGGCGGCAGCAAAGTTTATGAAATTTTCCTCGGTGCTGTTTGAAACCGTTATATACCTTTGCATTGCGGCGATAGTTTTCATAATTATGTACGAGCTTGACAAGAAGGCTGCGCCTTCACGCAAATATTCTCTTATCAGATAGCACGGGTAATAATATTTTTTGAACAATTTTATTATAGTGCGATAAATTATAATTCACCGCACTAAATATTATCAACAATAGCCGGTCCAGCGCAGCCGCGCTGGTGGGGTCGAGGGGCAAAGCCCTCGTCGCGCTCCGCAGAGCGCGAAACTCCCCTTTT
>CANRJZ010000051.1 GCA_947631055.1 uncultured Clostridia bacterium | reverse complement strand
TCGCAGACCTCCTGAGCAAGGGAAAGGTCAAAGCCGACATATTCGCCCGTTTCGGTGTCCTGATATCCGTAAGGCGGAAATTCGGCGTCAAAGCCTACGGTAAATGTGGTGCGTTCATCGTCCGCCGCAACGTTCAGCGGCAGCGCGATCGTCATCAGGAAGACGAATAATACTGCCAATGCTGAAAATTTTCGTTTTTTCATAAGTATTTTCCTTTCTTTGCAATACGGAAAAACATTCCGATAACATATTAATACTTTAGCATAAAAAACAGGAAATGTCAATATAATATGCAAAAATAAATGCCGTATCCATTAAGGACACGGCAGATATTTCAATAAATTTACATATTATTCTTCTTATTCTTCGCTTTTGAGCACCTGTTCGCAATCGGAAACGATCTTTTCAGCAAGTTCCGGTTCTTTTACCTTTGTAAATGCGCTTACCGCCGGAACTATTATAAGTCCCGCTATCATAGCTATAGCGCCCGCATTGATAGGAGAAGCCATATTCAGTTTCAGGGAAGCTGCTGCTTTTGTCGCTTCAGGGAAAAATCCCAGACTGAATATGAACATGTGTATTACCGTAAATCCGACGCCGAAGATTATGCTTGACCACACGGCTGCGTTAGTAACTTTTTTCGAGAAAAGTCCGTACATGAACGGCGCAAGGAAAGCTCCTGCCAGCGCGCCCCATGAAATTGACATAAGAGTCGTGATATAAGCGTTCGGATTAAGTGCGATAACTACCGACAGCACAAGGAATGCCGCAATAAGCACTCGCATGATGAGCACCTGTTTCTTTTCGTCCATTCCTTTTTTGCTGAAAGGCTTGATAAGGTCTATCGTAAGCGTTGAGCTGGAAGTAAGTACCAGAGAAGAAAGCGTTGACATTGAAGCTGAAAGAACGAGCACTACAACTATTCCTATAAGGATATCCGGAAGAGCGGATTGCAGCATTACCGGAACGATAGCGTCATAGGCAAGCTTTCCGTTGGGATTTGTAGGGATAAGAGCACGTCCTGTAGCATCTGCCGCCGCCTGATCGGCTGCTCCGTACAATCTGCCGAAGCCGCCCATAAGGTAAGAACCTCCGGCAACAACAAGAGCAAATATAGTTGAAATGATAGTTCCTCTTGTTATGGCTTTGTTATCCTTTATAGCATAGAATTTCTGGACCATCTGAGGAAGTCCCCATGTTCCGAGAGAAGTAAGGATTATAACTCCGAAAAGATTTATCGGATCCGGACCGAAAAGGGTGTTCATAGTTCCTGCGGGAATACCCGTATCGGTGATCTCTCCCAGACCGTTAAGGGCAGCGCTCCAGCCGCCTTTGCCGTTTATAACGCTGATGACAACGGCTGTAATTCCGATCAGCATAATTATTCCCTGAACGAAATCGTTTATTGCCGTTGCCTTGTATCCTCCGAGGATAACATATGCCGCGGTAAGTACTGCCATTCCTATAAGGCAGGCGGAGTAAGGGATATTGAACGCCATTCCGAAAAGCCTTGAAAGACCGTTATATACCGACGCGGTATACGGTATGAGGAACAGAAAAACTATCACAGCGGAAACTATTTTCAGGCTTCTGGAATTATATCTTTTTTCAAAGAATTCCGGCATTGTGGAAGCGCCCAGCTGTTTTGTCATTATTCTTGTGCGTTTTCCGAGAATGAGCCATGCCAGCGTAGAACCTATGAAAGCGTTTCCTATTCCTATCCACGCGGCGGCAACTCCGTAGCTCCAGCCGAACTGTCCGGCATAGCCTATGAAAACTACAGCCGAAAAATAGGACGTTCCGTAGGCAAACGCGGTGAACCAGCCGCCGAGGCTTCTTCCTCCCAGTACGAAGTCCGATACCGACGAGGTCTTTCTCCGGCAGTAAACGCCTATGCCCAGCATAAGCAGAAGATAAATTATCAGAATTGCATATATCATATGATATACTTCCCCTTTCTTTGCTTTAGCACCAAAAATCTTGTTAGTTTTAAAGTGATAAAGTAGTATGCTTAATTATAACAGAAATTCATAAAGTTGTCAATACCCATTTAAAATATATAGTCCCCTCAAGGGGGGGTATGTTTGGAGTTAAGAGTTGAGATATATTATAATTTACCACACTATAATAAAATAGTCCGAAAATAATAAATAACCAATTCTATCTGATAAGAGGATATATGCCTGCAAGCTCAGCTTGCTGCGTGCAGGCTCAGCCTGCATTAAAATTATGGATAAAGCACTTGAAAACGGGCATAATATCCGCAAAGGAGCTGATATTATGTCCGTAAATTTTTCGGAAAGCAGAACTAAGGTAAATCTTATGCGCGCATTTGCAGGGGAAAGTCAGGCAAGGAACCGTTATACTTTTGCAGCCGGGAAAGCAAAGAAAATGAATCTATGGTTCCTGTACAACATTTTCACTTTCACCGCAAATCAGGAAAAAGAGCACGCCGAAATTTTCTACAACCATTTAAAACAGGAAAACGGCAGGAAGATCACGATAGACAACGCCGATTATCCCGTTGATAATTACGACAAGATCGAGGAACTTCTCAGAAGCGCACAGAACAACGAATATGAAGAATACGAAAAAGTTTACCCCGAATTTGCCCGTATCGCAAAAGAAGAAGGATTTAACGATATTGCTTTTTCTTTTGAAAAGATCGCAGAGATCGAAAAGACCCACGGCGACCGTTTCGGCTGTTTTGCCGAACTGATCGAAAAAAGCAGGATGTACGAGGGCGATGAAAATACCGAATGGATATGCCTAAACTGCGGTCATATACAAAAAGGGAAGAACGTTCCGAAACAATGTCCCGTGTGTCAGCACGCGCAGGGGTATTTCGTGCCGTATAAATATTATAAATTTATTGCGGAACGTTACGGTATTGCTGAATTATAAAAAAATATTCCGGAAAAATAAAATTTCCGGAATTTTTTTTACATAAATAAATTAATTATAAATTTAATTGCCGATGCCGTTCCGAAAAGGAATAATACAGCTCCCGTAATGAACGATAAACACGAACGATCATTTGATACCATAAAAATTCCTCCTCAGAATTATTCCAGTTTCATCTGATCCGGATCGATAAGATCCTTTGCAAGATTTCCTGCGGCAGGAATATTTTTTGCAGCGTATTTCTTGACATTTTCCGACATTTCTTCCGTTACGATGTATGCGTTCTCAACAACTGCTTTTGCTTTAAGAGTCATTACCTGTACGCCTATGGTGTCACGCGCAGCTTTGGGAAGTATCATTCCGGTGTTGAATACCATTGCTCTTCCGTTTGACGAGCGCAGCAGAATATCCGTATTTTCCTGCACCGCAAACATTTTCACCAGTTTTGATTTTGAGGAATATGCGCCGGTAAGTTTTTTGCGGTTGGTCTTTGTTTCGTAAGCGCTAAGAGGAACTTTTGCAGCTTTTCCGTTTTCAAATATCATTATCAGATATCCGCTGTAATCGTTTGTTGAGATCAGGGAAGTGAAATTTTCATATTCTTCAAATCCCAGTTTTACGGGAACGAAATCACCAAGCTCAGAGGCTTTTGTATCCTTGAATTCACTTGCCCTTGACTTGTATACCTGACATTTATCCGTAAAGAAAAGCAGTTCGGTCCTGTTGGTCGCTTCTTCGGCAAAGACCATAACGTCGCCGTCCTTGAGTTTCTGCTCCGAAGCCATTCGCAGCGACTGAGGAGTGATCTTTTTGAAATATCCGCTGTTTGTCATAAACAGATTTACCGTGTAATCGGGGATATCTTCTTCGATATCCTCTTCTTCCTCGTCTCCGGAATAATAGAACATAGTCCGTCTCGGCTGTTTGTATTTTGAGGAGATCTCTTTTAATTCGTCAACGATAATGCCTTTTATTTTTTTATCGCTGGCAAGTATACCTTCCATTTCGGCAATATCTTTTTCGAGATCCTTTATATCGGCGGTACGTTTCAGGATATATTCCTTGTTAAGGTGGCGGAGTTTTATTTCCGCAACGTATTCCGCCTGCGTCTCGTCAATTCCGAAACCTATCATAAGGTTAGGAACTACTTCCGCTTCTTCTTCCGTTTCACGGACGATCTTTATCGCTTTGTCAATATCGAGAAGTATCTTCTGCAAACCTTTTAAAAGGTGGAGACGTTCTTTTTTCTTGGTAAGTTCAAAATAAGTCCTGCGTTTGATACATTCCTTGCGGAAAGCTATCCATTCGTCCAGTATCTCGTAAACGCCCATTACTTTCGGAGATCCGCCGATAAGTATATTGAAATTGCAGGAATAATTGTCCTGAAGGGGAGTCATACGGAATAATTTTTTCATTAATTTATCAGGATCGACTCCGCGTTTTATGTCGATAGCAAGTTTAAGTCCGTGAATATCGGTCTCGTCTCTGATGTAGGATATCTCACGTACTTTTCCGCCTTTTACAAGCTCAATTATCTTGTCCATTATTGCTTCTACAGTGGTCGTAGGCGGTATCTGGGTCACTTCGATGCAGTTGGATTCCTTGTCAAAATTATATCTGGAACGCACTTTTACCGAGCCGCGTCCGGTGCGGTAAATTTTTTCAAGTTCGTCCTCATCGTAGAGCATAAATCCTCCGCCGGCAAAATCAGGACCTTTCAGGGTGGAGAGAATGTTGTGGTCGGGATTTTTAATAAGGGCAACTGTGGTCTCGCAGATCTCCTCCAAATTAAATGAACAAACCGCGCTTGCCATTGAAACGGCGATACCCACGTTTGCATTTACAAGCACGGACGGGAACGCCGCCGGCAGCAATGTAGGTTCAACGGTCTCGTTATCGTAATTGGGAACAAAATCCACCGTATCCTTGTCTATGTCGCGGAAAAGCTCGTTGCATATCGGGTCAAGCTTTGCCTCGGTGTAACGGGAAGCCGCATAAGCCATATCACGGGAATAGGCTTTTCCGAAATTTCCCTTGCTGTCAACATACGGGTGGAGAAGAGCCTCATTTCCGCGGGCAAGACGGACCATAGTTTCATATATAGCCGCGTCGCCGTGAGGATTTAATTTCATAGTCTGACCGACGATATTTGCGGATTTTGTTTTCGGACCTGTGAGAAGTCCCATTTTGTACATGGTATAAAGCAGCTTTCTGTGAGACGGTTTAAAACCGTCTATCTCCGGCAGCGCACGGGAAACTATAACGCTCATGGCATAGGGCATATAGTTTTTTTCCAGAGTATCTGTTATCTGTTCCTCGGCGATGATCCCGCTTCCGGCAATATATGCGTTTGAAGCGGGAGCATTATTTTTTATCTCGCTTTTTTTACTTTTTCTCGGCAATTTCTTTCACTCCAAATTAATTATTCATTATATTAAAATGTCGTCGATAACGTTTGGGAATTTCAATGGGAACATCATAACCCAGTTCCTTTAATGCAGGCGGAATTATTCTCATTCCGTCCTTGAAAAATGCTTCTGTTTTTTTCTCTTTTCTTGTTATGCTGTTGTAATTTTCGGGACAGACAAATGTCCAATCCGCTCCGTCTTTATTTACCACAAGTCGGAAATATTTATCAATATCCGTTTCGGGGAAACCCGCTTTTTTTAGCAGAATATGATGTTCCACGGCTTCGTCTATCTGCGAAGCAATAATTCTTTCTCCGTCATGGGAAACAAGGACTAACAGCGGGCCGTCCACATCTGCTGCGGCATTGAAATTTTCCTCGTCGGGGTATTTTATTATTTCCATAATAATTTCCTCACAATTTTAAATTTAAGAAATATCCGCCATTTCAAGATACTGATTACCGTATTCCGCAATATAGTCTTTTCTGCCTTGGAGGTTGTCGCCTAAAAGCAGGTCAAACATATTTGCAGTGGCTTCAATATTTGTCGGCGTGACTTTTATCAGCCGCCTTGTAGCAGGATTCATTGTGGTCAGGGACATCATTTCGGGATCGTTTTCACCAAGACCTTTTGAACGGTCTATTTTATATTTCTGATCGCCGATCATTTTCAGTATCTCGTCTTTTTCTTTTTCGTTGTATGCAAAATAAGTCCTGTCCTTTGTATTTATTTCAAACAGTGGAGTTTCGGCGATATAGACGTAACCCTGATCTATAAGCGTAGGCGTAAGGCGGTAAAGCATCGTAAGTATGAGCGTTCTTATCTGGAAACCGTCTACGTCAGCGTCGGTGGCAATAATAATTTTATTCCATTTCAGATTGTCAAGATTGAAGGTGGAAAGTTCCTTGTTTGCTTTGGCACGGACTTCAACGCCGCAGCCCAGAACTTTTATAAGATCGGTAATTATATCGCTTTTGAAAATTTTATCGTAATCCGCTTTAAGGCAATTCAGTATTTTTCCCCTTACCGGGATTATCGCCTGAAATTCCGCGTCACGCGCCGTTTTGCAGGCGCCGAGAGCGGAGTCTCCTTCAACGATAAAAATTTCTCTGCGCGAAAGATCTTTCGTCCGGCAGTCAACGAATTTCTGCACCATATTTGAAAGGTCTATATTTCCGGCGAGTTTCTTTTTAAGATTTTGTTTTGTTTTTTCCGCAGTTTCGCGGCTCCTTTTGTTCAGTATGACCTGTTCCGCGATCTTCAGGGCGTCGTCCGGATTTTCAATGAAATAAACTTCAAGCTGATGTTTGAGGAAATCTACCATTGCCTCATAAATAAATTTATTTGTAATGGCTTTTTTTGTCTGATTTTCGTAAGAAGTCAGCGTTGAAAATGATGATGATATAAGGACAAGACTGTCCTGAACGTCCACGAATTTTATTTTGCTTTCGTTTTTCTGATATTTATT
This sequence comes from uncultured Clostridia bacterium, assembly GCA_947631055.1. Lineage (GTDB taxonomy): Bacteria > Bacillota > Clostridia > Oscillospirales > Ruminococcaceae > RGIG8773. The sequence continues at coordinate 5,447 of CANRJZ010000051.1, read as the reverse complement.
GTTGTTTTTAAGGTAAGCGTCTATCTGCGAAACGAACGCAGCCTGTACGGCCTTGTCGGGAACGCCGCCGTGTTCCAGAAAACTTGAATTGTGGTAATATTCTATCTGTGCGATATTTTTTGAAAATGCCGCCGCAAATGATAATTTAACTTTGTATTCCGGCTTATCGTCACGGTCGCGTCCTTTGCGTTCGCATTGCCAGAACTGCGGGGGAGTGATGTAATTGTCTCCGATGATCTCGTTTATATAATCGGAAATGCCGTTTTCGTAAATATAGGTATTTTCCTCAAATTTTCCGTCCTCATTTTCATAGCGGAAAACAAAAGAGATCCCCGGATTTACTACGGCTTGTTTTTTCAGTATCTCCTCAAAATATTCTCTGCTGACGTTTATATCCGTAAAAACTTCAAGATCGGGACGCCATTTTGTGCGTGTTCCGGTCTGTTTTCTTTTTGTAGGTTCTTTTTGCAGTCCGCCGACGTTTTCTCCTTTTTCAAAATGCAAATTATATCTGAAACCGTCGCGGTAAACTTCAACATCCGTATATTCGGAGGAATACTGCGTCGCGCATGCTCCGAGGCCGTTCAGTCCGAGGGAATATTCATAATCTCCGCTTTCGTTGTTTTCATATTTTCCTCCGGCGTAAAGCTCGCAGTAAACGAGTTCCCAGTTGTAGCAGTTTTCGGATGCGTTGAAATCCACCGGACAGCCCCGTCCGAAATCTTCTACTTCTATGGAATTATCCTGATAATATGAAATAATAATTTTATTTCCGTGACCGTCGCGGGCTTCGTCTATCGAGTTTGAAATGATCTCAAATATGGAATGTTCGCAGCCTTCGATACCGTCCGAGCCGAAAATTACCGCAGGACGTTTCCGCACTCTGTCTGCTCCTTTTAATTTTGTAATGCTTTCGTTATCGTAACTTTTTGTTTTTTTACCAGCCAATTTTTATCTGCCTTTCTTTTATTTTATTGCAATATTAACAGCAAGGGACGCTTTTGTGATATGCGTTTCATTTCCGTCTTTATCAAGTTTCATTATATGCCTTCCGTTTGAAAAGATGATCTCTCCGTTTTCGGCGATATTGAAATCCAGTATGCCTTTTTTTAAAATTTTTTCGCTGCCGTCCGGAGAACGTTTTATAAGGACTCTGCTCAGCGGCATAATGCCGGAATTGCTGTCTCCGGAGGCTTTATTTATTTTATCCGTTTTTTCCGCATTGATAATATTTCCTTCAATGATAATATCTTTTTTGGAACGGTCTTTTGTTTTGGTATTGTCAAATGAATTCCCGCTGCTTTTCAAAGATTCGCCGCCGAATATCGTAGTAAAGAAATTCAGGAAACCGAACAGACCTTTTATTATGCGGTAGGGGAATAGTATTATATCCTTGAATGTGATGCCGCCTTCCGGCTTTTCTCCGCCGTAAGGCTGACGTATGTAATAAAGATCTCCCTGTTTATCTTCACGGGGGTGCAGATAGTCGTAATTATCGTCAAAAACGATATCCGACATTGTTTTTGAATCCAGATCGAGGAACGCTACAGAACGCGGTCCTGTGGCGGAACGCCTGCCGTATTGATCCATGGCGTGACCTGCCGTTGAAAAATATATGCCGTTTCGCGTCTGTGACCAGCATGGATTTTCTTCAATGGTATCGCCGTCGGTGTATTCGTCATAGCGTCCTTGGATATCCATTACAGAAATGTGCAGGAAATAAGGGTTTGCACCCATACTTAACGCAAGTTTTCCGCCTTTAACGTCAAACGACCCGAAAACAAGATCGTTTGAAGCGCGGACAAGTCCTTCCGAATCGTCCGACGGGTCAAAGCTGCGGCGGTAAATGCTTCCGACATCTTCGATATCTACCGCATAGACGATCTCGCTGCCGCATACGCCGAGTCCGGTTATTTTTGCGGGCAGAAGGTCCGGATCTATATTGTCCGCCGACGTCATTCCCATAAATTCGGCGCCGCTGCCGGAGGTCTTCCATTCCTTGCGCTGACGTATGCTGCGGACGGTGTCGCGGTATTTTATTATTTTTCCGCAGGGTATTTCCCTGACCGAGTTGTTTTCGCTGCTGAAACAGTATATTTTATTTTCGGAAGAATAAATTATTTCCATTTTATGCTCCTTTTCGGAATATGAATGAAGCAGCCGCCCAGCCGTCTTTTTCTCTTGTTTCCATGTGAGTGAAACCGTGTTCCTTTATGGCTTCTATGACTTCATCGCAGCGTTCTGTGATTATACCGGAAACTATAAGCACGCTGCCGTTTTTAATGAAATTCTCAAATATCGGAGACATTGCTATAAGCACGTCTGCAACGATATTTGCGGTGATTATGTCAAATCCTTCTCCGATATTTTCGCACAGTTTGCGGTCAGTCACTATATTTCCGAAGAATGTTTTGTATGAATTTTCGGGAATGTGATTTTTCCGGGCATTTTCCGCAGCGGTTTTTACGCTGTTCTGATCTATATCCACCGCCGCAGCCTGTCCCGCTCCGAGAAGAACGGCGGCTATGGAAAGTATCCCGCTGCCGCAGCCTATGTCAAGTATTTTTTCTCCGCCTTTGATGTATTTTTCAAGAAGTTCAAGACAGAGACGTGTTGTGTGATGCTGTCCCGTACCGAAGCTTGACGCCGGATCTATTTCAAGTATCGTCCTGCCGCTTCCGGAAGAATATTCCTCCCAGGACGGTTTTATTACCAGCTTTTCACCGACTTCGAGCGGCTTGAAATATTGTTTCCAGTTGTTTGCCCAGTCTTCTTCGCGAACGCTGTCCAGTTCGACGGTGAGCCGTCCGAAAGCCTTGTCCGTATCTCGCTCTTTGAGGGCTGTCATTTCGGAGCGTATCGCCGCCAGCATATCGGCTCCCTGCGAGTTGTCGGGAAGATATACGGTAACGCAGGTCTCACAGTTTTTCATACCCATAAGCGATTCGTCGATGTAATCCCAGTTGCCGGTCTTTCTTTCAAGGAATTCTTCAAAGTCCTTCGGGTCTTTTATTGCAAATCCGGTCACTCCGGTGTTCAGGAGACAGCCGCATACCGGCTCGGAACCTTCCGATGTCGTATAGATATTAACTTCCGTCCAGTTCATAAAACGATATCCTTTCCTGTGCTGATTTTAAACATACATATTCATTTTACACTATTTTTCAAAAATATTCAAGTGTAATTTAAGAATTTTTACCTTTTTGGATATGCGGCGCTTTGATTTTCCGTATTATAGAAGAAAAATGTGTAATTTTGTACAAAAAATATATTGAAATCATAAAAAATATGTGATATAATATAAATAACGCCGAAGAAAGCGTTCACTAAAATAAACGGGGCGTGTGAAACGCCATGGAAAGGAATGTCATTATGAATTTAACCAAAAATGAGATCACCGCAAAGGGAAATACTAAGATAAAGTTTGAAGTTATACACGGTCACTTTACTACCAACCACTCTCATGTAAACCGCTATATCGATATGAACGAGATCAAGAACAATTACAAAGCTGCCAAGGAGACCGCAAAGCAGCTTGCCGGCGCTATTTATTCTTCCGTTCCGGTAGACGCCATAATCTGCCTTGAAAGCACAAGGCTCGTCGGAGCGTTCCTTGCAGAGGAGCTCAGCGAAGGTACGCGCGGTATAAATTACGGCAACGATATATACTGCATCACTCCGGAATATATGAACAACCAGATAATCCTCCGCGATAATCTTCAGAAGATCGTAAGGGATAAGAACGTGCTCCTGCTGGTTTCGTCCGTATCGTCCGGAAAGAGCGTTCAGCAGGCGGCGAACTGCCTTAATTACTACGGCGGAACGCTTTCAGGAGTATGTTCGATATTCAGCGCCGTTCCGGAAGTACACGGCATAAAGATAAACAGCGTTTTCCATGCCGACGACATTCCGGATTATGAAAGCTATAATCCTGCAAAGTGTCCTCTGTGTGCCGCAGGCAAAAAAATAGACGCTATCGTAAACAGCTTCGGCTATACGCAGACTCACTGATCCGCCGATCTATATTTTCAGTAAAAATAAAAAAAGCAGTTCCGGCTCATATTATGCCGGAACTGCTTTTTACTTTTAAAAATATTATTTTGCTGCGGTCTCAAGATCTGATATCCTGTGATTTGCGACTTTTATTTCTTCGTCAAAAACAGCGTCGTGCTGTTCCAGCTTGTAGACGCGTTCGATAAGACTGTTATGCTTTTCGACCTTTTTTTCAAGCTGTTCGATGCGGTAATTTGAAAGCTTGCTTGAAACCATTATGCCGCCGAAAGAGCCGCCCAGAGTTCCCGCAAGCGCAATAAGAGCAGTGATTATTTCAGTGTTCATTTTCCACCTCCGGCAGACCGGCAACGCTTGTAAGCAGAGATAAGATCCCTGCCAGAACTGCGGAAGAAACAACTATCTTCCAGTTGACTTCACTGAGAACGGCAGTAGTTCCTATCGTTGCAGCGGCAGTCTGCGCAACGGTTTTAAGAGCGCGTATCCCGGCGGCTTTGAGCCATTTTTTAAAATCGTTATTCATATATCCGCTCCTTTTCCTGTGTGACATTCATTCCTGCTTCAATGCAGATCGATCGTATTTTATCCGCTTCCGAAAGAGAGATATTATTTATTTCCGCTTTTACGGAATACGTATCGGTGTTTTTATATCCGTTCAGTCCTGATTTTTTGATAATTTCGGGAAAATCTTTGCAGCACTCGCTTATGTCAAAACTGCAATTGTTTTCGGGGAATTTTTCCGTCCAGCTGTATTGCCACATATCCCAGTGATTGACGGGCTTTGTGCCGATGCGTGCGATCCAGCAGCTGTATTTTCGGGAAATATCTTCGGAAAGATCTGCTGTAAAAAAGCTGTCGAAACTGTATATCCCGCAGAAATATCCCGCTTTTTCCATTTCGGAGCAAAAGGCGTCCGCGATTTCGGAACACGCAGTCTTGCCAAGCTTTGCCTGTGCAGGTTCTTCGATATCGAAATAAACCGGCAGATCAAATTTTTTACCCTTTATTGCGTCAAGGAATACAGATGCTTCAAGCTGTGCTTCGGAGGGATCTTTTGCGTAGGAATACCAATACGCTCCGATATGAAGTCCGGCTTGGAAGGCGTTTCGGTAATTGTTTTCAAACATCTTGTCCTTCTGCGAAATAAGCCTGCCGTATCCGGCGCGTATTATAACGCCGTCGATCCCGGACTCTTTTATACTTTTAAGATCAACGGCGCCGTTGTGATGTGAAATGTCTATGATCTTCATTTCATCACCTCTGCGCATATATGGACAGCAAATTTTTTCTGCCTGTCAGTTCAATCGTTTTTACTTTCATAAAAATTCCTCCTTAGAGTTTAAAAATTTGTAGATATGTTTTTTGCATTTCGCAGAACATCGAAAAAAGTACCAAAATTTCCTATTCCTTCAAAAGGAATGTTCCATACGTCATAA
>CANRJZ010000050.1 GCA_947631055.1 uncultured Clostridia bacterium | reverse complement strand
ATAGCGCCTTTCATTCTCGGTATATAGCCGTGGTGATCCGCGCCGAGGATATCTATTGCCGTATCAAATCCGCGTTTTACAAGCTTGTTGTAATGGTACGCGATATCCGGAACAAAATAAGTCGGAACGCCGTTTGCCCGCACAAGTACCCTGTCTTTTTCGTCTCCGAAATCAGTGGATCTGAACCATAGTGCGCCTTCCTGCTCGTAGGTATGACCGCTTTTTTTGAGCAGTTCTATGATCTCACTTACCGCACCGCTGCTGTGCAGTGAGCTTTCCCTGAACCAGTTGTCATATTCTATACGGTATTTTCTGAGATCGGACTCCAGTTTGTCGATATTTTTTGGAAGCGCCATGGCGACCAGTGCTTCACAGCGTTCGTTTTCGGGCTTGTCCATATATGAAGCGCCGTTTTCGTCAAAGAATTTTTTTGCGTGGGCGATTATATCAGCGCCAAGATAAACGTCTTCCGGCATGGGAAAAGTTTCCGCATCATCATAGACAGCCTGACAAAGTTCTTCATCGTCGGGATATTTTTCCATAAGAGCCTGTCCGCTTCCGGAGCAAAGCTGTTCGTATCTCAGGGAAAGAGATTTCCCGAATTTTTCGATCTGATTTCCGGCGTCGTTGACGTAGAATTCACGCTTTACATCATATCCCGCCCATTCAAGAACGGAGGAAAGGCAGTCTCCTATTGCGCCTCCGCGGGCGTTTCCTATGTGCATAGGTCCTGTGGGGTTTGCGGAGACAAATTCAACAAGGACCGACTTGCCTGCGCCGGTATCGGTGCGCCCGAAGTTTTCCTTTTCGGCTGCCGCAGCCGTTACCACCTTGGAAAACCATCTTTTTGACAGAAAGAAATTTATAAATCCGGGACCGGCAGTTTCTACCTTTTCAAAAGAAGTCCCGTCAAGTATAAGAGCTTCCGTTATCATTCCGGCTATTTTCTGCGGAGCGCTTCTTAACGGCTTGGCGAAAGCCATTGCGATGTTTGAAGCAAAGTCGCCGTGCGTTTTATCCTGCGGTATCTCTATATTGAAAGCCGGCAGGGGAACGGCTTCTATCTTTCCCTCGGAAACAAGCCTTCCCACCGCGCTCATAAGAATTTCACGGAGTTCGTCCGAAGCGCTTTTTACAGGGTTTATCATTTTGCATCTATCCTTTCATCAGTCGGTTATCTTAATGTATATCTCATTGTCGGAAATGTAGCTGGAATTTATATCCACCGTATATTTGAGATAAAGTTCTCCGCCGTCGTCAGTGACATTGTTGTCTATGCAGTGAGTGAAAATTCCCATTGTAAGATCTCCGTAAGGCGTTCCGTAATGGCAGTGGTGCTTTTTGTCCTTTTCAAGGACAAGTTCCGATGCGGCAGCGCCTGTTCTGCTCAGATTGACTAATTCGTTCCCGAAGAAGGAAAGATATGTCGTGGATCCCTGAAAACCCGTTACTTCCGATTCTTCATACCTGAGCTGGAAACCTCCGTTTGCCAGCGATCTTAGTTTTCCGACGGTCGTAAGTTCGATGGTCGATTTTTCCGAATCAATGGAATTTATGCTTTTAAGGCTTATCGTTACATCTTTTTCCATATTATTTCTCCTACTAAACCAGAGTGATTTTCAGACGGCGGAAATAAGCTCGTCAATTCCTACCTTATGTATATCGCCGTTTATCGCGTCTCCGAGGAAAGCGTGTGCATTTTCCCCGAAAAGTTCAACGCTGTCGGAAGTGTAATAAACGTTTCTTCCCGTTCCGGAACGTTCCGAGAGCATATTTTTTTCCGTAAGCAGTGAAAGGGCATATTTTGCCGCTTCGCTGCTGGGAGAGATAAGTGTTACCGAATTTCCCATATAATCTGCGATAGCGTCCCTGATTATGGGATAATGCGTACAGCCGAGTATAAGAACATCAGCGCCGGCTGCTTTTATTGGCGCAAGATATTTTTCAACTGCAAGTTTTGTGATCGGATCCTTTCTGTCGGTAAAGCCGTATTCCACCAGCGGAACGAAAAGGGGACAGGCATTTCCGGTCACAGAAACGTCCGGACGAATTTTTTTGATAGCTTTTACATAAGCTCCCGAATTGATAGTGGCAGGAGTTCCGATAACGCCTATCCTGCCGTTTTTTGTCATTTTGCAGGCCGCCTGTGCTGCCGGCATCAGAACGCCTGTGAACGGGGTATTTCCGGCTGTTTTTTTATCTGCGTCCAGCACGGAGGAAACGGTACCGCAGGCAGCGATTATCAGTTTGGCGTTATGTTTTTTTATAAAATTTATATCCTGCTCCGCATATTCAAGGATAGTTTCGCGGCTTCGCGTTCCGTAAGGGACGCGGGCGGTATCCCCGAAATATATTATATTTTCATTTGGTACAAGGCGGTTCAGTTCCTTGACGCAGGTAAGTCCGCCAAGTCCCGAATCAAATACACCTATAGCGCAGTCGTTCATAATTCCTCCGGAAATTTATCCCTCGATGCAGAGAGTAATGAGTCTGTCAAGCAGTTCGGAAAGAGGTATGCCCATATTTTCCATAAGTTTGGGGTACATGCTTATCTGCGTAAATCCGGGCAGCGTATTTATCTCATTGAGTATGACCCTTCCGTCGCTGCTGAGGAAGAAGTCCACTCTTGAAAGTCCGGAACAGCCCATTGTTTTGAAAGCCTTTACGGCTGTTTCGCGGATCTTTTTTGAAACTTCCGGCGGCAATTCGGCAGGTATAGAAAGTCCCGACGTACCCAGTATGTATTTTGCTTCATAGTCGTAGAATTCGTTGCAGGAGCGTATTTCTCCCACTTCGGAGGCAAATGCGTTATCCTTGCCGAAAACGGCGCATTCAAGTTCTCTGCCTTTTATGTATTTTTCAACGATGACTTTTTTGTCATGACTGAAAGCAAGTTTTACGGCGTCTTTAAGTTCTTCAAATGAAGCTGCCTTGTTTGCACCTACGGAAGAACCGCTGTTTGCCGGTTTTACGAAAAGCGGGTAATCCAGTTCAGCCGCTATTTCGTCGCATTTATCGTCCAGTTTGTTCAGTTCGGAACTGAGTATATATCTCCACGGAGCCATTTCTATGCCGTTGGCTTCAAGGATCGTGTGTGTTACCGCCTTATCCATGCAGCAAGCCGAAGAAAGCACATCACAGCCGACATACGGTATGCCGGAAAGCTTCAGAAGTCCCTGAACGGCACCGTCTTCGCCGTTCTGACCATGAAGTGCGGGAAATACCGCGTCTATCTTTGTCATTGAATAATTTCCGTCTGAGATCTTGAATATCCCTTTATACATAGGATCCGGAAGTATCACCGCCGGAACGCAGTCCGGATTTGATTCCCAGCGTCCGGAAGGGATACATGAAACATCTCCCGGATAGAAAAGCCATCTTCCTTTTTTTGTTATTCCTATAGGTATGACTTCATATTTGTCCGCAGGTATCGAAGAAATGATACTTGCTGCCGAGATAAGGGATATATCGTGTTCGTTTGATGCGCCGCCGAACAGGACGGCAACTTTGATCTTTGCCATAATTATGACCATTCTCCTTAATGTATCCCGCATATATGCTTGGCGGGATATAAATTATGCGCTTGCTGCGGCATATGATAATATTTTTATTATACCACAATTTATCCGATACTGCAATAATTTTTGCGATTTTTTTATCAAGTCCGTCATTCAGGCATATTGCGGCGGGAACGCAGATCGGTGCGTTTCCGCCGCAGCGGTCATTTTACCGTGATATAATCTGCGTAGGAATAGCCCAGCAGACCGCCGTATTTTACCACATACCAATTGCCGGTCATACCATATATCTCCACCGGAGCGCCGTTGGGCATTACTCCCGATATCCTTGCGTCCGTTGACGGGAAGTCTCTTATATTGAGATTTGAGCCGTCTGTGGAAACAGTGCCCTGCCTTACCGGCTCCGCTTCCACAAAAGGTATCCCGAAATAGTCGCATAAAGACTGCACAAGGCTTTTTGCTATAGCCGTAAGGTTTGACTTTATCCATTCGGCGTCGGAATAATTGTCGTGGTAGCCAATCTCGGCAAGTATCGCTACAGCGCGCGTCCTGCTGACTTCGCCCAGCGATGTGGTCGGACGGATATCTACCTTTTCCGGATCGGGGTAGATATATTCAAAATTATTTGCCGTGATCGCTGCAAGCTGACGGCTCCTTGAAGAATACGGGGAGTAGTAGATATCGATCCCCCGCAGCTTTCCTGCAAATTCTCCTCCCGCGGCATTGGAATGAAGAGCAAGGTGGACATCAAAATTTCCCGCATTGGAATCGCTTATTGCTCCGAGAACGTTCCGTTCGGGATCGTTCCGCACATATTCAATGCCTGATGAGAGCAGGTAGGGTTCCATTCTGTCTGCTATGATGTTCATGTATTCTTCTTCGCTGCCGCCGTTTATATATGGATTCCACTCCTGTGTGGAGGGACTAAGAAAGACGCTTGGCATATATTGAAGTTCATCTCCTTGATGTTTTTCGCGAAATATCCGCTGTTTCCATTATATGCGGAAAATTTTGCGGAGATACACTTCATTGCTTTTATGCAGCTCAGTCAAGTATCCCGCAGAATATAATTATTTCGTTGGACACAAGACATCCTTCCGGAGTGAGCTTCAACATTCCGTTTTCTTTTTTCATCAATCCCTTGCGGATAAGTATTTCCGCCCGCTGTTCAAGTCTTTCAAACATATCTGCCGGTATCCCTTCTTTTGTCAGGCGCAATGAAAGCATAGCCCGTTCGCCTTTGCTGCCGCCTTTTTCAATAAATGTTCTGCCTTGAATGGGACGTTCGGTAAATTCTTTTACGGTATCATCGCAGCGGAAACGTTCACCGTCAACAAATCCGTGCGCGGAAGGACCTATGCCGTGATATTCTTCGCAGCGCCAGTATCCGAGATTGTGGATACATTCATATCCTTTCCGTGCAAAGTTGGATATCTCATACTGTTCAAATCCGTTTTCCGCAAGAAAATTTACGGCTTCAAGGTACATATCAGCAGTTTCGTCATCGTCCGGTATATGCCTTAACAGGCTGTCATTTTCAGAAAGGGGAGTGCCTTTTTCAATTTTGAGCATATATGCGGAAATATGTGTTACTGGGAGAGAGACCGCCGCTTCAAGACTTTTTTTTAGGCTGTTTTTTGTCTGAAAGGGAATTCCTATCATCAGATCCGCGCTGATATTTTCAAAACCGGCTTTTTTTGCGGAATGCAGCGCCGACGCCGCTTCTTCAGCGGAATGTATCCTTCCGAGAGCTTTGAGTTCTTTATCGTCAAAAGATTGTATTCCGAATGAAATGCGGTTTATTCCGGCTGCTTTTATATCGGAAAGGTATTTTTCGTCCGCAGTGCCGGGGTTTGCCTCAGCAGAGATCTCAGCGCCGCTGCGGATATCGGCAGCCGAAAGAATATCCGCAAAATGTTCCGGCAAAAGCAGGGACGGCGTTCCTCCGCCGAAATAAACCGATGATATCCTGTCTTTTACTGCATGGACATTTCTTTTTGCCGCACGGACATATTCTTCTTTCAATGACATATCCGGAGAAGAAAAAAAATCGCAGTACGGGCATTTCCGTGCGCAGAACGGTATATGAATATACAGACCTCTTTCCATAATTCTCTCCTGATCCCGTTAATATTCAGGACCTATCCGCACGCGCTTCCTGTGTGGACAGGTCCTTATGACTATGATGATATTATCCGGCAGCCGGTTCTATCGGCGTAACATAAATAGTGCGGTTTCCCGTAAAGATCACCATTCCCGGCTTTGCTCCGGCAGGTTTTTTTACAAGCTTTACCGGAACGTAATCCACGGGTACCTGTGACGAGTTCTTTGCTCTGCTGTGGAATGCCGCAACTCCTGCCGCCCAGCGTATGGTATTTTCGGGTACTTCTTTTCCCTCGGCTCTTATTATGACATGGGAACCCGTGATATTCTTTACGTGCAGCCATATATCGGTCTTATCCGCAAGCTTTGTGGTAAGCTGATCGTTCTGCTTGTTGTTCCTTCCGACAAGCACCTTAAAACCGTCCGGAGAAACAAATTCAAGAGGTGGTCGGCTTTTGGGAGGTTTGCCCTTTACCTTGGCGGAACGTATATATCCCTGCTCGGAAAGTTCAAGTCGGAGTTCGTTCACTTCGTCTTCTCCTTTTGTCCTTGTCAGCGCGTCAAAAACGCTGTCGATGTAAGCAAGTTCCTCCTCGCCTTTGGCGATCTGACCGGTCAGGATCTTTTCGGCGGTGTCCGCTTTTCTGTATTCACCGTAATATCTCTGCATATTCTGTGACGGAGTGAGCCGCGGATCAAGCGTTATCTTTATTTCGGGGGAATTTTCCTCATAGAAATTTTCCGCCGTGATGCTTGTCATTCCTTTTTCGATCCTGTAAAGATTTGCCGAAATTATATCTCCGTAAAGCTTGAACTTGTCCCTGTCCGCCGAAGCTTTCAGTTCTTCACGCTGATTTGCAAGCCGCCTTGCGATACGCTCGGAAGTGCCTGTAAGCAGCTTGTACAGATCCTGCGCCCGCTGTTTCATTCTGCAAAGGCTGTCACGCTCCTCGTAAAAATGATCGAGCAGCTCGCAGGCTGATGAAAATTTTACCGTGTCCATCAGATCTCCGTATTGCCGGATATCGATAAACGAAAAATCCCTGAGCATACCGTCCTTGTCCTTGACGGCGGTAAAATCTCTTTCGGAGCGTGATCTTACGATCTCATCAAAAAGCCTGTCCAACAGTTCGCCATGCAGATCGGATCTTGTAACGTCTCTGCCGCAAGCCGCGGAATTTACCCATTCGCGGGCAGCTATGGGGGAAATCCCTTCAAAAATTTTTATAAGATGTTTTGAAAGTTCCGCATCGGGCATATTTTCCGAAATTTTCAGTATATCTTCTTTTGTGCAGCTTCGGAAGTCAAGACGGTCGCTCCTCGGAGGATATGAATAATCCATTCCGGGCAGGACCATTCTTTCACGGGACATTTCTGCGTCGACACGTTTGATACTGTCTATGATCTTTCCGCAGCGGTCTATAAGTATAAGATTTGAACGCCGTCCCATAATTTCCACGGCGGCGGTGATGTTCGTCATATCTCCCAGTTCCGTGGAAGCTTCAAAATCAAAATAAAGTATCCTTTCCAGACCGTCCTGACGGATATTGACAAGCTTTCCGCTGCCGAGATGTTTTCTCATCAGCATACAGAACATAGGCGGGATCTTTGGATTTTCAATATTATTTTTTGTGATGTGCACTCTTGCCGATCCTGCCGAAGCGGAAATAAATAATTTTTCCGTGCCGCCTTTTGTTCGGAACGTAATTAAAATTTCCTCCCTTGACGGCTGAGAAATTTTATCCACCCGTCCGCCTATAAGCGGCGACAGTTCGTCTTTTACGATATTGAGAAAAGCTCCGTCCAGAGCCATATTTATCACTCCTGATCTGCACAGATCCTTAATTTTATTTCAAACGGGGAATTATCGTCTTTCTTTGAAATGCAGACGTAAATTTCGTATTCGTTATCGTCTATTTCCTCCGTGTCAGAAGAATCCGCCGAACGTCCGCCTTCGTAGGAAATATATTCGTCGATCTCAAAAGCCAGATCGGAGTAAAGCTTTTTTAATTTTCTTCTTATCCCAAAATTATTTACAACATCGAAAGCAAGATCCATTTCCTCCAATTTTTGAAGGATATCCACACTTTGCGGACTGTTTGTCTCAAATGTTTTTTCGGCATTACGGCGATCGTCCGCTTCGATATAAAAATCATACGGCTTTATAAAAGGCTCGTCCTCATCGGAAATTTCATTATAATTTTCTTCATCATAATTTTCGTTTTCGTCGGAATTTCCGCCGAATAATTTTTTAAAGAAATTCATTTTTACCTCCGAATTTATTTTATTATTTCAAGGCGGCGGTATTTTTCGATAACGCCGCTGTATAGTTCTCCTTTTTTGATAACGAAAGGTTTTATTCCCATATTAAAAATGATATTGTGAAATAGTTTCTGCCAAAAATAATTTCTTTTATTTTTTATATCATAAAATAATTTATCGGAAATTTTTTCGGCATATTTTATTATTGCGGCATCAGTTCCGATTTTTTTATTGAATGGTGTATTAAAAATGATCTTGCCGCTTATTTTTGCACCGGAATAAGAAAGCAGTTTGCGGAGGATCTTGTTTGTATCTCTGCTCCCGTAATTTTCTCCCGTGGAAACGCTTACGGCATATTTGTCGTATAAAAGCTGCTCGATAACAAAATGTCCTCTGTCAATAAACTGTTTTAAGATTCCGGAAATATTGCTTGCATATGTTGGCGAACCTATCACTATTCCGTCAGAAACTGCAATTTCCTGCGATAATTTTTCAGCGTCGTCATACATATAGCATTTGCCTGTTTTATAGCAGGAACAGCAGCCGCTGCAATTTGAAATATCAAGCTTGCCCAAATCAACAAAATGTACTTTTACACCATTGTTAATAAGGCGCTTTTCAATTATATGGAGGATATTTGCTGTAATTCCGTTTTCCCTCGGACTTCCGTTAATTATAATTATTTTCATTTTTTTACCGCTTTCAGTGGAATGTTTTTTTATTATAATATAACGTAAAAATAGATTTAATAATATCCGCAGACCGGATAATATGATCTCTTTTTATTTTAATTTTGCCTGCGCGCACCGATGATACGGATACATCTTGTTTTTCCGTAACTGTATGAAAAAAGCGGCATATCGTAAGCGTCATACATATGCGCGGCAATATACGGAACACCGTCTTTTACATCAACAACAAGCAGACTGTGATAAAATTTTTCTCCGTTCCCAAGCTGGATAACATCGCCTTTTTTTACATCATAAAGCGGGATAATTTCTCCGAAAGGACCAACGCTTTTATTCCGCAGAAGAAATTTATAAAGATATTCCACGCTCGTCCAAGCCGCAGCACGGTTATCCGGAGAAATATAATACCAGCCCGTATCCGGCGTATAGTTCATTACCGCACCGCCGGCATATATACATTGTGAAATAAAATTCGTACAATCGCCGCCGACGCCGTCAAAATTATAATAAGCGGGATTTCTTGAAAACGCCCATTTTTTTGCATAATTTATTTCGGCGCCCACATCGAGAGCATATTCTGTAAGCATATTATCACACCTTTAAAAATTTATGCTTTACATAATATGCATATTAAATATTTTGGGTCAGTTTTAAATATAAGCTCCGGTATGCGGCGGTAAACGATCAAATAATATATTCCACAGGATCTTTATCGGCTTTTGCGTGGACAAGCTCAAGACCGGAAAATTCCTCGGAAAATCTTTTTATCAGATATGGTATCACAATATCCTCGGTATGGAAATGTCCGCAGTCGTAAAGGGCAATACCGTTATTCCGCGCTGTTATCCACGTGTCGTGCTTGACGTCTCCGGTAATATATGCGTCTGCATTATTTTCGATTGCCAGCGGAAGATCGCTTCCTCCTCCGCCGGAGCAGAACGCAAGTTTTTTGATCGGTTTTCCGCTGTTTGTAAAGCGTAATACCGTGCATTTGAAAATTTTCTTTAAAAGTTTTGCAAGTTCGTCCGGCATAAGTTCATTTTTTGCGGAGCATATAAAGCCGTAACCCCGTCCGTCAGGGTGTATAGGCTCGAACCATGAAATTTTTTTCAGTTTAAGATCCGGTTCAAGCATATCGAAAATAATATCATTTATACCGCCGTCCGCCATATCGAGAGGCGAATGGAAACATATGCAAGAAATATTATTTTTTAACGCAAGACAAGCGGGATCCTTTTCATTTAAATTATAAAGCGGATGATATATCACCGGGTGATGTGAAATTATAACTTCCGCACCGATCTCCGCAGCTTCACGGACTGCTTCGCATGTTATGTCAAGGGAAAATAAGATTTTTGTCACCGGAGAATTTCCGTCACCCACAATAAGTCCGGAATTATCTCCTTTGTGTAAATTTTTCATAGGTGCGATAACGTCCATAAACGCAAGGATATCTTTTACGGTATACATTGTTTTCCCTCCCGTTTCAAGAATGATCTTATTTGCAAGTGAGATCTTTTTTACGGCTTCGGAAGAATTCCCCGAATCCCGCAAAGCACGTCCGGAATTCAGTATCGTGTCCGCTTTTGACAGGACGAATTCTGCCGACGCACTTTCTTTAAGGTCAAGTTTTCCGATATATTCAAAGATAGGGGATATCGAAGCCGGCGGCGCATTTGTCTTTACGGCGTTTATTGCGGTGTAATAAAATTTTCCGTCGCGAATGGCTTTTTGGGAAATGATCTCAAAGCCGTTTTTATAGAGAAATTTTATTAATTTTTCCGGACGTGTCATCGGCTGTAGAATTAAATTTTTTCCGTCCAGTCCATCACATTCCGAAAGTATTTTTGAGATAAGTTCTCCGCCCATTCCGGCAATTACGATATCTGTAATGTTTTTCAGCGGAATATTTTTCAATCCGTCGGAAAGTATCAGCTGCGCTTTATCGGAAACTCCTGCATCGATGAGTGTTCTTTCCGCCGCCTTCAAAGGTTTTTCATTAATATCCGCAGCAATTGCAGCGCTGCATTTTCCCGACGTGAGAAGTTCGGAAACAAGATAAGCATGATCCGTTCCCACGTCGCATACGAAATTACCTTTTACCATATCGGCGCAGAGCCTGAGGCGCTTGTCAAGCATTGGGATCACCCTTTGTTTATATGCGGTCAAAAGCCTGTTTCAGATCGGCAATTATATCGTCGATATTTTCAAGCCCTACGGAAAAACGTATCAGTCCGCCGTCGATACCTGCTGCGGCGAGCTGTTCGTCCGTAAGCTGACGGTGGGTCGCGGAAGCAGGGTGAAGAACGCAGGTGCGGATGTCGGCAACGTGTACTTCATTGGAAGCAAGAGTAAGGCTGTCCATAAATTTTACCGCCGTATCCCGACCGCCTTTTATTGAAAATGAGATAACGCCGCTTGCGCCGTCGGGAAGATATTTCTGCGCTATATCGTAATATTTGCTTCCTTTAAGGGACGGATAGGAAACGAAATTCGTCTTGCCTGTAGACTCGATGAATTCCGCTGCCTTTATTGCATTTTCGCAGTAGCGTTCCATTCTTACCGCCAGCGTTTCAAGTCCGAGATTGAGCAGGAAAGAGCTGTTTGCGGCAGGATAGCAGCCGAAGTCCCGCATAAGCTGCATTCTTGCTTTTATAACATACGGAGCAAAGGAATATTTTTCTGTATAGACTATTCCATGATAGCTTTCGTCAGGTTCGGTCATACATGGGAATTTTCCGTTAGTCCAGTCAAATTTGCCGGAATCCACGATAACACCGCCTACCTGAACGGCGTGACCGTCCATATATTTAGATGTTGAATGTACTACTATATCAGCGCCCCATTCAATAGGACGGCAAAGAACAGGCGTTGCAAAAGTATTGTCAACGATAAGTGGAACGCCGTGTGCATGAGCAGCTTTTGCCCATTTTTCAATATCAAGAACGGTAAGAGCGGGATTTGCTATAGTTTCGCCGAAAACAGCCTTTGTGTTAGGCTTGAAGGCAGCATTAAGTTCTTCTTCGGAAGCGTCAACGTCAACAAAGATGCACTCTATGCCCATTCTTTTTAATGTGACGGCAAAAAGGTTTATCGTTCCTCCGTAGATAGAGGAAGAAGCGATAAAGCTGTCTCCGGCTTCGCATATATTCAGTATAGAAAGCAGTGAAGCCGCCTGTCCGCTTGACGTACACATTGCTGCGGCACCGCTTTCAAGAGCGGCGATCTTTTTTTCAACAGCGTCTGTGGTGGGATTTGCAAAGCGTGAATATATAAGGCTTTTTGTCGGATCGTCAAAAACTGCGGCAACATCGTCTGTCGAATCATAGACGTATGTTGTGCTTTGTACTATCGGTACGACTCTTGGCTCGCCGTTTTTGGGGGTATATCCTGAGTGTAGGCATTTGGTTTCGATCTTTGCATTTTCGTTTATCTGTTTCATTTCAAACATTCCTTTCAGAGTTTATTCGGTGGGATATCCCGCATTTGACCGTATACAATTATATCATATTTGTCGGGGCAATATATTGTTTTTTTGTTAATAAACAGGGATAAAGGAGCAATATCATTTAGTGTTGAGAGTTGAGAGTTAAGAGTTGAGATGCAGGCTGAGGCAAGCTGAGCTTGCAGGCATTTATCCTCTTATCATATAGCGCGGGTAATAATATTTTTTTTGGACAATTTTATTATAGTACGATAAATGATAATTTATCGCACTAAACATAAGAAACAATAGCTGGTCCAGCGCAGCCGCGCTGGTGGGGTCGAGGGGCAAAGCCCTCGTCGCCGTTCGCAGACGGCGAAATTCCCCTTTTCAAGAGCTCCGCAAAGGGTGAATTGAAGCCGCTTCAGCGGCTTCAAGAGGGGGCTGCCCTGCGATAGA
>CANRJZ010000049.1 GCA_947631055.1 uncultured Clostridia bacterium | reverse complement strand
TTCGAGGACAACGCAGAATACGGCTACGGTATGTTCCTCGCACAGAATACTCTTCGTCAGAGAGCAGTAGCTAAGCTTCTCGATATGCAGAAGAGCGCTAAGGGCGGACTCAAGACCGCTATTGAAAATTATCTTGCCACACTGAACGATGGCAACGCCAACAAACCTGCCACAGCAGAGCTTATCAAGGCTCTTGAAGGCAGCAAGGCGGAGGCTGCTTCCGAAGTCCTTGAGCTCAAGGATTACCTCGGAAAGAAGTCCATGTGGGTATTCGGCGGCGACGGCTGGGCATATGATATCGGTTTCTCCGGACTTGACCACGTTATCGCTTCCGGCGAGGATGTAAACATTCTGGTATTCGATACCGAGGTTTACTCCAACACAGGCGGACAGTCCTCCAAGTCTACACCTACAGGCGCAATTGCGCAGTTTGCTGCCGCAGGTAAGGAGACTAAGAAGAAGGATCTTGCCGGAATAGCAATGAGCTACGGTTATGTTTATGTTGCACACGTTGCTATGGGTGCGGATATGAACCAGTGCATCAAGGCTATCAGCGAGGCAGAAGCTTACAACGGACCTTCTCTCGTAATTGCTTATGCTCCTTGTATCAACCATGGTATCAAGGCAGGTATGAGCAAGGCTATGGAGGAAGAAAAGAAGGCTGTTGAAGCCGGTTACTGGCATCTGTACAGATACAATCCTGCTCTTAAAGCAGAAGGAAAGAATCCGTTCTCGCTCGACAGCAAGGTACCTGCTATCGACGACAAGTACAAGGAATTCCTCATGGGTGAAGTACGTTACAATGCTCTTGCACGTCAAAATCCCGAAAGGGCAGAGATGCTCTTCAACAAGGCTATCAATAATGCCAAGGAGCGTTATGATTACCTTACAAGACTTACAAAGCTTTACGGTACTGATGAAGCTAAGTAATCCCGCAATATTATAATAACGTTATTAAAGCAAGACCGGCATAGTTCGCGACTATGCCGGTCTTTGTGCGTATAAAAGTTAATGAGAGCCAAGGAGCTTATTTAAAAAGTTCAAGAGCTTTTTCAAGTGTTTTTTCATTCTCAGCATTGACGGCGTTTACGCCTTTGAGAGTTTTTTTTACAAGTCCGGTAAGGACTTTGTTCGGACCAAGTTCAACAAAACTTTCATAGCCCGCCGCCTGCATGGAATAAAGTTCGGAGGTGAACTTTACCGGCGATACGATATGGAGCGCAAGCTTATGCGGCATATTGTCAAAATCAGTCTGTTCGCCGCCGATGAGGTTTGAATAGAAGGATACTTCAGGCTTGTTGAAGGTAATATCCATATTGTTCAAAGCCGCTTCAAATTCTTCTGCGGCAGGCTGCATAAGCTTCGAGTGGAATGCGGAACTTACGCCGAGTTTTACGGCTTTTGCTTCCATTTCGGCGAATTTTGCCGCCGCTTTTCCGGCGGGTACGGCTTCTCCGGCGATGACAGTCTGCACGGCGGAATTATAATTTACCGGAACGACATAGCCGTCTATGCCGGCACATATCTCCTCAACTTCTTCGGCGCTCTTTCCGATAATGGCATACATTGCTCCGTCGGAAGCCTCCGCGGCCTTCTGCATAGCCTCCGCCCTTGCCTTTATCACTCTGAAACCGTCCTCAAACGAAAGGATACCGGCAGCTACCATAGCCGCATATTCTCCGAGAGAATGTCCTGCCGCGGCGGAAAATCCTATTCCGTTTATTTTCATAGCTTCAAAGGCGGTAAGCGATACCGCCATTATGGCAGGCTGGGAATAAACGGTCTTTGCCAGTTCTTCTTCGGAAGATCCGTTTATCTTTTTTTCGATGTCAAATCCGACTATCTCGCTTGCGCGGGCAAAAACATCTATCTGCGGATATTTTTCGCAAAGTTCCTTTCCCATTCCTATGTACTGTGAGCCTTGTCCCGAAAATAAAAATACAGTTTTTGACATATTATTTTTCCCTTTCAAAAATATTTTCGCCGCAAGTAAATTTTATTGCCCGAAATCGTTGACAACGGGAGCGAAAAATATTACAATAATAGTATATGCATATTGTTTGCGGCATTGCCAATGGCTATATATTTAATATACCATATATATTGTAAAATTTCAATAGGGTATATCATCAGGAAAAATTATTTGTCGGAATAAGGAAAAATGGAGGGTATCGATTTGTGCGGAATTGAAATTTTGGGAACAGGGGCGTTTACTCCTGCTCTCCGTGTGACCAACGATGACCTTGCGAAAGTGGTGGATACCAACGATGAATGGATATCTACCCGCACAGGGATAAAAGCAAGGCATATCGCCAACGGCGAGCAGACATGGAGAATGGGAGAGGAAGCTTCCAGACAAGCGATCAGGAATGCCGGTATAGACGGTTCGGAGATAGGACTTATAATCGCAACAACTATTACAAGCGATTTTTCCACGCCTTCGGTGGCTTGCGTTATCCAGAGCAGGATCGGCGCGAAAAATGCTGCCGCTTATGACCTTAATGCGGCTTGTTCCGGATTTGTCTACGGCATAGATGCGGCAAAAAGATATCTTCAGACCGACAGCGAACTGAAATATGTGCTTGTTGTTGCCGCAGAAAGACTTTCCAAAATAACCGATTATACGGATCGTTCAACATGCATACTTTTCGGGGACGGAGCCGCCGCCGCCGTTGTTACCCGTTCCGACAAGCTTTTTACAAGTTATATAGGCGCGGACGGCAGCGGGGCAAAATTTCTTTATTCAAAAGCGCATAAGGTGCTCCACCCGTTCAGGACCACCGATACCGACGAGATAGAAACAGGAGATTTTTCGGCAGGCGGATATTTTCTTTATCAGGACGGCAGGGAAGTCTACAAATTCGCGACTAAGGCTCTTCCTTATGCGGCAAAAAAAGCCGCGGCAAAGGTCGGGTTGGATATAAATGATATAGACTGGTTCATTCCTCATCAGGCAAATATAAGGATAATCGAGACCGCAGCCAAAAATCTGGGGGTTTCAATGGACAAATTCATATTGAACATCGCCGAGCACGGAAATACTTCCAGCGCGTCGATACCCACAGCTTTCCATGAAGCGATAGAAGAAGGAAAGATAAAGCGCGGAGACAAGCTTTGCCTTGTAGGTTTCGGAGCAGGTCTTACTATGGGCTCGGTCATCATAGAATATTGATATGTATTGGATTTTTCGGAAGGGGGAAACGCGTCTTGCTTATTGATCGTACGGATATCGCGATATATGGTATTTCTGAGCTGTATTTTGAAAAAGCCGTACTGGCTCTTTTGCAGAAAAGCGTTATCCTGCTTATAATACAAGGTGTTCTGGTGACATTTTCGGTATGGGATAAAAACAGCGGTTTTTTCGTCATACTGGCGGCAATAGGAGTTTATTCCGTTCACGGAAGCATTTCGGTAAGAGTCAGCCTGAGACGTATGGAAACAGCGGTAAAAAAGCTTTTTGAGATAAAAAGCAGGCAGTTTGTACGCTTAATGGATAACAGGAACGAAGAACCGCCTTCCGGAAAAGAAATATTTATTCCGGAAAAGGAACGGGAGAAGGTACATACTGCAATATTTAAGGAAAAGTTATGTTCAGTATTTCAAAAATCTACCGAAAGGATTTGGATCTATGGCTAAAACAGCTATTATAACAGGCTCGTCAAGGGGAATAGGAGCGGCGATAGCTCTCCGCCTTGCCAAGGACGGCTGCAATATCGCGCTTAACGACCTTAACGAGACGATGTTTGAAAATAATACTATTGCGGAGGATATACGCGCCATGGGCGTTGAGGCGGAAATATTCTGCGCAGATGTTTCAAAATACGATCAGTGCGAGACCATGGTAAAAGCGGTAAAAGAACGTTTCGGGACTATCGATATCCTTATAAACAACGCCGGCATAACCCGTGACGGACTTATGGCAAGAATGCCAGAAGAACAGTATGATATGGTCATTGCCGTCAACCAGAAAAGCGTTTTTAATATGATGAAGCTTGCCGGAAACGTTATGATAAGGCAGAAACATGGACGTATCGTCAATCTTGCGTCCGTAGCGGGGCTTTACGGAAATCCGGGGCAGATAAATTACTCCGCATCAAAAGCCGCTATAATAGGAATGACGAAAACTGCGGCAAAGGAGCTGGGCTCGCGCAATATCAACGTGAACGCCGTTGCGCCGGGATTTATAAGCACGCCTATGACCGATAAGCTTACCGATGAGCAGAAAGCAAAAATGCTGGAAGCTATCGCCATGAAGCGTTACGGAACGGTGGACGAGATAGCGGGAGTCGTATCATTCCTTTGTTCGGAGGATTCTTCTTACGTTACCGGACAGACGATCGAAATTTCCGGCGGACTTTCTATGTGATCTTGCCGGACTTGCAAAATTTACAATTCTGAAAGGATATTTTATATGAAAAGAGTAGTAATTACAGGAATGGGCACGGTCTCTCCTGTAGGAAACACCGTTGACGAACTGTGGGAAAGCCTTAAAGCCGGCAGGCACGGCTTTGACTACATTTCGGATATAACGGGAGACGATTTTGACATAAAGATCGCAGCCAGAGTAAAAGATTTTTCCTGTGAAAAATATATAGATAAAAAAGAAGCCAGAAGAATGGACAGATTTACTCAGTTTGCGGTGGTTTCCGCAATGGACGCTCTTGAAGACAGCGGCTCGGATTTCAAGGATATTGATCCTTTCCGCGCGGGAGTGATCTTCGGAGTAGGTATAGGCGGTCTGAACCTTACGCTTCAGGAGCACGAAAAATTCCTTGAAAAAGGTCCTGACAGGATATCGGTGTTCTATGTTCCCATGATGATCGGCAATATGGCAGCCGGAACGATCGCGATGCGGACAGGTTTCAAGGGAGATAACTACTGCACCACAACGGCTTGCTCCTCGGCGGCTCACGCTATAGGAGAAGCTTTCCGGAAGATAAAGGACGGATATCTTGACGTTTGCATAGCAGGCGGTGCGGAATCCTGCGTGGGAACATTTGCGCTTGCCGGATTCAACAATATGAAAGCACTGACGCGTTCCGGCGATCTGGACCGCTGCTCGATACCGTTTGACGGCGAAAGGAACGGTTTTGTTCTTGGCGAAGGCTGCGGCGCGCTTATTCTGGAAGAACTGGAACACGCAAAAGCCCGCGGCGCGAAAATTTACGCCGAGATCGCCGGTTACGGCGCAACAGGCGACGCTTACCATATGACAAGCCCTTCTCCGGAGGGAGACGCTGCCGCAA
Source organism: uncultured Clostridia bacterium (assembly GCA_947631055.1). Taxonomy (GTDB): domain Bacteria; phylum Bacillota; class Clostridia; order Oscillospirales; family Ruminococcaceae; genus RGIG8773. The sequence goes on along the minus strand of CANRJZ010000049.1, from coordinate 7,351 downwards.
GAGGTATGATAAATGCTTATACCGAAGCCGGTCTTAAAGCCGAGGACATCGACTACATCAATGCCCACGGAACGTCCACCGGTCTTAATGACAAATATGAAACAAAGGCGATAAAGAAGGCTCTGGGAGAAGAACAGGCTCATAAAGTGGCTATAAATTCCACAAAATCTATGACGGGACATCTTCTTGGAGCGGCAGGCGCGGTAGAAGCTATCGTTACGGCGCTTTCGGTAAAGAACGATTATGTTCACGTTACACGCGGATATAAAGTTCCCGATCCGGAATGTGACCTTGATTACTGCACGGAGGGCGGACGTGAAATGACGGTGAACGCAGCGCTTTCCAACAGCCTTGGTTTCGGCGGACACAATGCTACGCTTTGCATCGTAAAATACAAAGATTAAGGAGAAAGTAATATGAGCGGAAAAATTTTCAATACGGAGCTTGATACGATCTCAAAACTTGCGGATATTGTAAATGAAAAGGCTCTCGGAGAAATAACTATTGCCTGCGGCGACAATATGATAACGATAAAGGGGAAGAAATGTCCTCCTCCGCCTCCTCCGGCAGGGATACCGCTGCCGTCAGCCGGCGCTGCCGTTCCCTCGGAAACTACTGCCGCAAGGCCTGCCGTTCCCGACGGAAATGTTGTAAAAGCTCCGATAGTAGGAACGTTCTATGCTTCTTCTGCGCCCGATAAGCCGCCTTTCGTATCTGTTGGCAAGCAGGTCAAAAAGGGCGATGTGCTTATGATAATCGAGTCAATGAAGCTGATGAATGAGATCCAGAGCGATTTTGACGGCGTAGTTTCGGAGATTCTCGTAAAGAACGGCGAAGCTGTGGAATACGACCAGCCGATCATGATAATCAAGTAAGGAGGGATATTTCATGGCTGTAATGGACAAAGAACAGATCAAGGAAGTTATCCCTCACCGCGACCCGTTCCTGCTGATAGATTCCATTGAAGAAATGGAAGTCGGAAAACGTGTTGTGGCAACAAAATATATGTCGCCGGACGAGTTCTGGTTCAAGGGACACTTTCCTGAGTATCCGGTAGTTCCGGGAGTGCTTATGCTTGAAATGTGTGCACAGGCAGGCGCCGTGGCAATGCTTTCGATCCCCGAAAATAAGGGGAAGATAGGCTTTTTCGGCGGGGTAAAGGAAGCAAAGTTCCGCCGTCAGGTAGTCGCATTGAAGTGGAGATAATCAAGGTAAAGGTCCTGTGGGCGTAGGGAAGGCTGTTGCAACGGTCAACGGCGAAAAAGCCGTTTCCGCGGAAATTTCCTTTGCAATAAAATAATTACCTAAAGGTGAATTATCATGTTTAAAAAAGTTCTTATTGCCAATCGCGGCGAGATAGCCGTAAGAGTTATCAGGGCGTGCCGTGAGCTTGGTCTGAAAACGGTAGCGGTATTTTCGACCGCCGACAGGACTGCTCTTCACGCTCAGATCGCCGATGAAGCAGTATGTATAGGCGGACCTGCCACAAAGGACAGCTACCTTAACGAGCAGGCAATGATAGCGGCTTGTGAGATAACAGGCGCCGACGCCGTTCATCCCGGTTTCGGATTTCTTTCGGAAAACGCGTCATTTGCACGCAACTGCGGCAAATGCGGCATTACATTTATAGGACCTTCTCCCGAATCGATAGAAATGCTGGGCGACAAGGCGGCGGCTAAATCCGCTATGAAAAAAGCCGGCGTTCCGGTCATTCCCGGCAGCGACGGCGAAGTAAGATCCATGGAAGAAGCCCATGCTATTGCTGAAGAGATAGGTTATCCTCTTATGGTAAAGGCTTCGGCGGGCGGCGGAGGACGCGGCATACGCCTTGTGAATTCTCCCGATGAGCTTGAAGATCAGATCACGGCTGCAAAGCAGGAGGCTTTGAATTTCTTCGGCGACGACAGCATTTACATGGAAAAATTCATTATAGATCCCAAACATATAGAATTCCAGATACTTGCGGATAAGCATGGAAACGTTATCCATCTCGGCGAGCGGGACTGCTCCATGCAGAGGCGCAACCAGAAAGTGCTTGAGGAGAGCCCTTCTACCATAATGACGCCTATGCTCCGCGAAAGAATGGGAAAAGCTGCCGTTGCGGCGGCTAAGGTCTGCGGATATTACAACGCCGGAACGATAGAGTTCCTTGTGGACGATAAGCAGAATTTTTACTTTATGGAAATGAATACCCGTATTCAGGTGGAACACCCTATAACCGAATTTGTTACGGGAGTCGATCTTGTAAAGGCTCAGCTTAAAATTGCGGCGGGGAAGGAGCTTCCCTATTCGCAGGAGGATATATGCGTAAGGGGTCATTCCATAGAATGCCGTATAAATGCGGAAGATCCCGAAAAGAATTTCCGTCCCAGTCCGGGAAGGATAAACGCACTGCACATTCCCGGAGGTCCGGGCATACGCGTGGACAGCTCCGCATATCAGGGATATACGATCACGCCTTATTATGACAGTATGATAGCTAAGCTGATAGTTTATGCTCCTACGCGGGAAGAGGCTATCGCCAAAATGAAATGGGCACTGGCGGAATTTATCGTTGAGGGCGTGGACACAAACATAGATTTTCAGCTTTCGCTCATAAGGGATCCGGTCTTTGAGTCGGGTAAATACGATATAGGTTATCTCGGACGTAAAATGCATGGCTGATGATCGCATACGGTCAATATATTTTCTTACCTTATGATGTTCCTGATACGGCGGCAAACGATGTTTGATGTTTTAAGGAGGGGAAAACCGTGGCTGAAAGATGCCCATTGTGTCAGGGGAAAATACAGAACGGCGAATGTGTTTCATGCGGCTACAGGATACCCGACGAGGACGATATCAGCGCACTTTACAACTATGATCCCTCCGATTACCCGCAGCCGGAAGAAGAACATATCCGCGAGATAACCCCTGATGTCCAAATGGAGGAAATTTATCCTAACCGTCCCGACCCCATTGATATAAAAGTACGCAACGATCAGGGGAAAACTATGGGGCAGGGCAGTCCTTACGGTCAAAGCCGTAATTCCCTTTATGGGCAGCAGGGACAGTACGGTCAGAACCAAAGCGGTTCGGGCGCTCCCTATTACCAAAACGGAAATTCCGTTTACAGACAGCAGGGGCAGTACGGTCAGCAGGGTCAGGGTACTCCATATTACAGGACGGGGAACACCTTCGGGCAGTACGGTCAGACGGGACAGTACGGACAGAATAGCGGTCAGGGCGGATATTACAGCGGCGGACAGCAGTCCGGAAACGGTTTATTAAACTTTTTCGCCGATGCCGGTGAATTTTGTTTAAAATATTGGTGGCTGATAATATGTACGCTTGCGATCCCGTTTTTTGGCTTTATAATATGTCTGTCTTTTTTAAAGCTGAGCAGCATAGAGCAGAAGTATAAAAAGTATTTGATCATCCTGTTGATAATAGGTATTATCGGGATGATCTCCCGTTAATTAAAACAGTAAATTTCTCTTGGCAGACCCGTGCGGCGTCTGCTGTGATAAGGAGTGAAGATATATGGGTCTTGAGGACCTGTTCAACGTGGTGAAAACACGTTTTAACGTAAATTCGCCGGAAGATGACAAAGAGGACGGCGACAGACCTGAGGATACGGCGGTGCAGGTGCCGGAAGATCTGGTTTTCAAATGTCCAAGATGTCTAAGCGTGATAATGACGGACGAGCTGGAAAAAAATCTGAAAGTGTGTCCGCACTGCAATTACCATTCGCGGCTCACTGCGCCGGAAAGGATAAAGCTTATTGCCGACAAGGACAGCTTTGTTGAATTTGACGCGGATATGCTCAGCAAAAATCCCATAGATTTTCCCGGCTATGAAACAAAGCAGCAGGCTCTCCGCGACAGCACAGGGCTCAAAGATGCAGTCATCACGGGAGAATGTACTATACGCGGGGAAAGATGCGTTATGGGCGTTATGGATCCGCGGTATATGATGGCTTCAATGGGCAGCGTTGTGGGTGAAAAGATCACAAGGGCTTTTGAATTTGCCACGGAAAACAGGCTGCCGGTAATAATGTTCACCGCTTCGGGCGGCGCAAGAATGCAGGAAGGCATAGTTTCCCTGATGCAGATGGCAAAAACCAGCGGCGCTGTCGCAAGGCACAGCGATGAGGGGCTTCTTTATATAACGGTCATAACCGATCCCACTACCGGCGGAGTAACGGCTTCATTCGCTTCGCTGGGAGATATAATAATCGCCGAGCCGAAGGTGCTTATAGGCTTTGCCGGAAGGCGCGTCATCGAGGGAACTATAAAACAGCGGCTGCCGGACGATTTCCAATCGGCGGAATTTGCTCTCGAACACGGCTTTGCGGATATGATAGTTGAAAGAAAATCAATGAGACGGACTATTGCTCATATTCTGAAGCTGCATAAGGGGGCGGAAATATAATGGAAAAACTGAACAAGTTCACTCCGTATGAACGGCTTGAAATAGTCCGCCATAAGGGCAGACCTACAATAAGAGACTATATACCGCTGATATTTGATGAATTTCTGGAAATGCACGGCGACCGTCTTTTCGGCGACGACGGCGCGATAATGGGCGGTATTGCCTCGATAAACGGGATACCGGTCACGGTCATTGCCGAGGTAAAAGGCAGGAACATAAACGAAAATAAAGAATGTAACTTTGCAATGCCAAATCCGGAGGGCTACAGAAAGGCTTTGCGGCTTGCAAAACAGGCGGAAAAATTCCACCGTCCGGTGATATGCTTTATTGATACTCCGGGAGCTTTTGCGGGAGTTGACGCCGAAAAGCGCGGTCAGGGCGAAGCGATCGCCAGAAATCTTATGGAATTTATGCGGCTCAGAACGCCGATAATAAGCATCGTTCTTGGCGAGGGCGGCAGCGGGGGCGCGCTTGCGTTAGGCGTATGCGACTGCCTTGCGGTGCTGGAGAATTCCATATATTCGGTAATTTCTCCCCGCGGATTTGCTTCTATCCTTTGGAAAGATTCCGGCAAGGAAAAAGAAGCCTGTTCAATTATGAAGGTCACGGCGGAAGATATGATAGAACTGGGCGTTGCGGAAAAGGTCATTGAAGAGCCGTTAGGCGGCGCTCATAACGATATTAGTCAGACCGCCGAAAATATAGCAGAATTTTTGTATAAAACGCTGAACAAAAAAATGAAAATAGATATTGACGTTTTGCTTAATGAACGGTATACTAAATTTAGAAAAATCGGTGAGTTTGAGGAAGGCTGATGATCTTCCGTGATCTTCCGATAGGGGTCAGACGTAAAGGCGAAAATTTCGGACGGCTCGTTCGGTACGGAATAGTTCGTTCCTTTATAAATAAAATAAACATGAACGGAGGCAATCAAAATGGTATTTGATAAGGTAAAGGAAATTATCGTTGAGCAGTTGGATGTTGACGCTGACAAGGTAACTGCGGGCGCTAATATCCAGGACGATCTGGGTGCGGATTCTCTTGACGTTGTTGATCTCGTTATGAGTCTTGAAGAAGAATTCGATGTTGAGATCCCTGATGAAGCCGTTGAAGGTATCAAGACTGTAGGCGATATTGTTAAGTATATCGAGGATAATCAGTAATTTTACCGTTCCGAAAGTTCAAGATCACGCCGCGGGAATTTTTTCTGCGGCGCGTTTTTGCAGAAAAAGGTATAACGCTGAGATCAAAACATCAGAAAACCAAATGTGCGAAAATTTCTGCATAATTTATTATCGTATATAAATTAAAAGATCATCTCAGACGGCTTGTCAGGGCAGGTCTGGGATCGGAGGGATATATTATGGAAAAATACGGACTTCTGGGCTATCCGCTGAAACACACCATGTCGCCGCCTATACATAAACGGCTTTTTGAACTGGACGGGAATACTTCCGCCGAATATGAGGTCTGCGAGCTACCGCCGGAGGAACTGGAGGCTAAAGCCGCGTATCTCAATTCTTTGAACGGATATAATATTACCATTCCTTATAAAGTGGATATCATAAAATATCTGGACGGACTGGACGAATCCGCAAAGCGGTACAATTCGGTAAACTGCGTTGTACGCCGTGACGGAAAGAACTTTGGCTACAATACGGACTGCTACGGTTTTCTGCGTTCTCTCGGATCAGCCGGAGGACGTCTGGACGGAAAGGTATTGCAGATAGGCTGCGGCGGCGTCGGACGGATGATGGCAATTGAAGCTGCGCTTCACGGCGCCGATCTGACGATAGTTTCCCTTCCGGAATTCATCGAAGGCGCAAAAGCTGCTGCAAAAGAGGCGATAGCGCTTGCTCCCGACGCAAAGATAAAGGTAATTACGCATAAAGAAATAAGCGGTGAATTCGATACGCTCGTTAATGCCAGTCCGGTGGGAATGTTCCCCAAGGTGGACGAATGTCCCGTTACGGAAGAAGTCGTAAAAAGCTGCAAATTTGTCTTTGAAGTCATATATAATCCGGATGTTACAAAGCTTATGGAGATCGCGGAGAAAAACGGCATAAAAGCCGTAGGCGGAATGGCTATGCTCGTATGGCAGGCTGCCGTGGCTCACGAGATCTGGAGCGGAGTTTCCTACCGCGATGAGGATATAGAAAAAATAATAGAAGATATGAAAAAAGAAATGAAAAAATAATTTCACGGATCGCAGAAAAATTTTTATTTTCTATTGACAAACTTATACTTAAATGGTATAATTTAATCAATAAAAAATGAAAGGAAGATGTCCTATGGATATAATCGTAAACGGCGGCACAATTTCCGAGGAGGAAAAGAACAATTACGTTAAGTATGTAAAGGCAAAGGAACCCGACAAGGAGCTTGCTTCTCTTGAAATAAATCTGGACGGCGATTTCGTCGATCTTAAATATCATTTTGAGGAAGTTCCTTTTGAGCGTATCCGCCGTGTTACCGGCTATCTGACGGGAACACTGGACAGATGGAACGATGCAAAACGTGCGGAGGAAAGAGACAGAGTAAAGCATGGCATATGCTGCTGACAGGTTTTTTACGGACAAGCCATTATATTCCGTTTCGGGAATAATTTAATAGTCATATTTGAATTTAAAAAAGGAACATTATTTATATAAACCACGTCCGATCAAATACACGGCGCGCGGGGGTGCAAAGCAGCCGAAGCGAAAACCGCGAAGTTTGCGGAACGTGTTTATATAAAATGTTCAGAAATGAATATCCGCGGAAGAGAAGCTTTGACGGCATTTTCTTCCGCGGAAATTTTTATAGGAAATTTTTATATTTATCAATAAATTATAATTTGCAGGCTGAGCCTGCACGCATATATCCTCTTATCAGATAGCGCGGGTAATATTATTATTTTCGGACTATTTTATTATAGTACGATAAATTATAATTCATC
>CANRJZ010000048.1 GCA_947631055.1 uncultured Clostridia bacterium | reverse complement strand
TACCGGAACAATGGACAGTCTTGCGGAAGCGACCGATTTTGTAAAAATGATACAGAACCGTCAGGGGATCGAAATTTCCGCACCGGAGGAAATTGCATATAAAAACGGCTGGATAACGGAAGATGAATTGTTAAAGTGCGCAGAGAAATACGGAAAATCACCCTACGGACAGCATCTGAAAAATGTTGCGGAAGGAAAATTAGTTTACTGAGGTGCTTATGGGAAACTTTAAATTTATTGAGACCGGAATAAAAGACGTTTACATAATCGAACCTAAACTTTTCGGCGACAGCAGAGGATATTTTATGGAAACATATAAGGAAGCAGACTTCAAAGCCGCAGGACTGGATTATACATTTGTTCAGGATAACCAGTCAAGCAGCCGTAAAGGAGTTCTCCGCGGTCTGCATTTTCAGAAAACATATCCGCAGGCAAAGCTTGTAAGAGTCTTAAAAGGCGAAGTTTTCGATGTTGCGGTAGATCTCCGTAAAAATAGTTCAACATACGGCAAATGGACAGGCGTGCTTCTTTCAGAGGAAAACAAGCGCCAGTTTATGATACCGAGAGGATTTGCACACGGATTTCTCGTTGTTTCCGATCATGCGGAATTTGCATACAAATGCGATGAGCTTTACCACCCGGAGGACGAGGGCGGGATAATGTGGAATGATCCTGATATAGGCATTGACTGGGATTTTGACGGAGAGATCATTCTCAGTGAAAAGGACAAAAAACATCCGCTGTTAAAAGATTCAAAAATTACGTTTGAGGTGTGATCATGACTGTAATAGTTACCGGCGGCGCCGGATTTATAGGCTCGAATTTTATATTCCATATGCTGAAAAAATATCCGGACTACAAAATAATTTGTCTGGACAAATTGACTTACGCGGGAAATCTTTCTACCTTGAAAAGCGTTATGGACAATGCAAATTTTCGTTTTGTAAAAGCAGATATTTGCGACAGAGAAGCTGTTTATAAATTGTTTGAAGAGGAAAAGCCGGATATAGTTGTGAATTTTGCGGCGGAATCTCATGTTGACCGCAGTATTGAGAACCCGGAAGTCTTTTTGCAGACAAATATTTTAGGAACACAAGTTCTTATGGACGCTTGCAGAAAGTATGGGATAACACGTTATCATCAGGTCTCCACTGATGAAGTTTACGGGGATCTTCCTCTTGACAGACCGGATCTGTTTTTCACCGAGGAAACGCCTATACATACAAGCAGCCCATATTCCGCGTCAAAGGCAAGCGCGGACTTGCTTGTTCTTGCATATCACAGAACATACGGACTTCCTGTAACAATTTCAAGATGTTCAAACAATTACGGACCGTATCATTTTCCGGAGAAATTAATTCCTCTAATGATAGCAAATGCACTTAATGACAAGTCTTTGCCTGTTTACGGAAAGGGAGAAAACGTTCGTGACTGGCTGTATGTTGAGGATCACTGCAAAGCGATAGATCTGATAATCCACAAAGGAAAAGTCGGAGAAATCTATAACATCGGCGGACATAATGAAATGAAAAATATTGATATTGTAAGACTTATCTGCAAGGAGCTTAACAAGCCAGAAAGCCTGATAACTTATGTTGCGGACAGAAAAGGCCACGATATGCGTTATGCAATTGATCCTACAAAAATTCATAATGAACTTGGCTGGCTGCCGGAAACCAAATTTGCAGACGGTATCAAATTAACTATTAAATGGTATTTGGAAAACAAGCCTTGGTGGGAAGATATTATTTCGGGGGAATATCAGAATTACTATATGAAAATGTATGGCAGCAGGTGAGAAAATGAAAGTTTTGGTTACAGGCGCAAACGGACAGCTTGGCTGGGACATGATAATAGAATTAAAAAAAAGAGGTCATGAACCTATTGCGGCTGATATTCAGGACAGCTTTGATCAGGAATGTGAGTACATAAAGCTGGATATTACCGATGAAAAAGCAGTCCACAATACAATTTTAAAATCAAAGCCTGACGCGGTGGTACACTGTGCTGCATGGACTGCCGTTGATGCTGCCGAGGACGAGGAAAACAAGCCGAAGGTCTATGCGATAAATGTTTTAGGGACAAAGTACATAGCCGAAGCCTGCAAAGAGATAGGCTGCAAGATGATATACATATCTACGGATTATGTTTTCAGCGGAGAAGGTACCGAGCCTTGGAAACCTGACTGTGAAGATTTTGCACCGCTTAATTATTACGGAGAGACAAAGCTTCAAGGAGAATTTGCGGTAAAAAATACTCTTGAAAAATACTATATCGTGCGTACAAGCTGGGTCTTCGGAAGCCATGGGAACAATTTTGTAAAGACTATGCTTAAACTTTCCGAAACGCACAAGGAAGTGCGAGTTGTAAACGATCAGATAGGCACGCCTACTTACACTCCTGACCTTGCACGTTTGCTTGTGGATATGTGTGAGACCGATAAATACGGTATCTATCATGCCACTAACGAGGGCGGATACATAAGTTGGGCTGAGTTTGCGGAAGAGATCTTCCGGCAGGTGGGAAAGGACACTAAGGTAATTCCGGTCTCTACAAAGGAATATGTGGTAAGTAAGGCAAAAAGACCCTTTAACAGCAGGCTGGACAAAAGTAATTTTAAAGATAACGGATTTGATGCTTTAAGAAATTGGAAAGAAACGTTGAAGGATAATTACAAAGTGAGTTGTAAATATGGATAAAGCGGTCTCGGTTATTATACCAACTTTAAATGCGGAAAATTGCATAAAAAATTTAATAGAGTCGCTGCTTTCACAATCTCTCAGACCCGCTGAGATAATAATCGTAGATTCCGAGTCAGATGACAGAACCGTGGAAATTGCTGAAAACTTTCCGATAGTAACGATTATACCAATAAAGAGAAAAGATTTTGATCACGGCGGTACTCGTGATATGGCGTTAAGGAAAAGTCATGGGGATCATGTTGTTTTTATGACGCAGGACGCTGTTCCTGCAAATGAATATACCATTGAAAATCTTATAAGACATCTTAAAAGTGAAGATAACATTGCCGTTGTTTCCGGAAGACAGCTTGCCAGACCTGATTCTTCAGAAATGGAAAAACTGGTTCGCGAATTTAATTATCCAAACGTGAGCAATATACGGCAAAAATCTGATATAGGTACATACGGAATAAAAACATTTTATAGTTCCGATGTATGTGCGGCTTATGACAAAAAAATTTATCTGGAATTAGGAGGATTTGAATATCCGCTTAAAACCAATGAAGATATGTTTTTTGCAGCAAAAGCTGTAAATAACGGATATAAAGCCGGTTATGCCGCAGATGCGGAAGTGATACATTCACACGATCTCACATTGAAAGAGCAATACAAGCGGAATTTTATTTTAGGATACGAAATGGAAAGACACAAGGAGCTGCTTGGAAATATTTCTGCCAATTCAGAAGGCTTTAAACTTGTTAAATACGTTGTCATTGGGCTTATAAAAAAAGGAAAATTTTTTTCTATCTTTCGGTTTGGAACAGATTGCTGTGCAAGGTTGTTAGGAAACAGATCCGGCAAGGAGAAATACAGAAATGATATATGTAATAACACATAAAAAAACTAAAATGCCCGAAATAGCTGGCTACAAACCATTGCTTGTTGGTGCGTTTAGAAATGAAGATACAGAATATTTAAGAGATGATATCGGAGAAAATATTTCACAAAAAAACGGAAACTATTGTGAGCTTACAGGACTATATTGGATATGGAAAAACACTGATGATGATTATAAGGGACTCGTTCATTACAGACGTTTTTTTGGAAAAACAAGATGGAGCAACAGTAAAAAAGATATTTACAGTATAGAAGATCTTAATAAGATACTGCAAGACAATGATATGATCGTTACATATAATGAACATATTCGTTTTAGTTTGAAAGAGAAATTGATAAGATATCACTGCAGCGAACAAATATACGATATTTTACAAAATTCAGTCGCAGCTGTTTATCCTGAATATACAGATTGCTTTGATAGCGTTATGAATGGAAACACAATGGTTATATGTAATATGATGTATTGCAAAAAAGATTTGTTTAACAGTTATTGTGAGTGGCTTTTTAACATTTTAGATAAAGTAGAATCGGAGATAACAAATAATAAAATAACCTATCAGCCAAGATTGTATGGATATTTAAGCGAACGTCTTCTAAATGTGTGGATAACTAAAAATAATTTGAAATGCAAGCGGTTGCCTGTTATAAATACGGAAATGAATTTCTATAAAAGAGTTAAATGCATATTAACAACTTATATATCTGAAATTATATTTAGATGTAGAAATCTAATTGTTCATTAATAAAATTTTAAATTTACAAAGGTGAAGGATAAATGTTGTATGCCTTAGTTGTTATTTATAATAAATCATGTGATGAATCTCAAAGTTTAGTATCGTTAAGAAGCATATCTGAGCAAATTAGCGTTATTGTGTTTGATAACAGTACAATGTCAAATGCAAATAAAGAATGGTGTAATGAACGTGGGTATACATACTATTCAGAAAGTAAAAATATTGGTTTGTCTAAGGCCTATAATATTGTGCTTAGCAAGTTAAAAAAGTCAGATCATGATTATATCATGATTTTGGATGACGATACATATCTCCCGGAAAATTATTTTCATGAAGTGTTTCGCAAAATTCAAAATCCTCAGTATCAACTGTTGTTGCCAATTGTTATGTCAGGTGAACTAATGATGTCGCCTTGCAAAATGGTGCTTGGCTGTAAACCATCAGGACTGCACAATAAAAATGAGATTGATATTTCCAAAATTTCGGCTATAAACAGTGGCATGGTAGTCAGGCTGGACGTATATAAAAGAATATCTTATGACGAAAATATGTTTTTGGATTGTGTAGATCATGATTTTATGAATCAAGTGCGTCAACAAGGCTTGAAAATTTGTATCATGGAGAATGAAATCCAGCAGAATTATTCGCTAAATTCAAAGGGTACTATTGAGAGCGCTGTCTTTAGGTTTACTATTCAGAAAAAAGATTTGAAAGCATATTATAAAAAAAACAATCATATGTTGGTTTGCGATCTTTATATACTATGGATTGCAATGAAACTTGCAATAAAATATAAGAGTTTTAAGTTTTTTATTTTGTAGTATATTATCATACGAGACAAAAGCCTAAATTTTATTAATGCAGGAGGACTTTTATGAATAAAGCGGTGGATCTATCTTTTGGATTCTTAATTATGTTATGGGTCCTTCCATCAGGGACAATATTTGGATTCCCAATTAAAATGTTGGCTTTTGCAGTATGCTTTTTTTTATTTTATCTGGCGAGTGCATCCAAAAAAAGAATTATTAAAATTACTGATAAAATAATCTGGTTGCTTTTTGCATGTGTTACTATGTGCGTTTGGATGATTATTGCAGTAATCAATGATTATACTAAAGGGATTTTCCCGATGATTCAGTATGTCAGTGCTTTCGTAGGGATGCTTATATTAGCAGATTTGTATTTTGCCAATTTCAGCACAACAAACAGCATAAATAAACTTGGTAAAATAATTTATGTTTCTTGCGTTTGCTTTGTTGCATTTAAAATAATACTTGAAATATTGTTTTTATTAAAAATCATTTCATATGAAATGATCATGTATTTTTTTAATAATATTTTATCAGCTGAAGTAATGACATTACAAATTCCTTTCAACTCCGTCACATTATGCAGATTATCTACAAGCAATGATTTAATACCATTTACACTTTTAGGATTTGATTTGGTTTTTCGCAAAAGAAGCTATTTGAATCGTTTTATTACACTTTCGGTAATGTTTTTCTTTTCATTAATAACATATTCCAGGTTGATTTTTTTACAACTTCTTGTTATTTTGTTGTGCTTTGTGTTTTATTTATTTAAAAAGTACGGACATCAAAAAAAATCATTTATTCGTTTGTTCTTGATCATTATTGTTTCATTGACATTAATCAGTGTATTTTTGTACCAAAACACAACTTTTTATTATACAATTCAGAACTTTATTAACTCAAGGTTTGATAGTGATGCTGTCAGAATTTCAGATGATGCACGTAAAGTGCAATTTATATATTTGTTTAATGGATTCAAAGATCATTTTTTGTTTGGCCATGGATTTAGTTCATATTTGAAAGAATGTATTAGATCTCAAAGCAATATTTTTAGTTATGAATTGGAGTATTTATCTTTTTTATATCAATTTGGTATAATAGGATTTTTAATTATTATTGGCAGTATTGTACTGGTTGTATATGATTTTATGGTTGCTGATATAAAATCCCCAAAATATAAAATGTTTTTTTTGATAAATTTTGTTTTGTGGGCAGTAAAGCCAATTTTTAACCCGTATATGTTTTCAAGCATTTCTGCAATGGTAATTATTGAAACATATTTGCTGGCTCTTTATTATTTATCTAATTCAAACACAAATAATAAGGCTCAATAAGAATTATTGTCAAGTGATATTATTTTTAGGCATTATCAAGTGTTTTGAGTATAAGTTAAAATAAATATATCACAGATATATAATTCTTGTTTGTCGAATGAAGAAAGAGGTGTTATCAAATTATATATGAACAAGGTCTTATTTTTAACAATTTATTTCAGAGAATATGTTGATAGGATCAAAAGCGCAATTGAATCCGAAATGAATGCAAAAGTTGATGTGATCTTTTGTGAATACCAAAGACCGGGAGCAATATGGGCAACAGAAAAGATCTTTGGTAAGAAATTTGCCAAAAGAATAAATCAACAAAATCAGAATAAAAAATTTTTAAAAATATCTGAAAATTATTATGACTATATTCTTGTACTTGTAGGACGCGGATTGGATTGTGAACGCTTTAAAATTTTTATGAATGGTCAAAAAAAAGCAAAAAAAATATTATATTTGTGGGACGATATAGAACGTATAGACGAATATCAAAAAATTAAAAATGTGTTTGATGACATAGTATCATTTGACAAGTTTGATTGTATTAAGTATAATCTAAGATTTTTGCCACTGTTCTTCTGTGATGATTATAGATATATTAATGATAATAAAGATATAGATTTTTCTTGTATAGGAACACTGCATACATATAGGGAAAGCTTACTTGCTCGCCTGCAGGATAAATTTCCTAAAAAAAAATATGAATGGTATACAATCCTGTCCACATCAATATTTCACATATGTAAATGCAAGCTTTTAGGCGAAGAAGTACATGACTTTGTCAAACATAAGGAACTTAGTATTTCTGAATCGGCTCAAATTAGTAAAAGATCCAAAATTGTAATAGATATGCCATATCTTTCTCAAAAAGGTTTATCTATTAGAACTATTGAGTCCTTAGCTGCTTGTTCAAAAATAATTACAACCAATAAAGAGATTTGTAATTACGATTTTTATATTCCTGACAATGTATGTGTTATTGATGTAAATAACCCCATTATTCCTGATGGTTTTTTATGTTCTGAATATGTAGAACCAGATAAAAAAATTGTTGAAAAGTATTCATTAAATCATTGGATACAAAAGTTATTTATTAATGCGGAGGAGCAATAATGAAAATTTTAGTTACAGGTGCGAATGGTTATCTTGGACAAGGAATAGTAAAAAAGCTGCTTGATGACGGTTATGAAGTGATAGCTGCTGATCTCTCAACAGAACATATTGATAAAAGAGCTTTAAAAGTATCATGCGATCTTTTTAAGGTGCAAGATCCATATAAATATTTTAGTTTACCTGACATTTTACTCCATTTAGCGTGGAATAACGGTTTTGTACATAATTCTGATTCGCACATTCTTGAATTGCCGCAGCATTATTTATTTTTAAAAAACATGATAGACAGTGGAATAAGCCGACTGTGCATTATGGGAACAATGCATGAGATCGGATTTTATGAAGGAAGCATCAAAGAAGACACGCCATGTTTTCCGCAAAGTAATTATGGTGTGGCTAAAAATGCTTTAAGGCAATCAATTGGAATTATTGCAAAAAATAATAATGTAATTTTTCAATGGTTAAGGGGATTTTACATTGTTGGCAATAATGAATTTGGAAATTCAATATTTTCTAAAATAACAACTGCCGAGGCAAAAGGTGAGTCTTTATTCCCTTTTACACTCGGACTTAATCAATGGGATTTTATTGATTATAATGATTTTTGTTTGCAAACGGCTGCGGCTGTAGAACAAGATGATATAAATGGTATAATAAATATCTGTTCCGGAAGACCCGAAAAACTTGCCGATAGGGTAGAGCGATTTATCAAGGAAAATAATTTCAAAATAAAACTTGATTACGGGAAATATCCTGATCGATCATATGATTCAAAAGCTGTTTGGGGAGATAACAGTAAGATCGAAAGAATAATGAAATTCGGAGAATAGTATATAATGAATAAAATAATAAAAAATATTTTAAAAAAGCCGTATAAAATGTTAAAAACTTTTATGGGGGGGTAATAAGTGTAGAATATAAATCGTTTGGTAAAAAGAGTATAATCAGATCTCCGCTGAAAATATTGGGTAAAAAGCACATTTCTATAGGAGAAAATGTATATATTGTCAATGGACTTCGCATGGAAGCAATTGATAGATGGCTTGAAAATAATATTCTCCTGAAATAAATATCGGCAACGATGTCAATATAGGTCAGTATTGTCATATAACCTGTGCAAACATGATAATTATAGGCAATGGTGTAAGTATACTTCCTAATGTGCTTATAACCGATACAGAGCATGAGTATATACCCAATAAATCGTTGAGACATACTGGACTGAATGTTGGAGGTGTTGAGATCGGAGACTATTCAGTCATAGGAATGGGCGCACGGATATTAGGACATAGACATATTAAAATAGGACGAAATGTTGTCATAGGTGCAAACGCTGTTGTTACATCAGATATTTCTGATAATGCAGTGGCTGTAGGGATTCTCGCAAAAATAATAAAATATTCTAAATGAATATGGTGATAAAATGAAAAATAAATTTCTAATGAAAATTGATAGATTTATTCAAAGCGATAATAAAAAAATGTTATTAAAAGACAAATTCTGTGTATTATTTAGTTATTTAAAATATAAACACCGTTTTGGAAAATTCAGCATGGGATGTACAGTCCAAAAGCCGGTGAAATTAATTGGAGAAAAATACATTTTTTTCCATGAGGGGGTAAACATTATGCCCCATGCCCGAATAGAAGCTATCACAAATTATAATGGCGTTTCATATAAACCATGTGTTGAAATAGGAGAGAGAACCAGTTTTGGTCAGAATTTGCATATGATATGCTGCAAAGAACTTATCATTGGAAAAGACGTTACTTTCTCGGCAAATATTTATATAGCCGATGTTGCTCACGAATACAAAAATATCGGTGAAAACATTCTTATGCAGCCTTTGATCGTAAAGCCTACACATATTGGTGATAACTGTTTTATCGGATATGGCGCGGTTATACACCCGGGCGTTAAACTCGGAAAACAGTGTATAGTCGGTAGCAATGCTGTTGTTTTAGCAGGGGAATATTCCGATTATTCTGTTCTTGCTGGTGTTCCGGCAAAGATAATTAAAAGATATGATGCGAATATTAATGATTGGATCAAATTATAAGGGGTTTACGCTTAAAAATATTTTGTTATTATATATCAAGATTTTAAGTTTAATAATTCCGAATGTATTAAAAAGGAGAATAAAATGAAGCCGTTACTAAGTATATGCATTCCAACATATAACAGGTGCAAGTATCTTAAAAAAAGCATAGAATCCATTATTTGTCAGTCGGAATTTAAAAATGGGGAAGTAGAAATTGTAATATCTGACAACGCTTCAAATGATAACACAGAATCACTTGGAATTGAGTATTCATCAAAATATTCAAATATTTGTTATTTTCGCAATACTGTGAATATAATTGACAAAAATTTTCCTCTTGCTGTGAGCAGAGGATCGGGAATATTTAGAAAACTTAGCAATGACACATTTATTTATTTAGAAGACAGTTTAAAATATATTTGCAATTTAATAAAAGAGTATAAATATACAAAAAAGCAAATTCTGTTCTTAAATGGTCAGAGAAAAACGTATCAAGAAGAATTAATTAAGTGTAATAGTTTTGAACAGGCTGCTATAGTGATGGGATATTGTCTGGGATGGAGCGGCGCATTTGGAATTTGGGAAGAGGAATGTGATGGAATAGAAAACGATTTATCTGGTTGTGAACTGCGTTTTTGGCATACCGTAAAATCATGTACATTGATGAATGAAAAGAAGTCAGCATTGATATGTAACAAAGAATTACTGTATGCTCAAACGGTACAAGGCAAAGATCTTTCGTATGGATTATATCAAGTATTTTATATAAACCTTTTAAGCATTTTTAGAAAATATATTGACGTCGGAATATTATCAAGAGAAGCGTATGAAAAAGTACGTAAAGATCTATTGTACGATTTTTTTACACATCAAATTATCTTGTGGGAAACGAAAAAAAGCAATGCGATTTATGATGCTAACGAAGACTCTAAAGAGTTGTTATTTGCAGCGTATAAAGATGAGCCATATTGGTCTGATTATGAAAAGTACTATAAGAAGAAAAAAACAATGTTTATAATTAAGCAAAAATTAAAAGCTATTTTGAAAAAGTTACATATATGGGACATTATCGTAACTCTGCATATCAGAGATCAGTAAAACATGTCTATAAAGAAAGGAAAAAATTTAATGAGATCCCTGATCCTTGCCGGCGGCTTTGGAACGCGAATATCCGAAGAATCCGCCTTTAAACCAAAACCGATGATAGAGATCGGTGAAATGCCTATATTATGGCACATAATGAAAGGTTATTCCGCATATGGGATAAATGAATTTATTATCTGCGCGGGATATAAGCAGCACGTCATAAAAGAGTGGTTTGCTGACTATTTTCTGCATACATCGGATATAACCTTTGATTTTACACGCGGAAATGAAATTATTGTTCACGATAAGCATGCCGAGCATTGGAAAGTTACCGTTGTCGATACCGGTCTTAATACAATGACCGGCGGGCGTATAAAACGAGTTCAGAAATATGTAGGAAATGAACCGTTCTGCCTTACATACGGCGATGCGGTTTGTGATGTCAACATAAATAAACTTATTGAATTTCACAAAAGTCATGGGAAAATTGCAACGCTTACTTCGATCAGCCTTGCCCAGCAAAAAGGTGTTCTGGATATTGATGAAAATGATACCATAACGGCTTTCCGTGAAAAAGACGACGAGGACGGCTCGCTGATAAACGGCGGATTTATGGTCTGCAACCCCGAAATTTTCGACTACATAGACGACGATAACACAATTTTTGAGCAAACTCCTATGAAACGTCTCGCGGCGGAGGGACAACTCAAAAGCTATTATCACGACGGCTTCTGGCAGTGCATGGACACAAAGCGCGAAAAGGACAAGCTGGAGGAACTCTGGGCATCCGGTCACGCGCCATGGAAGGTTTGGGAGGATTAAATGGATGATAGAGGCAAAAACAAGGGATAATAGTGTTGATTTTGCAAAAGGAGTAGCAATGGTAGCTGTATCTTTTGCTCATATCATGCCTTTTTTATACGGAAATGTGGATGTTGTTTCAAAATTTTGTTGCTCGTTTGAACTTGCATTGTTTTTTATTGTTAGCGGATACCTACAATTTGGAAGAACAGAACGAAAACCTATGGATTATATAAAACACAGTGCTGCTTCCTTGCTTTATCCATATTTTACTTTTACAGTGCTAATATTTTTTGTTGACAGCATACTGAATATATTAGTGCACGGATCGGGTCAGTATATGCGAGAAATTTCAATAAGAATATGCTCAATAATAACTTGGGGAGCAGGAGCGTGTTGGTTCTTTCCGGCGTTTTTTATTTCCGGTATCATAGCTTATTTTTGCCGTAATAATAAACGTATTCCTATAATTATACAAACGGTTTTCCTTATTATGTTAGGATCTGTTATGTCTGCATTTTCAGATAAATATGATTTTTTTAAGGAAGTTACCGATATAAGTATTGTTACTGCTGAATTTTGGGGATGGCATATATTTAATTTGATTTCAAAAAGTATAGTGGGCGCTTCCTTAATATTAATAGGATATATTCTGAAAAAATATACATTGTCTACCCCCCCAGATGGAAAATTATGCCTTTAATATTTTTGATATTTGGATTTATGACTGCGATGTTTAACGATGGATTTGTGGATTTGCATTTTTCATCTATACACAATCCTATTTTATTTTATGTAAGTGGAATTTCTACTACAATTGCATTGCTATTGATTGGAGAAAAAATTCACCCCAAATGTGTCACATGGTGTGGAAAGGAATCTTTGCTGCTTATGTTGGCACAAACAGGTATGATTTATATTTGTGAAATTATAACAAAGTTTATCAATATTGCTGAATTACCCTATGCGGTGATTTTGATAATTTCTGTTGCTGTGCTTGTTTTTTCACTACTAATATCATATTTTGTTATAAAATTTATCCATTCAACATTCTTGAAAATACTGATAATTCCGCCTAAAAAGAGGGAAGTTAAATGAATTTATCATTTTACAAAAACAAACGTGTCCTTGTAACGGGACATACCGGTTTTAAAGGCACATGGCTCTGCAAAATTCTTGTAAATGAAGGAGCAAATGTAACTGGTTACAGTCTTGAACCGCCGACAAAACCAAATTTGTTCGATATTTCCGGACTGGAAAAAGAAATGAAAAGCGTTATTGCGGATATTCGCGATCTTGAAAAGCTGAAATCAGTTTTTGCGGAAGCACAGCCGGAAATCGTTTTTCATCTTGCGGCACAGCCGATCGTCCGTGAAAGCTATAAAGATCCACGCTATACATATGAGACCAATGTTATGGGAACGGTCAATCTGCTTGAATGTGTACGGCTGAATCCTTGTG
>CANRJZ010000047.1 GCA_947631055.1 uncultured Clostridia bacterium | reverse complement strand
ATATATCCGCCCCCTTGAGGGGGCTATATATTTTAACGATTTATTATTTAACTTACTTTGGGGGTGATATGCGTGCAAGCTCAGCCTGCCTCAGCCTGCCTTGCCGTTTTTGACAGAATACGCGCAATTATTCTGGTATAATTATCCTGCCGTTTCCATATAAACGGTTTTGCGATATATCCGCACGGAATTTGAAAGGAGCAGGACAGGATAATGAAATTAAAAGAAAAGACCGGAGATAAATACATATTCCAATATAAAAAGGAGACCGGACATATTCCTTTGCCGGCGGCGATGATACTTTCAGCAGTTTTCGGATACCTTGCCGCCGGAACAAATATAGGCGGCAGCGGAGTCCCGCTGTGCGTTTCGGCGGCGGCGGTGCTTTCGCCGTGGAACAGCCTTGCGGCATTTGCGGGGGCAGCCGTATATATGCTCAAGGAAAATACCGTAAGTTCGTCCGTAACGGAACTTATAGCTATGCCTGCGGTAATAATTGCCAAGGCTTTTATGTCGGCAGTATTGGGCAGGAAACTTTCGCCGCATATTTTAGGCATACTTTCCGGAATGGCATATGTGATATGCGGTATCATAGTATCTTTTTCGGACAAAATAAGGACGGCGCTGATCTTCGCGGTAGCTTTCCGCGGGATCATATGCGGAGCGGCAGTGTTCCTTTGTATGAAAGTCAAATACGCGGCTGATGACAATGCGGTATTCTCACGCGAAAACAGATATGCTCTTGCGGCAGTATATGTTCTTGCGATCTGTACACTTTGCGGAGCGGATATGGGTACGCTCAACGCCGGACGTATTGCGGGAGGATTTATCGCTCTTGAAATAACGTACAGAGCCGGCTGCGGTTCGGGAGGAGCTTCGGCAGCGCTTGCTTCATTTGCGGCCGGAGCGGCTTCGCCGGCTTTCCTTGCGTCGTCTCCCATACCGATATGCTCCGCGCTGGCAGCGGGATGTTTCAGAAAGAAGGGAAAACTTGCGGCAGCGGCAGCGTTCCTTATTGCCGGATCGGCAGGCGCGCTTATTTACGGTATGCCGGCTGACGCGCTGAATCTGCTTGCGGATATGTCCGCCGCTTCGATATTGTTCTGCGCCGTGCCGGACAGGTTTTTAAGAAAGTTCTTTCCGGAAAGCTATCCCGTTGGCGGGACCGTGTCCGCAGCGGCAGTTCAGTACGGGGAAAGGTTGAAATTTGCGGCATCGGTGGTCGCGGACGTGCGCAAAAGTTTTTCCGCCGCTTCGGAAATACTTTACGGCAAGGAGATACGTCAGGATATTTCGGGACAAGTATGCAAAAAAGTTTGCTCGTCCTGCCGGAACAGCGCTTTCTGCTGCGAGAATGAGGAAAAAAGGATAGAAAATTACTTCAGAGCCGCCGAAAAGATCCTTGCCGAAAAAGGTTCGGTCACTGTACGTGACCTTCACGGATCGCTGGATATATGTCCGCACAGAGAACTTCTTGCGGAAACTTTCAATATTGAATTTTACAGGCAGACTGCGGAAAAACGGCTTTCGGACGCGTCGCGCTGTATGATGGAGATAACCTCCGAACAGCTTGAAAGCACCGAAAAAATGCTGTACGCACTGGGCAGCACCGGAGATATTTTCCCGTTCTGCGATGAGGAGCTGTCATATGCCGTAAACGAGATCGTTTCCGCGGCGGGTGCGTCAAATGCTCATTCGGCACTGTTTACGGATCGTAACGGCAGGGTATACATAGAATGTTTTTTTGAGGGAAAGTTAATTATATCTCCCCGTGAACTTACCGAAAAACTTTCCGCAGCCGCAGACAGGGAACTGGCGCTTCCGGTATCGTTCCGTCCGGAAAGAACGACAAGGATGTATTTCCATGAGCAGGAAAATTTTGCCGCAGAAATAGGCAGTGCCGGAGCGTCGGGAAGAGGATCGGTGAGCGGCGACCTCGGAGCGGTATTTGAAGATGGTCTCGGCAATCTTTACGTTATGCTTTCCGACGGCATGGGCAGCGGGGCAAGAGCCGCCGCAGAAAGCTGTATGACCGTTTCCGCAGCGGTAAGGATGATAAGAGCAGGTCTGGGTACGGAGGCGGCGGTGAAACTCGTGAATATTTTACTGCTTACCAAATCTTCCGAGGAATATTTTTCTACGATAGATCTTCTTGCGGTTGATCTCTTTACCGGAAAGGCTGAGATAATAAAACTCGGAGCAGCACAGACATTCATCAAAAGCTGCGGTGCGATAAGGACCGTTGAAAGCAGGACTACTCCGGTGGGGATAGTGAGTCCTGCCGAAATTGAACGGCGGAGATTTCATTTTTCGGACGGGGACGAGGTCGTTATGATGACCGACGGCATATGCGAAGAATGTTTTCCGGAAATAAGGGAGCTGATGCTCAGCACCGGCGTTACCGCACAGGACTGCGCGGAAAGAATTATCGGCATAGCGGAAAAAAATATGGACGGCGATCCATGCCGCCGTGATGACAAGACTGTTTATGTTGTCAAATTGCACAAAATATGACCGGTAAAATCGGTATGCGATATGTAACTTATATACATTTTAAAGTGAAAAAATTACAGTAATTTCTACATTCACGCTTTTTTCAAAAATTTAGCAGCTATTTCGGAAATTTTTATGTAACAATTGCACAATTTAGTGCTGCTGTTTACGTCAATATTGTAAAACTTTACTAAAAAGGCTTGAAATATGATATACAATCTGTTAAAATAATATCATAAGTAATATAGAAGGAGTATCCTCTTATGTCAAATATTAATAAAAAAATGCCCGAAAGCTATGAGTTCCCGCTTCATGTGTTCCATGAAGGGACCAATTATACCGCTTTTGAGTTCTTCGGCGCCCATAAAGGCGAAAAGGACGGCAAAAAAGGCGTGTTTTTCCGCGTCTGGGCTCCTCATGCAAGATCTGTGTCAATAGTAGGCGATTTCAATGACTGGGACAGGGACAAAAACCCCATGGAACGTCTTTCCGATGAATCCGTATGGGAAATATTCCTTCCCGATGTGGAAAAGTATTTTACTTATAAGTACAGTATCGAAACTTCTCATATGAGCATAGTTATGAAAGCCGATCCCTACGGCGCTCATATGGAAACACGCCCCAATACGGCTACAAAATATTTCGATATAGACGAGTACAGATGGAATGACGCTGCCTGGTACAAGGAAAGAGATTCCAAGAACATATACCGCAGCGCTATGAATATATATGAGTGTCATCTCGGTTCGTGGAGAACCTACGAAAACGGTAAGCCCTTCAATTACGTAAAATTTGCCGAAGAGATGATACCTTATCTGAAGGATATGGGTTATACCCACCTTGAACTTATGCCGCTTGCCGAATATCCCTTTGACGGCTCATGGGGATATCAGATAATCGGTTATTATGCGCCTACGTCCCGTTACGGAACTCCGGAAGATATGATGAAAATGATAGATATGTTCCATCAGGCAGGCATAGGCGTTATACTCGACTGGGTGCCGGCTCATTTCCCGAAGGACGCCGCAGGACTTTTTGAATTTGACGGCGACTGCCTTTATGAGTATACCGATCCCCTCAAAAAGGAACACGCTTCATGGGGAACGAGAGTATTTGATTTCGGCAGACCGGAAGTACATTCCTTCCTGATATCCAATGCAGTTTACTGGATAGAAAAATTCCACCTTGACGGTCTGAGAGTCGACGCGGTCGCTTCGATGCTCTATCTGGATTACGACAGAAGAGAATGGAGACCCAACAAGGACGGCGGAAACGAGAACTACGAGGCTATAGATTTCCTCAGAAAGCTCAATACAGCCGTTTTCGGACGCTGCGGAAATATCCTTATGATCGCCGAAGAATCCACTGCATGGCCTCTTGTTACAAAGCCTGCCGACGTAGGCGGTCTGGGATTCAATTTCAAATGGAATATGGGCTGGATGAACGATATGCTGGATTATATGAGAATGGATCCGATATTCCGCGCCAATAACCACGGAAAACTTACATTCTCTTTCTTCTACAGCTTCAGCGAGAACTATATCCTGCCTATCTCGCATGACGAAGTCGTTCACGGAAAGGCTTCGCTGTTCAACAAGATGAGCGGACGCTCGATGGAAGAAAAATTTGCTTCCCTCCGCGCTTTCCTTGCGTATATGTTTGCGCACCCCGGAAAGAAGCTCAACTTTATGGGAACGGAGTTCGCTCAGGTAATAGAATGGAATTACAAGCAGGGTCTTGACTGGCTGCTTCTTGACTACGAAACACACAGAAAAATACAGGATTTCAGCAGAGATCTTAATAAATTCTACCTTGCCAATTCTCCGCTTTGGGAAAATGACGAATCATGGGAAGGTTTCTCGTGGATATGTCATGACGACTATATGCAGAGTATAATCTCCTTCCGCAGGATAGACAGGAGCGGCAAGGAACTTATCGCAGTATGCAATTTTGTCCCCGTTGCAAGGGATAATTACAGAATAGGCGTTCCTTATGAAGGAACATATGAGCAGGTGCTTTCCACGGACGATGAAAAATACGGCGGAACAGGCGTGATACAGAACGGAAAGATAAAGTCAGAGGATTATTCGATGCATGGCTATGAACAATCCATAGTTCTTGATATCCCGGCGATGAGCGTTATGTATTTCAAATGCGTTCCTAAGAAAAAGCGCGCTCCTAAGGCGGAAACGCCGGCAAAAGAACAATCTCCGGCATCAGCGTCAAAAAGATCAAAGACCGCAGCTGCGGAAAGTTCTTCAAAAAACAGCAAAGGCGGAAAATCAGCCAAAGCAACAGGCGCAAAGGAGGGGAAGACCAAAGCTGCGGAAAGTTCCGGAGCTAAAGCCGGCAGGCGGAAAAAGAACGTCACGGAATAAAGTTCAATAAATCCCATAATTATAGGAGGATAATCAGAATGTATACGACTAAGAAAGAATGTGTAGCAATGCTGCTTGCGGGCGGTCAGGGAAGCCGTCTGTACGCTCTGACCCATGACATGGCTAAACCTGCCGTTCCTTACGGCGGAAAATACCGTATAATAGACTTCCCGCTCTCAAACTGCATAAATTCAGGCATTGATACCGTAGGCGTACTTACCCAGTATCAGCCTCTCGCACTTCACGATTACATCGGCAACGGTCAGCCGTGGGATCTGGATAAGCAGTACGGAGGCGCACACTGCCTTCCACCGTATCAGACGGCTCTCGGCGCTGAGTGGTACAAAGGCACTGCAAACGCTATCTATCAGAATATAGCTTTCATTGACAGGTATGATCCGGATTATGTCGTAATGCTTTCGGGCGACCATATCTACAAAATGGACTATAACAAAATGCTCCAGTTCCACAAGGAAAAGAACGCCGTTGCTACGATAGCCGTTCAGAACGTTTCTCTTGAAGAGGCTTCCCGTTTCGGCATAATGATAACCGACGATGACAGCAATATCATAGACTTTGAGGAAAAACCCAAGAACCCGCGTTCTACGTATGCTTCAATGGGTATATACATCTTCACATGGAAGAAACTCAGGCAGTACCTTATCGACAACGAGAACAATCCCGATGAGGACAAGGATTTCGGCAAGGCTATCATACCCAATATGCTCAAAGCAAAGGAAAAAATGGTAGCGTATATGTTTGAGGGCTACTGGAAGGACGTAGGAACTCTCGATTCCCTCTGGGAAGCAAATATGGATCTTCTCAATCCCAATATCCCTATCGACCTGTACGATCCGGAGTGGAAGATGTATTCCAGAAATCCCATTATGCCTCCTCAGTATATCGGTCCTGACGCTGTTGTTGAGAACTCGATGATAACAGACGGCTGCGTTATAAACGGCACTATCGACTTCTCGGTTATCTTTGAAGGCGTTACCATTGAAGCGGGCGCGACGGTCACAGATTCCATAATAATGCCCGGCTCGGTCATCAAATCAGGCGCTATAGTTGAATATGCCATCGTCGGAGAAAACTGCGTTGTAAATTCCGGCGTTCAGATCGGCGCACGTCCAGAGACCGTCGAGAACAGAGACGACTGGGGAATTGCCGTTGTAGGACACAACATAACAATATCCGAAAATGCAAAGGTTCTTCCGAAGCAGATCATTTCGGAAAATATGTAAGGAGGAACTGAATATGAGCAGCAACAGAAAAGTATTAGGTCTTATCTTCTCAAATATGCACGATAACACCATTCCGGATATCACAAAGGAAAGAACTATGGGTTCTGTCCTTTTCGGCGGACGCTACCGTCTGATAGATTTCCCTCTTTCAAGTATGGTAAACAGCGGAGTTGACGAAGTGGGCGTTATCACCAAGTCGAACTATCAATCCCTTCTCGATCATCTGGGAAGCGGACGTGAATGGGATCTTGCCAGAAAAATAGGCGGTCTCCACCTTCTCCCTCCGTTCAGCCATGTGCAGAGCGGTATGTACAGGGGCAGACTGGAAGCCCTTTACGGAGTATGGGATTTTATCAAGACCTCCGATGCAGATTACGTTATTATGTCGGACTGCGATGTTGTGGCAAATATGGATTTTGCCAAGGTAGTCGAATATCATATCTCTACAGGCGCTGATATCACTTCGGTCTATGCAACGGACGTTGTTTCCGCGGAGCAGGCTCAGCATGCTACGGTATTCAGCATAAATGACGAAGGCAGGATCGTGGACGTGCTCATTAATCCTGTTATCAGCGGCGCATGCAACATATCACTGAATATGTTCGTGCTTTCAAAGGAATTCCTAAAGAATATCGTTCTTGAATCCGCTTCAAGGAGTCTTTACAGCTTTGAACAGGCTATCCTTCAGGCAAGGACTCATGAGTACAAGATAATGGCTTACCGCCACGAAGGATATTTCAGCAAGATAACCTCTATGGAAACATTCTATAAGGCAAATATGTCGCTGCTGAATACCGAGAACCGCGCTAAGCTGTTCCTTGAGACAAGTCCTATATATACCAAGGTAAGAGATAACCCGCCTGCTAAGTTTGCTATCGGTGCTTCCGTAAAGAATTCGCTTATCGGCGACGGCTGTATCATTGAAGGCACCGTTGAGAATTCCATACTTTTCCGCGGTGTAAAGATAGGCAAGGGCGCCGTTATCAAGAACTCCATACTCATGCAGGATACGAATATCGGCGGCAAGTGCGATATAAACTATGTTATAACCGATAAGAACGTAAAGATCAGTGATATGAGGCTTCTTACCGGATCTCAGAATTATCCTCTGTTCCTCGGAAAAGGAGCAGTGATCTGACGTAAGCTCACGGACGCCGCGCGGAAACGCGCGGCTTTCCGACTTAATAAAATAACTGAAAGGAAAAGGTATCTATATGAATATTTTATATGCTGCTTCCGAAGCTGTTCCTTATGCCGCATCGGGCGGACTTGCAGATGTTGCCGGTTCTCTTCCGAGAGCGCTGAATGCCGCGGGACAGGATTGTCGGGTAGTTCTTCCTCTTTACAAGAACACCAAGCCGGAGCTTCGCTCTGCACTTGAATTCATCACTAATTTTACCGTTGACGTAGGCTGGAGAAAACAGTACTGCGGAGTATTCAAAGGCGTTGTAAGCGGGGTTACATACTACCTGCTCGACAACGAATACTATTTTGGAAGAGACGGACTTTACGGTTTTTATGATGACTGCGAACGTTTCGTATTCCTTTCAAGAGCCATTATGGAAATGCTCAAACACATCGGCTGGAAGCAAGGGCAATTCTCGAGCTTGTTAGGCATATCGACTTTATGCCGGATATAATCAACTGCAACGACTGGCAGACTGCCCTCGTTCCGGTATATTATAACGTTTTCTACAAATATCAGTACGGTTACGACAACATCAAGACCGTGTTCACTATCCACAATATCCAGTATCAGGGCAAGTATGGAATGGAAGTTCTTAACGAAGTTCTGGGTATCCCTATGTATCACACCAAGCTGCTCGAATATGACGGCTGCGTGAACCTGATGAAAGGCGCGTTTGAGACTGCGGACAAGATAACAACGGTTTCTCCGAGCTATGCATGGGAGATCCTTGATCCGTGGTATTCCCACGGTCTGGACAGAGCTTTGCAGAATAAGCAGTATAAGCTCACCGGATTTCTTAACGGTATCGACGTTGAAACATTCAATCCGGAAAAAGATCCTCTGCTCACGAAAAACTTTTCTACAAGAAGCCTCAAAGGCAAAGCGGAATGTAAAGCCGCGCTGCTTAACGAACTGCATTTGCAGGAGGGCGACGAGCCTATTATAGGAATAATCACAAGATTTGTTTCCCACAAGGGCATTGACCTTATCAAATATGTTTTTGAGGATATGCTCAATCTTGGCTGCAAGTTTGCTATACTTGGTTCGGGCGAAAAGATATATGAGGACTTCTTCAAGGAAATGGCATGGAGACACCCCGATAAGGTAAGCGCAACGATCGGCTTCATTCCGGATCTGGCAAGAAGGATATATTCTTCGGCGGATATGTTCCTTATGCCTTCACAGAGCGAACCTTGCGGACTTGCTCAGATGATATCCCTCAGATACGGAACTATTCCTATAGTACGTGAGACCGGCGGTCTCCGCGACAGCATAAGGGATGCCGGCGGCGAAAACGGAAACGGTTTCACATTCAAGACTTATAATGCTCACGATATGCTGGACGCTGTCCGCCGTGCAAAAGAATATTACGACAACAAGCCGGCTTGGAAAAATCTTGTGATAGCTGCTATGAAGAATGATTACAGCTGGTCAAGATCGGCTGAACTTTATATCGGACTGTACAAGGAACTTTGCGGACAAAATCAGTAAAACAAGATAATAAAAAGTGCCCTCCGGATCTTACGGAGGGCACTTGCTGTTATTCTTCGCTGTTTTCGGCGTCTTCGCCGGATCCGCCGTTTATGTCATCTATCTGTTCAAGAATGTCATAGACCGTTCCGGAAAGCCGTGATGTAGGACGTTCGATACGTTCAAGAGCGTTTTCATCGAGAATTATAATATTTCCTTTCTGGTACGCTCCGAGAGAGGATACTGCTTCGGGCGGCTCTTCAGATATATCGGAGGGCAGTATGATCCATTCGGGATCCAGTCCGGCAAGTTCTTCCGGTTCAAGAATGATGTTTTCGATATCTGCGGCGGCATTTTCCCCGAAGCAGGAAAAGAAGTTCCCCGCAAAGGTGTCGTTTGACGCCGCTGCAAGATCGTCCGACATTATATATACGAAACTTCCTATAGAATGTTCGGCTTTTTTCAGCGCTTCTGTAAGAGGTCTCATCGCCGTATCGGCAGCTTCGGTGCAGCCTGTTTTTCCGCCGAATATGGCAGCCATATCTATGTAGCATGCGTAAAGTTCTTCTATTGAGACCGGAGCGGAGGTTATCATCACCCTTGTGCCGGCATTCTCGATAGTTACGATATCCTTTTTGGCGATAGGGCTTTGCGATATAAGCAGCTGCGGCGCGGTGGCAATTATAGCGTCGGCGTCGGGATTTGCCGATGAACCGAGTTCCGTTTTTGAGACTATGCTTTCCGGATAGTCGCAGTAGCTGCTCCTTCCGGTTATTTTATCGGAATAGCCGAGCTCGCAGATGATCTCGGTCATTGCAGGCGAAAGGGATCCGACTGTTTCCGGCTGTTCGTTGAAGGTGAACTGACCTACATTGACCGGATAGGGAGATACTTCGGCAGCGGAAGTTTCGGTGACCGGCGGTGCGGGAGGCTCTTCTGAAACTTCCGTACAGCCGCATATCAAAAACACGGAAGCAAGCATTATCACGGCAGGCTTCGCGAAAAATCTGTACAAGTGAACACACCTCTGAAAAATCACATTTATTACATACATAAAGCATATCACATTTTTTCTCAAATTACAATAGGAAATTTAAAGTGTTTTTTACCTTCTTGTATACATTACGGCTTTGACTTTGTTGCTTTTAAACAAAAATAAAAAATACTGTTGATATTTTTATAAATATATTGTATAATTAAATTGGAATTTATGTGCCTTCGGGAACGTTGTTCCGCTTCACAATATGATCTTACAATATTTTATACAATGATAGGGAGGAAATGTTCCGTAAGGAACATGCCGTTATCTATGAAAAATATGAAAAAAAAGCTGAAAACCTTTGTGATCCTTTCTTATATAGGTATTGTACTGCTTGCAGCGGCAGTGATCTTTGCAGCTTTTACCGAATATTATAAAGGCGCCGTTATAACAGCCTCTGCGGTCGTTGCTGCCGGTGTGATAATAATGCTCGTCAATGCTTTTAAAGATGCGGACGACGCCGGTGAGATGCACGATGAAATTTTGTCCAAGCTAAACGATCACGCTGAGATACGCTACGACAAGAAGAATGACGAAGCGCATATATACGGCGATTTTTCCGGCCTTACGGGACTGGAGATCACCGGTGAGATCGTTGATGAGACCGAATATAAAAAGCTTATCTGCGAATTGATCTCCTGCCCGTGCGATGCAGGAACTGATATATATATGTCGGCAAAACCGGAAACATGGCTGCGTGTACGCACACTGGACACGGCTTCCGGCGAACTGACGCTGATAAACGACGTTTCGGAATTCGTTTCGTGTAAAAATATAATAAAAAGTCTTAAATATTATGACAGCGATACCGATCTGCTGTGCAGGGACGCTTTTATTTCCAAGCTGCGTTCGGTCATTGTGGCGGGTCATGGTACGATCGGTCTGATAACTATCCTTGTGAGCGGTATCGACAAAGTTATATCTTTCAACGGTACGGCTGCCGGAGACAGGGTCATTTCCAATGTGGCAGCGGCTGTAAAGCGTTACGAAAATCCTCATAATATTTTTGCAGGAAGAACGGCTACCAACGAGTTCTGCGTGCTGCTTACGGATATTTACGACGAAAGCTGTAAAAAATATGCCGATAAGTTCCTTTCCGGTGCTGAAGCGGCTCTCGGTGAGGACGGCGCAGGATACGCAAGGATATACTGCGGATATGCTGTGTTCACGGAGGAGGAAAATGACGTCAGCAATATGATGGCGTCCTCCGATTATGCTGCTTATGACGCAAAGAACACCGCTTCCGGCATACCTATAGCATTTAATAAAGAAGGCTACGCCATAAGCGCTTATGACTTCAAGAAGGTACAGGTATTCAATAATGTTATCGGCGAAAATCGTATACATTATAATTTCCAGCCTATAGTTGACGCGGCCACCGGAGATATATTCGCATACGAAGCGCTTATGCGCCCCGATGAGGTGAACGGCATAAAGCTTTCGCCGCTGGAGACGATAAGCATAGCCGAACAGCAGGGAATGACTTCCGAAATAGAAAGGCTTACTTTCTCAAATACGATAAGTTTCCTGTCGGAAAATCAGGATCTTTTCCGCAGCAAAAAACTGTTCATAAACAGCATACCCAACTGCGTGCTGCCTGATGCGGAATACAGCAGGATATTCGATGAGTACAGCGGTATATTCGATAAGATCGTTATCGAGATAACGGAAGGCTGTCAGATAACTTCGGATAATCTGGATATTCTTCAGAAAAGATATAAGAGCAAGCGCGCACAGATCGCTATTGACGATTACGGGACCGGTTATGCAAACGAATCTTCGCTGATTACCATAAAACCGGATTACATAAAGATAGATCGTTCGCTCATCAGCGGTATAGACGCCGACAGCAGCAAGCAGCTCCTTGTAGGCAATATGATAACCTTTGCCAAAAAGCACGGAATAAAAACTTTGGGCGAAGGCGTTGAGACTTACGGAGAACTTGAGACGGTCATTTCACTTGGTGTGGATCTCATACAGGGATATTACACAAGCAAGCCCAATGCGGTCCTGCTGATCGATATTCCCGAAGATATCAGGAACGAGATACTGGATATAAATATCAGGAACGTAGGATACGCAAGAAAAACTTATATGCTGTCCAATACCGAGCCTATCGATATCGTTAATCTTGCAGTAAAAGGATATACCGATGTGGAAGTAAAAACTTCTCCCGTATATATAAGCGGCGATCCGATGCGTGCGGTAAATATGCGCATACACTGTGAGGACGGTTATAACGGCACTATAAACATAACGGATGTCAACCTTGACGGCTTTGATTCTCCTGTCATTACTCTCGGAAAAGACTGTGAGGTAATGCTCAATGTCGAAGGAAGCTGCTATTTTTCATATGAAGGCATACGTGTACCGGATTCAAGCCGATTTATACTCAGCGGAAACGGCAGCCTTAATATAAACGTCAGCGGAAACAACGGCGTTATAATAGGCGGAAGCTATCAGCAGGATTTCGGAAAAATACTCCTCAATATGGACGGCGAACTCAATATCGATTCCAAGGGCGACAACATCGTCGGCATAGGCGGAGGTACAGGCGGCAAAAATTCGGAGGTACGCATAGTAAGCGGCGAGATATCCGCCAACCTGAGAGGTCCTTCCGTTGTAGGAATAGGCGTTATTTCGGGTAATGCGGATATAAAGATATTCGGAACAAAGATCGGCTTTGAAAGTTCCGGTCAGAACGTTGTTGCGGTCGGCACCAGAAACGGAAACCTGTCTTTGGAGTGCAACGCCGAGATCACCGCAGATTGTTCGGGCGATAACTGCTGCGTTATAGGAACTCTTGAAGGCGGCAGCGGAAATGTATCTATGCAGGACGGAAAATACGATCTTGCGGTGCATGCAAAGAATTCGGTAGCTATAGGCGCTATGAGCGGAAAAACAGATGTTGTCGTAAATTCCGGTTATTATCGTTTTGCCTGTGAAGGAAATACGGCGGTAGGTATTGGAGACGCTTTCGGTTCTGAGTCCATAACCATTGTGAACGGTAATTTCAATATCCATATAGCGTCCGGAAATGAATTCCCGATAGGTACAAAGAACGGAAAAACCATTATTCACAGCGGAAATATCTATACTGACAGCATTGAAGAAATACGTTCCGTAAGTCCTTTCGGAGATCCGCTTGAAAAACGGACTATCGAAACTTCCAGAAGTTTCAGGCAGTCCATAGTTTACGGCGGAAGCGAGTATACATATTCTGCCGATCCGGAAGCGGGAGAAGATTTTGTTACGGTATATCTTCCGGTCGGTTACAATGTCTGATAAAGATAATAGAAGATCCTCTGCCGCGGCAGGGGATCTTTTTGTCGTTTGCATAACAAGCAAGCTGAGCTTGCAGGCATATATTCTCTTATTAGGTAGTAAGAGTAATATTATTATTCTTGGACAATTTTATTATAGTGTGGTAAATTATAATTTGCAGGCTGAGCCTGCACGCATATCACCCCCAAAGTAAGTTAAATAACAGATCGTTAAAATATAT
>CANRJZ010000046.1 GCA_947631055.1 uncultured Clostridia bacterium | reverse complement strand
TCGAACCCTCGATGAGCTATCAACCCATACACGAGTTCCAGTCGTGCGCCATAAACCGGGCTAGGCGACTTCTCCATACCGTTTATTACTGCCGTTTTTAAATGACTTGATTATTATATCATTTATTTTAAAGCTTGTCAAGTATTTTTTTCAAATATTTTTATTTTTTTCTCATAAACCGACTAATTGCCGTTTTTTGTAAAAAGACAGATAGTTTTTTTATATTTTTTTTCGTAATTGCTCTTTACAGATTGCCCAAAATGTAGTAAAATAAATTAGATACCTTTTTATATTCTCACATTGAAAGGATGATTTCTGTATGTCTGAGCAGCCGGTGTATAAAAGGATATTGCTTAAATTAAGCGGAGAAGCTCTTGCAGGAGATAAAAAGATCGGTCTTGATTATTCGGTCATTGGAAAAATTTGTGAAAGTATCAAAAAATGCGCAGATGCAGGCGTGCAGGTCGGCATAGTAGTCGGCGGAGGAAATTTCTGGCGGGGACGTTCCAGCGGTGCTATGGACAGGTCCCGTGCGGATCATATCGGTATGCTGGCAACTACTATGAATGCTCTTGCAGTTGCGGATGTGCTGGAATCCCTTGGAGCTGATGTACGCGTTCAGACGGCAATAGCCATGCATCAGGTGGCAGAACCCTATATAAGAAATAAAGCTATAAGGCATCTTGAAAAAGGAAGGATCGTAATTTTTGGCTGCGGTACCGGAAACCCGTTTTTCTCTACTGATACTGCATCAACGCTCAGAGCTGCCGAGATAGAGGCGGATATCGTACTTAAAGCAACTATGGTAGACGGCGTTTATGACAAGGATCCGAATAAATATGATGACGCCGTTAAATTTGATGAGCTTAGCTTTAATGACATACTTGTAAAAAATCTTGCCGTTATGGACAGCACCGCTGCTTCAATGTGCAAGGATAATAATATACCTATACTTGTATTCAACCTTAAACGTCCGGATAATATCTATGACGCCTGCTTCGGCAAAAAAGTCGGTACGCTCGTCATAGACAGACACTGATGAAATAAGTATATTTTTAGGAATACGGTTTCGGCGTGCCGTTTTTTCCAAAACTTAATTTTTACGTCGGGAATAGGAGTATTTTTATGAATGAGCAGATCTCAAATGCACAGAGCAAAATGGAAAAATGCATCAAGAGCCTTGAACACGAATTTTCTACGGTAAGAGCCGGAAGAGCCAATCCTGCCGTTCTGGACAGAGTGTTGGTAGATTATTACGGAACGCCCACTCCTGTTCAGCAGATGGCGGCAGTTTCCGTTTCGGAGGCAAGGATACTTGTTGTTCAGCCCTGGGACAAGACTCAGCTCAAACCGATAGAAAAAGCTATTCTTGCGTCAGATATAGGAATTACTCCCACCAATGACGGCTCCGTTATCAGGCTTGCTTTTCCGCAGCCGACTGAAGACCGCAGGCGGGAACTTGTAAAGCAGATAAAAAAATACGGCGAGGAAGCAAAGGTAACTATCCGCAATGTAAGACGCGATACTATGGAAAAATTCAAGACTATGAAGAAAAACAGCGAGATAACGGAAGACGATATGAAAAATCTTGAAAAGGATATTCAGAAGCTTACGGACAAGTTCTGTGACAATGTTGATTCCGCAGTTGCCGACAAAGAAAAGGAGATAATGTCTATCTGACAAAGGAGAAACGCTTTGGGTACTGTAGATAAAGAAAAGCTTCCGGTCCACATAGGATTTATTATGGACGGAAACGGCAGGTGGGCTGTGAAGCGCGGTCTGCCGCGTAAAATGGGACATCGTGAAGGCGCAAAGGCTTTCAGGAAAATTGCCCGTTACTGTAAGACAATAGGTATAAAATATATTACATTCTACGCTTTTTCTACCGAAAACTGGAAGCGTCCCAAGGACGAAGTAGATGAGATAATGCGCCTTTTCGGAGAATATCTTGACGAAGCTGACGATTTTAAAAAAGATAAGACAAGAATAATTTTTCTGGGAGATAAATCTGCTTTTGACGAAAAACTCAGAAACAGAATGGAAGAGATAGAAAGGGATTCGTCGGTATTCGATGAAATGACGATGCTTCTTGCCATGAATTACGGCGGCAGGGACGAGATCGCACGGGCGGCAAGGACAGCAGCCGAAATGGCTGTTAAAAAAGAAATACAGCCTTCCGACATCGATGAAAGCTTGCTGGGCAGCCTGATGTATACGGGAGGCATACCGGATGCCGATCTTATAATCCGTCCGAGCGGTGAAAAAAGGATCTCAAATTTTCTTACATGGCAGTCGGCGTATTCCGAACTGTATTTTACAGATGTGCTTTGGCCTGATTTTACTCCTAAAGAGCTTGACAAGGCTCTTGAAGATTATGCTTCACGGAGCAGACGCTTCGGAGGAGTGTAACGTTACAATAAATTAAAAGGATGTATATTAGATGGTTACCCGTATTATTTCCGCTGTAGTTGGCATAGCAGTTGCGATAGGAGTTCTTTTTCTTTCCGATACGCCGGTTTTCGACATTGTGGTAGCAGCAATATCGGTCATAATGATGTATGAGCTCTTTTCGGCAGGCGGCTGCAAAAAATTCAAATATCACAGTGCGGTATGTTATGCATTTGCGGTAATAACACCGTTCCTTGTAGAATATACTGATACGATGGAATTCATATGGATATTTTCAGGATTTTGTACGCTGCTGCTGTTTGCCGGATTTATTGCACTGCATAAGTCCATTAATTACGAAAAATTAAGCTATATGATAACCGCAGCGATATTTTCCACGCTGCCTATGTGCTGTCTTGTTTCAATGAAAAATCTGGATGATCTTCACGGGATATGCTATGTCGTCCTTTGCCTTGCAGGAGCGTGGCTTGGCGATTCGGGAGCGTATTTTGTGGGAACGTTTTTCGGAAAGAAAAAGCTTTGCCCTGAAATTTCACCTAAAAAGACAGTCGAAGGCGCTGTAGGCGGAGTTATAACGGTAGGTATAGTATTTGTATTGTATGCTTTTTTCTACCATATGTATCAGGAGTACAGAGGCTATGAGTTTGAGGTGGAATATGTTTTCCTTGCGCTTATGGGTTTCATATGCGGTATTCTGGGGATAATCGGCGATCTTTCCGCATCATTGATAAAGAGACAGTATGGTATAAAGGATTTCGGGAATATAATGCCCGGTCATGGCGGTCTGATGGACAGATTTGACAGCGTTTTGTTCGTTGCACCTTATATGCTGTTTGTTCTTAGTCATTTCCCGCCGTTCAGGTAAAGAGGTATAAAGATGTCCAAAGTTATAATGACATGCGGGAAAATATGCTGCGGAAAAACGACATATGCGAAAAAGATCCGGAATGACTTAAATGCGGTAATTCTCTCAATTGATGAATTTATGCTTGCTTTATTCGGACAGTATGCGGGTGAGAAACATGACGAATATGTTAATGCGATCGAAAGGATACTGCTTGAAAAATCAGTGGAAATAGTCAGATCCGGAACAAATGTCATACTTGACTGGGGATTATGGACAAGAAAAAAACGTTGTTTTATGCGGGAATTTTACAATTCCGCCGGCATTGAATGTGAGATACGCTATATAGAGATCGCAGACGATAAATGGAAGCAGAGGATCGACAGCCGAAATGCTCTCGTAACGGCAGGAAAAACAGATGATTATTACATTGATGAGGCTCTTATGAGCAAGGCTGAAACTCTTTTTGAGATCCCTGATGAAGATGAAGTTGATATGTGCATAAAAGTCTGATACGTGAAAGGAATGTTCTTCGGGATATGAAAACCATCTCTTTGATAGGTTCAACCGGTTCTATAGGTAAGCAGACTCTTGATGTTTGCAGAAAGCACGGCATTAAAGTAAATGCTCTTGCCGCCAACAGCAACACTGCGCTGCTGGAAGTTCAGGCAAGGGAATTTTCGGTAAACGCCGTGTGTATTTTTGATAAGACAAAGTACCCTGACATTAAAAAAAGGCTGTCGGATACAAACATAAAGATACTTTCCGGAATGGAAGGACTGTGTGAAATAGCTTCCTCAGGGCATCATGATCTGTTTGTAAATTCGGTCGTCGGAATGGTCGGACTTCTTCCGACGCTTACGGCTATCGGTTCAGGCACGGATATTGCTCTTGCCAATAAGGAAACACTGGTTGCCGGAGGTCAGCTTGTTATGTCTTCGGCTAAGGAAAAAAACGTCAGGATATTTCCTATAGACAGTGAACATTCGGCAATTTTTCAGTGCTTGCAGGGAAACAAACGCGAGCAGGTGAAAAAACTCATTCTCACTGCCTCCGGAGGTCCGTTTTTCGGCAAAAAAAAGCCGGAACTTGAAAATGTTACTGTAGAACAGGCGCTGGCTCATCCTAACTGGAGCATGGGAAATAAGATCACGATAGATTCTGCAACTTTGATGAATAAAGGTCTTGAATTTATTGAAGCTCACTGGCTGTTCGGTGTGTCTCCTGAAAATATTGAGATCGTGGTCAATCGCGAGAGCGTACTTCATTCGGCGGTGGAATTCAATGATAATTCCGTTATCGGACAGATGGGCGTTCCGGATATGAAGATCCCGATACAGTATGCTCTGCTTTATCCTGAACGTTTGGAATGTGAAGCTGAGCCTTTGTCTTTTACGGATTACGGAACACTTACTTTTGCCAAGCCCGATCATGAAACTTTTGATTGCCTCAGAAGCTGCATAGAAGCTATCAAGCGCGGCGGAGCGTATCCGTGCATAGTAAATGCAGTAAATGAAGAAGCCGTAAGGCTTTTCCTTGAAAAGAAAATTTCTTTTTTGGATATCGGAAGAGCCGTTTCGGATTCTCTTTCAGCTTTTGGTTATATGCCTGCTGACACTTACGAGGATATAGAAAAAGCCGATAGAATGGCAAGAGAATTTTTGAAAAAACTATTTGAATGATTTCAGGCGCACGGTGCGGAGATTTTACGGCTCTGCACGGTGTTTCCTTTGTTTTGTGAGGTATTATGAACGATCTGCTGTTTTTGAAAATTGCTGAAAAAACCGTTTCTGAAACAGAAACCGGTGTAATACGTGGATTTCATATCCCGGCTCCGCTGCTTTCGATACTGTTTGGAGTTTTATTTTTCTGCCTGATCATAGTTATACATGAATTCGGACACTTTATCGTTGCAAAGTCCTGCGGTATAAAAGTTGATGAATTTGCTATAGGAATGGGTCCGGTAATTTATAAAAAGCAGGGAAAAGAAACACTTTTTACGCTGCGTCTCCTGCCTATAGGCGGCTTCTGCTCAATGGGTGAAGATATTGACGATGATGATCCGGATTCGTTCCGCAAAAAACCGGTACCGGCAAAAATCGCCGTAATTGCTGCCGGCGCTGTAATGAATTTGATACTTGGGTTCATTCTTTCGATCATTATGCTCATCGCCGATGGCGGCGTCGTTTCATCAAGGATCGTATATTTTGCGGATGATGCGGTAAGTCCGGATTACGGATTGCAGCTCAATGATGTTATAACGGAGATCAACGGAGTTAAAATTTTTTCCGTAAAGGATATAACATATCAGCTCGGAAATGATGAAGACGGCATTATTGATTTTGTTGTAAAACGCGGCGGAAAAAAGATACGTCTCGATAACGTCAGGTTTGCCACAAAAACAGATGAAGAAACAGGAAAAAGAACTTTGATCTATGATTTCAAAGTCCAGAAAGAACCTGTTACCATCGGCAATATCATTCCGTATGCTTTTAAGAATTCCGTCTATTACGGAAGGATAGTTCTCATGTCGCTGGGAGATATTATAAAGGGAAAATATGGCATAAATGATCTTCAAGGACCTATAGGTATAGTTACGGTAATAGGAGATGTTGCGGAAGAAACCGGATTTGATATGAGTTTCCTGCTTGATATTGCAACGCTTGTTACTATAAATATAGGGATATTCAATCTTCTTCCAATACCCGCACTTGATGGCGGAAGGCTTGTTTTTCTGATAATAGAAGGTATAAGACGAAAGGCTTTGAAAGCGGAAACAGAGGGAATGATACATTTCGTAGGATTTGCGCTGCTTATGGTGCTTATGGTGGTCGTGACGTTCAATGATATAAAGAATATATTTATAAAATAAAGCAATACCGATAAGTTTTATTTTTAAAATTGATCGTGAGAGAAAGGAAAATGCCGAATGCGAAAGATCCGTACTGTAAAGGTCGGGAACTGCGTTCTTGACGGAAAGCATATTTTTATCCAGTCTATGCTCAATGTTCCGGCGTCCGATATAGACGGAAGCGTCAGGCAAGCTGCTGCTCTGGAAAAAGCCGGCTGTGAGATAATCCGTGCGGCTATTCCTGACGAAGATGCGCTAAGACTTATTCCGGCAATAAAAAACGCCGTAAAAATACCGCTTGTTGCGGATATACATTTTAATTATAAACTTGCTGTCGAAAGCGCCGCAGCCGGTGCGGACAAAATAAGGATAAATCCCGGCAATATCGGCGATATGGAAAAAGTAAAGCTTGTGGCAAATTCATGCATGAAAAGGAATATCCCGATACGGATAGGTGTAAATTCCGGCTCGCTGGAAAAGGATATACTTGAAAAATATGGTTCTCCAACGGCTGAAGCTCTGGCGGAGAGCGCACTTCGCCATGCCGGCATATTGGAACAATGTGATTTTGGAGATATAGTCATTTCTATAAAATCTTCGGACGTTCCTACGATGATAAAGGCATACAGGATTATTGCTGAAAAGACAGATCATCCGCTTCATCTCGGAGTTACGGAGGCTGGTACCAAAAGAATGGGTATCATAAAATCTGCGGTAGGTATAGGTTCACTGCTTGCTGACGGGATAGGAGAGACAATAAGGGTATCGCTTACTGCCGACCCATGTGAGGAAATATATGCGGCAAAGGACATACTTTCGGCTGTAGGAAAGGGAAGAGGAGTAAAATTTGTTTCTTGTCCTACATGCGGAAGAACAAAGATAGATCTTATTTCGCTTGCGGAAAAAACCGAAAATGCTTTGAAAAATGTTGACAAGGATATTACCGTTGCAGTAATGGGGTGCGTTGTGAACGGTCCCGGAGAAGCGCGTGAAGCCGATATAGGAATTGCCGGCGGTGATGGCTGTGCGGTTCTTTTCCGAAAGGGAGAGATATTGAAAAAAGTTCCGGAAAGCGAGATACTGCCGGCGCTTTTGAATGAGATCAATAAAATGTAGGAATGATGAAAATGCTTATCAAGGAATTGTTTGCAGATTATATACCGCTTATACCTAATTCAATAGGAAACGGTGAATTGCTTAAAGTGTCATGCTCGGAGAAAGCAAGAGAACTTAATGTTTTTGCGTCTTTCGACCGTATCCAGCAGCATGAAAGTATTGCTGATTTTGAAAATGCTATGAAAAAAGAACTTTCACTCAGCGTATTTACACTTAATTGCAGATATTCTCCGTCTCTTTTTAATGAAAAGTGTATGCCGGATATGATCTCTTTGATAAAAGGCAGGATGCATGTTATAAACGGCTATTTTGAAGGAGCCGAATATAAGTATTCGGATAATACTGTTTACGTCGAATTGAAAAGTTCCGGAGGATCCGTACTTAAAAAGGCAAATGTTGACATTGAACTTGAAAAACTGATACGTGAAATTTTCTCGATAAACGTTAAAGTCGTTATTAATGCCAGTATGTCTGAACAAACTGATGACGATTATGCCGAAAGAATGTCGGAAATAATTGCTTCAATGCCTGTTCCGGAGGATATACCGCCGGAAATACCGTCAAATAGCATTGATATTGATAATGAGAATATACCGCATGAGCAGGTCTTTACAGTTAATTTTAAAGATCTTCCGATACTTACCGACGGAGCAAAAATTATAAAGGGACGCACTATAAATTCGCCGGTCACAAATATTTCCGATATAAGATCAAAAATGGGAAATGTGACTGTATGGGGCGATGTTTTCAGTTATGCAGATAAAATTATCCGCACCAAAAACGGAGAAAAACGTGTCATTACCGTTGGTATCACCGATTATACAGGTTCTATATCGGTCAAAAGTTTTGAAAGCACAGATGAAGAAAATTCTCTTGCAGTTTTAAAGAAGAGCGGCACGGTACTTATAAAAGGACGTGTTGATTTTGATTCATTTGACAATGAATTTGTTCTTAAACCCAACGATATAATGCAGGTCCGTAAGACCGAACGTAAGGATAACGCTGAGGAAAAACGCGTTGAACTTCATATGCATACGAATATGTCCGCTATGGACGCAGTCACTCCTGCTTCCAGACTTGTGGAAAGGGCATTTTCTTGGGGGCATAAGGCTGTTGCGATTACCGATCATGGCGTTGTTCAGGCATTTCCGGAAGCAGCGGATACGGTCAAAAAGATACGCAAAGGCGGCGGGGATTTTAAAGTGATA
Source organism: uncultured Clostridia bacterium (assembly GCA_947631055.1). Lineage (GTDB taxonomy): Bacteria > Bacillota > Clostridia > Oscillospirales > Ruminococcaceae > RGIG8773. The sequence continues at coordinate 4,997 of CANRJZ010000046.1, read as the reverse complement.
TACGGCTGTGAGGCTTACTCCGTAAATGATCGCGGAAAAGCGGTCACGGTATATGAAGATAAAGGCATAAACGATGAAATGATCGTTTTTGATATTGAAACAACGGGATTTAATCCTCAGACGGATCGTATTATCGAGATCGGAGCAGTAAGAGTAAGAAATATGGAAATACTGGATACTTTTCAGACTTTTGTTGATCCAGACAGGCATATACCCGAAAGAATAACCGATCTTACGGGTATAAATGATGAAATGGTCAAAGGCGCTTCAAGCCAGGAGGAAGCTTTGAAAAAATTCATAGATTTCTGTGGAAATTCTTCGGTACTTATTGCACATAACGCAGGATTTGACTGTTCATTTATACGTGCCGGCTGTGAAAGATACGGAATTATATTTGATTTTTCTGTAATAGATACGGTCGTAATGGCAAGGAGCATGCTCCCGCATCTGAAAAAACATAAGCTTGACAATGTTGCCAAGGAACTTGGACTTGGTGAATTCAATCATCACCGTGCCGATGAAGATGCCAAGATGCTTGCAAGGATATATATTGTTCTTGCAGGGCGTATTGCCGAGGAGAACAAAATAACAAAAATCAGCGAGATAAACAAATGCGTTGAAAATGTAGATCCCCGTTCGCTTCATACATATCATCAGATAATACTTGTCAAGGACGCTATAGGACTGAAAAATCTCTATAAGCTCGTTTCATACGGCAATATCAAATATTTCAAGAGAAATCCACGCATACCCATGTCCGAACTTATGGCTCACAGAGACGGACTTATAGTCGGCAGCGCTTGTGAGGCCGGTGAACTTTTTTCCGCAGTAAAGGACGGTCAGTCGTGGGAAACGCTGAAGGATATCGCTCGTTTTTATGATTATCTGGAAATACAGCCCGTGTCAAACAATGCTTTTCTTATTAACGATGAGGATCATCCTAATATCAGATCTGTAGAAGATCTTCAAGATCTTAACAGAAAGATAGTTCAGCTTGGTGACGAAATGGGCATACCGGTCGTTGCTACCTGTGATGTTCATTTTATTGACAGATCCGATGCTATATTCCGTAAGATACTGACATATCAGAAATTCAAGAATTCGGGAGACGGCTCTCCGCTTTATTTCAGGACTACAGACGAAATGCTTGATGAATTTTCTTACCTCGGAAAAGAAAAGGCTTATGAAGTAGTAGTTACCAACACAAATAAGATCGCGGATATGATAAATCCGGATATCGTGCCTATCCCGCCGGGAACATTTACGCCTGAGATACCCGGTTCGGAAGATGATCTGCAAAGAATATCATGGGAACGATGCAAATCTATATACGGAGATCCCGTTCCGGAACTTGTAGCAAAGCGCCTTGAAAGGGAATTGAATTCAATTATAAAGCATGGATTTGCGGTATTGTATATGATAGCGCAGAAACTTGTGAAGAATTCTAACGATCATGGGTATCAGGTAGGTTCCCGTGGTTCGGTAGGTTCATCTTTTGTGGCTTCTATGGCTGGTATCTCGGAAGTAAATCCGCTGCCGCCCCATTACGTATGCCCCAAATGCAAGCACAGCGAATTCATAACCGACGGTTCGGTAGGTTCTGGATTTGATCTGCCTCCCAAAAACTGTGAAAAATGCGGAACTCCCTATATCCGCGACGGACATGATATCCCCTTCGAGACATTCCTTGGTTTTGACGGCGATAAAGCTCCGGATATTGATCTTAACTTTTCGGGAGAATATCAGACAAGCGCTCATCTCTATACAGAGGAGCTTTTCGGAAAGGATAATGTGTTTAAAGCCGGAACTATCGGTACTGTTGCCGATAAAATAGCTTACGGCTATGTGAAAGGTTATCTTGAGGACGAAGGGCTGACTGTTTCCAGTGCCGAAATGAACCGTCTTGCCATAGGCTGTACGGGAGTAAAGAGGACTACCGGTCAGCACCCCGGAGGAATGGTCGTAGTTCCGTCAAAATTTGAGGTATATGACTTTACGCCTATACAGCATCCGGCAGATGATCCGGATTCAGTATTCACAACGACGCATTTTGATTTCCATGCATTGCATGATACTATATTGAAGCTTGACGAGCTTGGACATGATGTTCCTACACTTTATAAGCATCTTGAGGATATGACAGGAATAAAAACAAGCGATATTTTTCCCGGCGATGAAAAAGTTATAAGCCTTTGTACTTCAACGGAGGCTCTTGGTGTGACTCCTGAGGATATAGACTGTGAAACCGGCACTCTTGCCATTCCGGAAATGGGTACTAATTTTGTACGGCGTATGCTTATAGAAGCACAGCCAAAGAAATTTTCAGACCTTCTTCAGGTCTCCGGACTTTCTCATGGTACCGATGTATGGACCGGAAATGCGCAGGATCTGATAAAAGACGGTACCTGCACGATATCAGAGGTCATCGGTACACGTGACAGTATTATGACATATCTTATATATCATGGTCTTGATCCAAAGTTGTCCTTCAAAATAATGGAGATCACCCGTAAAGGAAATGCTCCTAAACTGCTTACCGAAGAAATGAAGCAGGATATGCTTGCTCACAATGTTCCGCAATGGTATATAGACAGCTGTCTGAAGATAAAATATATGTTCCCGAAAGCGCATGCCGCGGCATATGTTACCGCAGCAATGAAGCTTGGCTGGTATAAGGTCTATGAGCCTTTGGCATTTTATGCTACTATTTTTTCTGTAAGAGGTGAAGATCTTGACGCAGAGACCGCCATTCAGGGACGTGCAGCTGTAAAATTCAAGATAGACAGTCTGAAAAATATGGATAAACGCACCGCAAAAGAGGATGCTACTCTTGAAACTCTTATGCTTGTAAACGAAATGATGGCAAGGGGTTTTGATTTCCTTCCTATTAATGTATACAAATCAGATGCAAAAAAATATGTCATAGAGGACGGAAAGCTCCGAATGCCGTTCTGCGCCGCTTCCGGTGTAGGTGTGAACGCTGCAAAAGCTATATACGATGCGGTAAGAGAGGGAGAACTTCTTTCCATTGAGGAACTTCAGGAAAGAAGCGGAGTCTCAGGAGCTGTTATTGAAACTCTTGAAAGCGTCGGAGCGCTTGACGCTTTGCCTAAATCTGCTCAGATGTCACTTTTTTAAAAAAAGGTATTGACATTATCAAAATAATATGTTATCATAATACTACGATACCAATTTACTACGATAAAGTAATTAAAACAAGGGAGATAATAATGAAACGTTATGATTTACTTACTCCGGAAGGCACAAAAGATCTGCTTTTCGAGGACTGTGCAGTCCGCCGCAATCTTGAAGAACGACTTTCAAGGATATTCAAAACCATGGGTTACTGCGAAATAGTTACCCCCGGACTTGAATTTTTTGACGTTTTTGATCTGAATTCCGTATATTTTCCTCAGGAAAGTATGTATAAGCTTACTGACAACAAGGGACGTATACTTGTGGTCCGTCCGGATTCTACAATGCCGATAGCGAGAGTTGCGGCAACGAGACTTCGCGATGCGGAGCTTCCTCTCAGACTTTTTTACCGCCAGAATGTTTACCGCAACAAACCGGCTATGCGCGGCAGAAGTGACGAAATACATCAGATGGGCATTGAGCTTATAGGCTCGGACTCAAAAAGAGCTGATCTGGAAGTTCTTACCGGCGCTATAGAAGTTCTTTCTTCTCTGGAAAACGACAGCTTCCGCCTTGAAATAGGCGATATCGGATACTTCAAGGCACTTATGGAAAAACTCGGCACAGATGATGAGACAGCAGAACATATACGCAGCCTTATAGAAGTAAAGAATTATCCCGCTCTTAACGACCTGTTGGACAGTATAGGAAAAAATGAGATAACGGACGCGCTGAAAACACTTCCCAGACTTTTCGGAGGCGAAGAAGTTTTTGCAAAGGCAGAAAAGCTCTTTTCCGGAGGAAAAGATATAATTTCCGGATTGCGGGAAATTTATAACAGCCTTACCGCACTTGGATATAACGGAAAGATCACTGTTGATCTCGGACTGGTAAACAAGATGGACTATTATACCGGAGTTGTGATAAAAGGTTATCTTGAAGGATACGGCGATGCCGTTCTTTCAGGAGGACGATATAATAAACTTCTTGCTGAATTCGGGTATGATGTTCCGGCAACGGGTTTTGCAGTGAATATAGATGCTACTGCCAAGGTAATAAGACAATCGGTAGGGTATTCAACGCCTGTTCCCGACGTTATAGTTTTCGGTGAGGACGGCTTTGAGATCAAGGCTGTCGAATATGCGGGCAATCTGCGCAAAAAAGGTCTTACGGCGGAATTTTCCGTATTTACGACCTTTGAAGAAACATTAAGATATGCCGCAAGGAAACATATACCCAAAGCCGTATGTGTCGGAAACGAGATATGTGAGAAAAATGCAGGAGGTAATGAATGATGGAAAACGGCAACAGACCTCTGCGTATAGCCCTTACAAAGGGCAGACTTGAAAAGGACACCGTTGCTCTTCTTGAAAAAATAGGGTACGATTGCTCAGCTGTCCGCGATAAGGGAAGAAAACTTATCCTTCCGGTCGGAGACTCGATAGAAGTAGTTCTCGCAAAGGCAGCAGACGTTATTACATATGTAGAGAACGGCGTTTGCGATATGGGCGTAGTTGGAAAAGATACTATTATGGAAATGAATGGCAAATTTTTCGAGATCGCCGACCTTGGATTCGGCCGCTGCAAGTTCGCTCTTGCAGGAAAAAAAGGCATTGATTTTTACGGCGGATATGACGTTAAGACCATAGCGACCAAATATCCGAATGTTTCGCGGGCTTTCTTTGAAAAGAAAGGTATGGACGTTGATATAGTAAAAATAGAAGGAAGTGTGGAACTTGCCCCGCTTCTTGGACTTTCCGACGCAATTGTGGATATTGTTGAAACCGGTACGACTCTGAGAGAAAACGGTCTTGAGGTCTTTGAAGATATCTCTCCGATATCTGCAAGGCTGATAGTAAACA
>CANRJZ010000045.1 GCA_947631055.1 uncultured Clostridia bacterium | reverse complement strand
GACGGTTTGCGCTTAACATGTGGTCTTGGGTCAATAAACAGAAGTTCCGGATTTTTCTCGTCCTTGCTTGCAGAGCGTCCCCAATATTGATAAACAATGTCCAACCCAAACCATTCACGTAAATCGTCAATATCATCAGGTGTTAGTTTGCGCAAATATAACCGTTCTGTTTCAAGTTCAGGAATCCACAAACATTCTTTTAGCATAAACCTCACCTATTTATCATTTGTAGAATTTTTCTTCTGTTATCATTCTCGCAGAGAAAAATTCTCCTATTATTGTCCCTACTTAAATCCCGATCGTCACATTGCCTGTCATACCGGCAAGCCCCATTCAGGCGTTCTTTTTTATTTTTTACTATATCTTGTCACTTGGAATTATTATTGCCGAAATGATATATGCCAGAATGCCGCTGCCGCCAAGCAGACAGAATATTACCCAACCAAGACGTACTACTGTCGGATCAATGTTAAAATAATGGGCAATTCCTGAGCATACTCCGAAAATTATCACATCGGATCCGCTTCTTGTAAGTTTTTTCTCCATAGCCTATTCCTCCGTAAAATTAATTTCGCAGTCGCCTGCGGATATGTCAATATTTATTGTTCCCAAAGGATCGTCAACAATTGATTCGGTGTGACTGCCTGTTTTTTCCTCGCCGTTTATAAATATAGTTCCTGCCGACTTGTCGGTAATCACGCTGTATTCGGAAGAAAATCCCGTTACGGACATATAGATCTCTCCCGCCGACATATCGATATTTGTATTGTCCCTTATCATTCCGGAGAACTGCATATCTCCCATGGACATATCAATTTCAGTATTTCCCGTGAGAGTGCATTCGTTAAAATACATATTTCCTGCGGACTGATCTATTACGGAATTTGCAAGACGGCTGACAAAGAATGTACATTCTCCCATTGATACGTTGACGTCAGCCTTATCCGATACGGTAAGGTCTGTTATAAAAGCATTTCCTGCCGACATATCAAGGGCAAATTCCTTTGCGTTCATGGAATCCATGGTAAGTTCTCCCGCATTCAATGAAATATCGAGCTTGTCGGCGGAAATAAATTCCGTTTCTTCATATCCCGAAATATACATTTGCCCCGCGTCCATTTCAAGGGAAATTTCCTCAAATGTTTTTTGCGGAACTGTGAGTATGATATTGGCAGGGTCGGAGATGATCGTATCAATAAAATTTCGCTTATATTCGATCGTCAGTTTGTCTTCGTCATGAATAACATTGATCTTGTCAACGTCAGCGCTGCTTGCAGAAACGTTAAATTCGTCGCCTGTGACAATGGAAAACGATCCCGATGAAATGTAAACGTCAATATCCGTTATGCTTTCGTCTGAACTGCTGAATATGGAGTCGCCTCCGTAAGCATAGTTATTGAATTCAACCGCTTCAACGACCGTTGTTTCTGTTGCACCATACGCTGTATGGCTGTCACGGGACGGCGAAATTTCGGGGAGCTCGTCTATTGCGCCCGAAGCAAAAAGTCCGCCTAAGATCCCCACTCCGACAATAAAAAGTATGATACCGGAAATTATAAGTTTTTTACACGCTTTAAACATCAGGCTTCCCTCCTTTTACCGTCGAAAATGCGATTTGCGAGCCAAGGCAGGAACTTGCCGAAGAACAGCAGGGTAACAGCGATCAATATCATTCCTGCACCTGCGAAGGCTATTCCCGTGGCTATCATTGCAATTCCTTCAAACAGTGATGAAAAGATCCTGATGATCCCCGCTATAAATACAGCAAATGCTGCCAATATGGATACCAAAGCGCAGACCGCAATTGCGACTGCTATTACAAGTACAGCTATTGCGACCGGTATTACTATAGGGATTATTACAAATATGGACATAAATATCCAGAAAAGTATTTTCCCTGTGCTTGTGCTGCTTTTGGGCGTGTAAGGAGTATAATTTGTATTATTATTTGTGTCGGCATGAGTGTAATATTGATCGAACATTCCGGCGTTATTCTGTTGTGCCTCATTATATTTCGGAGCGGCATTGTGTTCGATATTGAAATTTGCTCTGTAGGGAGAACCTTGCGGCATAACGTCATCATCATTATGCGGTTTTTCTTCTGTTTGGGCAGCTCCTTTTTGATCGCCGGTAAGACCCGCCTTTATTTTTTTCTCAAAATCTTGCTGCTCATTTAATGTATTCTTTTCTTCAAAAGCTCCGGGTTTCTGAAGAGAAGCAAAAACTCCGGTGCTGTTCTGGGGCATAGGTTTGCTTTCCCTATATTTTATGTAAACTTCGCTTTTATTGTACGCAGAAGTTTCACCGATAATACTTCTTGCAAGATTATATGGTTTCCCCAGTTCTTCGATAACAGCCTGTTCGTTTTCCGGACCGGCGTCTTCAAAATATTCGTTGTAGAATTCTATTGCCATATCACGTTCCTCACGGGGAAGAGTGATAAGGTGCGAATCCAGTTCTGCTAAATATTCGGTTCTTGTCATTGATTGTCCTCCTTATCTATTTGGTCGGAAATAAGGCTGTTTATTTTATCCATATATATCAGCCACTCTTCACGGTAATTTTTAAGCTGTTCAACGCCTTTGTCAGTAATTTTATAGTATCTTCTGTTGCGTCCGAGATATTCCTGATCGTAGCTTGTAAGAAATTCGCTTTTCATAAGCCGTCTTAACACCGGATAAAGGGTAGATTCCGACATTTCCATAGCGTCGCGTATTTCCTGCGTAATTTTGTAGCCGTAAGTATCTTCTCTTGAAACTACAGAAAGCACAAGCGCGTCAAGCAGAGCTGCACTGACGGGAAAAACCATATAAGCCCTCCTTTATTTTATCGTTTATTATATTATACAGCGTATAATATCATTTGTCAATACCTATTTTAAAATTTTTTGGAAAATTTTTTATGGTAAATTTTGGTATAACTTTTTCCTTGACAAGTCAGTTTAAAAATTGTATAATATGTAAAAAGTCAAAAAAGGGGATATATAATGAAAAAAATAATTGCAGCGGCAATTTTATCGCTTTCAATGCTTACTGCCTGCTCAGATACGGATACGGTTGAAACTTCTGCCGAGGTCACCACAGCAAGTCAAGCCGAAACAGAGGAAACCACCGATGAGACTACTGCAACAGAGGAAACAGCAAACACGACCGAGGAAACAACTGCTGCCGAAGAGACCACCGTTACCGAAACGCAAACCGCTGCCGAAAATGCCGATCATATTATTATAAAAGGTAAAGAATATTCCGCAAGTCTTACCGAACTTAATTTAGTCGAATTGAAACTGACTGACGAGGATATTAAAGATCTTGATAAAATGACTGCTTTAACACGTTTGGATTTGTGCCGCAATTATCAGATCAGCAATATAAGCCCGTTAAAAAATTTGACTAATTTAACATGGTTGGACTTGGATGACAATCAGATAAGCAATATAAGTCAGTTAAATAATTTGACTAATTTAACATATTTGAAATTGGGTATCAATCAGGTCAGCGATATAAGTCCGTTAAAGGACATGACTAATTTAACGGATTTGGGTTTGGGCGGCAATCGGATCAGCGACATAAGTCCGTTAAAAAATTTGACTGATTTAGAAATATTACGGTTGGCTTACAATCAGATCAGCGATATAAGCCCGTTAAAGGATCTGACTAATTTAACAGAATTGTACTTGGATAAAAATCAGATCAGCGATATAAGTCCATTAAAAGATCTGACTAATTTAACACAATTGGACTTGAGTAACAATCAGATCAGCGATATAAGTTCATTAAAGGATATGACTAATTTAAAAATATTGTACTTGACTGACAATCAGATCAGTGATATAAGTCCGTTAAAGGATATGACTAATTTAGAAATGTTATGGTTGGATAATAATCAGATCAGCGATATAAGTCCGTTAAAGGATATGACTAATTTAATAGGATTATATTTGGGCGAAAATCAGATCAGCGATGCAGATATTGAAGAATTAAAACGGGCATTGCCGGATTGTGAAATAAAATATTAAAGAATATATTTTGACAGGCTGCAAATTAAAACAGCGAGGGGAATTTCCTCTCGCTGTTTTGTTATTTTAAAAATTTATCAAGCAATTCCGCAAGCTGTTTCGGAGCGTCAATATTTACTTCATGTCCTGAATTTTTTATTATGAAAAGTTCCGGATTTTTTATTTTTTCAGAAAGCCCGATGGAAGCTTTTTTATTTGCGCCGTCTTTTTCTCCGCAAATTATCAGTACGGGGCAGGATATTTTTTCGGCATCATCGGAAAAGTCCAGCTTCATCATGCTTGAACATAATTCAATGAACTGTTTCTTTTTTAGACCTGTTCCGGAAAATTTTGATCCGGGCAGGAATTTAAAGATCATATTCTGAAATTTAAGAAGTTTTTCCGGCATTTTATATTGCGGTGCGATAAGCACAAGAGAATTTACTTTTTGGGGAAATTCCAATGCGTAATTAATTGCTAAAACTCCTCCGAGAGACAGCCCGCATATATCGAGATTTTCATTAAAATTATTGCAGTATTCCGCAAAACCGCCGTAAAGACTTTCATAGGAATTGTCATCTTCAGGCAACATTTCAGCAAGATTTGGACAAACAATATTTTCTGTATTTTTCATATATGAAATTGTTTTATCCCAGCTTGACGGCTCCTGTCCCAGACCGTGAACAAATATTTTTTTCATTATTTTTATTTCTCCGTTTTTATCAGGACAATTCTTCCGAAAGGGTCAGCCACTCGTCCTCGTATTCCGAGCAGAGCTTTTTCATATCTTCAAGAGCGGCGCATTTTTCCTGCATAAGCTTATAGTCGGCGCAGACTTCCGGGTCGGCAAGTTCCGCCTGAATTACCGACATTTCCTCTTCAAGGCGGGCAATTTCCTTTTCAAGTTCTTTTACCCGATTACGTTTTTTAGCGTCGGCGGCGCGCTGCTCCTTGGAACGGTATGCTTTTACGCTTTTTTCTTCCGCTAATTGACGGGCTTTTTCCTGTTTAAGAGCATCCGCTTCTGCTTGTGCAGCGGCTTGTTTCTCGCGCTTTACGGCGATGTAGTCATCGAAACCGCCGTTGTAGCTTTCAATGGAATTTTCGGTAATTTCAATAATTCTTGTGGCAATTTTATTGAGTAAATAACGATCGTGAGAAACAAATATTATCGTTCCTGTATATTCTTCAAGAGCCTGTTCAAGTACTTCCTTTGTGTCAATATCAAGGTGGTTTGTAGGCTCATCAAGAATAAGAACGTTGCCGCGCTCCAGCATCATAATTGCAAAACAAAGTTTAGCGCGTTCTCCGCCGCTGATAACTCCCACTTTTTTGAAAACATTCTCTCCCACAAGACGGACGCAGCCCAGCAGGGAACGTATCTCCACATCGTTCATTGTCCTGTAGCGGGAATGTACTTCGTCCATAACGGTCTTGTTCATATCAAGCTGAGCGTTTTCCTGATCGAAATATGAAATTTTAACGTTTTTTGTCCATTCAATACTTCCGCGGCTGCACGGTAATTTGTGCTGTATTATTTTTAACAGCGTGGATTTTCCTATACCGTTCGAGCCGATAATTGCAAGCTTTTCGCCCCGTTTCACATCAAAAGAGACTGACTCGGCAAGAGTTTTTCTTTCCGCAGCGTTTCCCACGGAAACGTCAATATTTTTCACTGTAAGAAGGTCAAAAGGCGGTTCAATGTCGTATTCAAATTTAATTTTTGCTGATTTTTCATAAAGTACGGGCTTTTCGATAAGCTCCATTGATTCAAGTTTTTTAATGCGGCTTTTTGCCATACTTGATGTTGTTGCACGCACGAGATTTCTGTCAACAAAATCCTGTAATTTCGCAATTTCTTCCTGCTGAGCTTCATATTCTTTCAGCTGACGTGCAACATCGGCTTTTTTCTGCACTGTGAAAGCGGAATAATTTCCTTTATACCGTTTGAGAATGCCCCGCTCGATCTCACATATGGAAGTTGTCAGCTTGTCCAGAAAATATCTGTCATGTGAAACTATCAGCAGCGCGCCTTTGTATTCCTGCAAATAATCTTCAAGCCACATCACAGTCTCAAAATCAAGGTGGTTGGTAGGCTCGTCCAGAATAAGCAGGCTTGGATCTTCAAGAAGAAGTTTTGCAAGTGCAAGACGTGTTTTTTCTCCGCCGCTGAGCGTAGATATTATCCTGTCGTATGTTTCGGGGAGAAAACCCATACCGTTAAGTACTTTTGTAATATTTACGTTGATAAGGTAGCCGTCATTTGCTTCAAAATAAGCGGTTTGACGTGAATATTCGGCGGAAATTTCCGAAAAATGCTGTTCATCTTTGCGGATATCAGGCTCAGCCATAAGCTGTTCAAGTTCTCTCATTCTGTCGGAAACAGCAATAAGCTCCGAAAAGACCGAGCGCATTTCCTCAATTATAGTGCTTGAACGGTCAAGACCGCTGTTCTGTTCAAGGAAACCTATTGTCATTCCCTTTGTGCGTGAAATATTTGCAACATAGGGCTCAGGCTGTGTTTCGGGATCTTCATATCCGGCAATTATTTTAAGTAAAGTTGATTTTCCGCAGCCGTTTATTCCTATCAGACCGATTCGGTCGTTGTCTTCAATGGTCAGTGAAATATTTTTCAGTATCTGATTACCGTTATAGAACTTGCTTATATTTTCAAGAGAAATTATCATCATATCACCTTATATTATCCTAATAGTAACCTTACTTATTATATAGGAAAAAAAGTGTTATGTCAAGTGAAACAAAGCTTTTCCTATAAAATGAAGCTATAAGTTCTGAAAATTTTGTAACGCGTTTGCCGCCTTTGCATAAAATGAACTATGAAAAGCCGACGGAAAGGCAAAAACCTTACGCGGTTTTCACAAATACATTATAATTTTTTTATAAGGAGCGTTTTTTATGAACTGTGGATTTAACTTTGGAAATGGCAGCTGCTGCTGGATCATCATCATTCTTCTTCTCCTCTGGTTCTGCTGCGGCAACAATTCCTGCGGCAATAACAGCTGCAACAACAGCTGTAACAATGACTGCAACTGCGGCTGCTGAAAAATATCCGAATAAGGTATTCCTTACGGATAATGTGGAAGAGCCGGTCTGCTTCGGCAGGTCGGCTTGATTCCGTATATTTAAAGCAAACGCTCCGGCGCGACAGCGGCGGAGCGTTTTTCTGCATTTCAAGCACCTCCAGACAAAAAATTTTGACTAATTATTTGGGAAAGCCGAAAATGTGAGCAAAAATTTTTCCGGCATTCAATGGCTGCTTTTTTCGGAAGGTGAAAAAATTGAAGTGTGTTCGTATTTCTTTTTTAATGTCTGTAAAGCTTTTTTCTCTATCCTTGAAACATACGAGCGCGATATACCGAGCTGTTTTGCAACTTCGCGCTGCGTCAGCGGCTTGCAGCCGTAAAGACCATATCTATGCTTTATTATGTCCTTTTCGCGGCTGTCAAGACATTCGTCGATGAATCTGTAAAGCTGTTCCGATTTTATGTTAAGATCTATTTTTTCTACTATCCCGTCATCCTCGGCAATAATGTCTATAAGTGAAAGCTGGTTGCCGTCCTTGTCTACGTCTATAGGTTCGTCGAAATAAACGTCTCCGGCTGATTTTTTCAGGCTGCGGAAGTGCATAAGTATTTCGTTTTCGATACATCTTGAAGCATATGTTGCAAATCTTGTTTTTTTGGAATAGTCAAATGTTGAAACTGCTTTTATAAGTCCTATAGTTCCTATAGAAATAAGATCCTCCTGATCGGTGGTAGTGTTGTAATATTTTTTCATAATGTGAGCAACAAGACGAAGATTATGTTCTATGAGTTTGTTCCTTGCGCTCTGGTCGCCTTCGTCGTGCATTTTCCGGAAACATTCTTCCTCCTCGGCAGGGGAGAGAGGCTTGGGAAAAACTCCTCCCGATTCGAGATGAAGCGCAAAAAATAAAAGATTCTGAAGTGCAAGGTCAATAAGTTCCGTAAACAAGCCGTTCATCTCCATAGGAATTTATGAGGAATTTCTTTCCACAATAAAATGTATGCCGCCGGCTGAATGTCCTATTCCGAAAAAATTATGACTGCAAAGGACCTTGGATAATGGATCATTTTATTGATCTTTGATACGAAAAAACAGCAGAAATTCTGCTTTTTTATATATGTATTGACAAAACCGCTTATAATGCTGTATAATGTTAAAAAAATTATTTTTGGGGGGAATACTATGCTCGCCGCTTGTCTTGCCCTGATAGATGAACCGACCGACAGGGAAAAATTTGAAGATCTGTACTATACATACAGAGATTATATGTTTAACATTGCAATGTCTGTTTTGCACAATGAATCGCTTGCGGAAGAAACGGTACAAGACTGTTTTTTAAAAATTGCTAAAAATTTTAATGGCGTAACGACTGTAGAAAGCAAGAAAACAAAAGCTATGGTTTCAATTATAGTCAAAAATAAGGCGATTGATAATCTTGATAAAGAACATTACAATAAGGTCGAATACATTCAGGAAGAAGATAATATTATATCCGATGAACTGATAAGTGATATTTCATCTAAAATTGGGTATGACCGTATCATACAAGAGATAAAAAATCTTGATGACATTTACAATGATATTCTTTTTTTGAAATTTGTATACGGGTCAACTGCGCAAGAAATATCCGATATCCTGCATATACCTGTAAGAACGGTTGAAACAAGGATCTATAGAGGAAGAAAAATATTGCAGGAGAGATTGGAGGGACTTTGCAGTGACTGATATCACAAAAAACAAAATATTTGATCTTATCTTAGCCGACGCTCTTAAAGAATATTTTGATGAAAAACTCGCCGAATATGATGAAATAAATAAACCGCACGATTTTTCCGGCACATTTGAAAAGAAAATGCGCAAAATAATAAACTCCGTAGGAAGAAATGACAGAATAAAAAAATTTGGAAATGTTGTTATAAAGGTCGGCATATCGTTTGCAGCGGCTTTTGGAATTATATTTGGTTTTCTGCTTACTCAGCCGGATGTTTTTGCGTCAGTGCAGAATGTTTTTCGCAGTGTTTTTGACAAGTATGATAAATATGAATATGTCAGTGATGAATTGACTGCTGAAAATTTTGATGATAGTTTCAGATTGGGGTATGTGCCTGAGGGTTACTATTTATCATTTGGCAATTATTCACCTGCTTATATTAGACTTACTTATACAGACGAATATAATGAATTATTTTTTATATATAGCATAGCTAATGACACCTCTGACAGTTATGATAATGAACATAATTCATTTGAAACATTTGTGATCGACGGAATAGAGTATTATTACTACAAAAGCAATGATAAAGATTTTCCTGATACTTTATTATGGTATGAAGACGGATATTCTTTTAGTATTATTGCACATTTATCCAAAGAAGAACTTATTAAAATCGCTGAAAATATAGAAAAATAAAAATTAATGACGTATTTTCTGCTTGTTGGACCGTTTTTATAATAAAGGCGGTATGACTAAGGAGGATAAATGTTATGAAAACAAAAATCAACGCTCTGATCTCAATAGGTTTTGTGTTTATAATATTGATAGCGCCTTTATATCTTTTAACCATAAATGTTAAGGCATATGACCCCGCAATGCCGTTCGTACCGTTTGATAACGAAACTGACAGACATTCTGATCAGAATGAATATATTGAAATATGGACGAACGAAAATATAGAAAAAAATTTTATCGTGAAAAATAATCAGAACATAAGGATAACATCGCTAAGATCAACGAATGGCAAACTCGTAATAAATAATGGTGTCACAGCAACTATAAAAGGCGATATATTCATTGAACGCGGCGGACTTCTTGAGATCGATGACGGCACAGTTGTTATCAGCGGCGGAAACATTACTAATTGCGGTACAATAAAGATCGGGGAAAAAGGTATGCTGAAAGTCCTTAACGGAACACTTAATTCAACTTCTGCCGGAAACATTCAGAATGACGGTAAAATTACCTGCCTGACCTCCGATAAAAAACTTGAAAGATGTTTTAAATGTATAAAAAAGTTTGATGATCGCTTTGATCTTTCGGATTATTCTCTTTTGATAGACAGCGATGAAAAAAGTGCTTCGGTGACAACAAGTTATTGCATAGATGATATTATGACAAATTACAGATACAAATTTGAGATCGACCCAAACGTTAAAAAAACAAAGATAGTTCGCTCTGATTATTCATTGGAAACCGTTTATAGCCTAAAGACTGTGCAAAATCTCCAAGAGCTTACTTCAACATTTGAAAAAGATCACGCTAAAGAGTTAAATTTTAAAATGTGGTATTGGAAAAATTACGGTTATACATATAATTACAAGAATAATGAGCTTGTTTTTAACGCAAAGTGGTTTTCTTATGACGATAAGAATGACAAATTCATTGAAAATGACTATTCTGAAAAAGTATAATTTATTTAACTTAGGTATGCGATAGGATAGGAGAAAAACCACTATACGGCTTTTTGTTTTTTTTGTTACCATATTGTAACCATTTGTAATCGAATTGTAATTGATAACCGTTAAATGTTATGGTATAATTTAATTAAAAATATTAAAGGAAGGTAATTTTTATGAAATTCAAAAAAATTCTTGCAGTATCAGCCGCGCTTTTAGGAATATTTTGTACGTCTTTGAACGTATGCGCCGATACTCTTGCCGAACATGACGGTCTGAAATACCGTGTTTCCGACAGCGGGGAGGAAAGTTTATACACAGGTTGGACGAAAAAAGGCGGCGATCGCTATTATTACAACAACGGCAAAATGAAAAAGAACTGCTGGCTTACCGTCAACGGCAAAAGAAAATATTTTCTGCAAGCTGACGGAAAACGTGCAACGGGAAAAGTAACGATACAAGGCGAGACATATCAATTTGACGAGAACGGTGTTATTCTGCCAGATGAATGGGGACTTACCCTTACCGTAAAAGACGTTACAAGAACAGGCTGTACAGTGGTATTTACGCAGTCCGGAGGAAACCCGACAGGCGAACTTGAAACCGGGGTCCCTTATATCGTTGAAGAATACAAAAACGGCAAATGGACGGAAGTTGCGCAAGTCCCAAGTGAAATTGACCGCGCTTGGGCAGATTTAGCCTGCTTACTGGAAAAAGACAGTTCAAGAGAATTTACAATAAACTGGGAAGATCTTTACGGAGAGCTGCCTTACGGATATTACCGCATTGGAAAAAATGTTAATTACTTTAGAAAAACAGCCGATTACGATTCAAAGATGTATTATGCGTATTTTGATGTTAAGCCTTCCGATCCCGAAAAAGTCATAACTTAAAAGTAAATTCGATAATGAATTATTTTATTGATCTTTGATGTGAAAAAGCGGCAGGAATACGCTTGTCAGCTATGCAACGGTGTGTATCAGAAATAAAATTTTTGATCGAAAGGAAGAATAATTTATGAAATTCAAAAAAATTCTTGCAGTATCAGCCGCGCTTTTAGGAATATTTTGTACGTCTTTGAACGTATGCGCCGATACTCTTGCCGAACATGACGGTCTGAAATACCGTGTTTCCGACAGCGGTGAGGAAAGTTTATACACCGGTTGGACGAAAAAAGGCAGCGATCGTTATTATTACAAAAACGGAGAAATGAAAAAGAACTGCTGGCTTACCGTCCACGGCAAAAGAAAATATTTTCTGCAAGCTGACGGAAAACTTGCTGTAGGTAAAGTAAAAATAAACGACAGAATTTATGTATTTAATGAAAACGGCGTTATAATGTCGGACAAGCAGGATCATGCTGTTAAAGCATCCGATGCGATACGTTCGTCATTTGAAATGCGTTCTAAACCATATCCTGAACATTATGCCGGTTCATGGATAGAAGATAACATTTTGCATATTGCCGTTACCGATATGGACGAAGAGGTAACGAGCTATTATTCCGGATTGACCGAAAACAGCGAATTTATTGAATTTGAACAGAGAAAATATTCTTTAAATGAACTTAACAAGGTCAAAGACGCACTTGAAGCCGAGTGGAAAAATAAGTATAAAATTACATCGTATTATGTTGATGAAAAGGGAAATACCTGCGTCGTTGAAGCAATTGAAAGTGATGTTTCCCAATTGAAAAATGATCTTGAATCAAACAAGATCGCCAAGATACTATCTGACATTGATCCTGAACTTGATGCAAGCGTTGTTGTTATTCTAACAGGCGCATATGCACATGTGGATTATGAATATGTGGACTGAATTTTATTTTTCAGAATAAAAAAGACAGGCAGAAACATAAAAATTTCTGCCTGTCTTTAATTTTTTATTAAAAATTCAGCTTATCTCGTAAAGGAGATCCTGATAAAGTCCGTTGTAATCGGTCTTTTGCTCTTTAATGAAGGCTATAGCCGCTCTTGGGTGACGGTTGAACGCTCCCGTGAGCATATAAGGAACGTCATAACCCCATACTGAACCTTTTTCTCTTTCTTCGGCAATGTATTTTTCAATGAATTTAAGAGTAGGAGTAAGTTTGTAATTAGGGTTTTTAAGGAAGCTGAGCATCTGCTCCATAAAGCAGTTTCCTGCGCCTCTGCCCATGCCGCTCATAGTTGCGTCAACATAGCTTGCGCCGCAGGCGATTCCCTCAATAGTGTTTGCAAATGCAAGCTGCTGATTGTTGTGCATATGCAGTCCTACCTTTTTGCCGACCGCTTCGGCAGCGCTGCAGTATTCATATGCCAGCTTGCGGAGCTGTTCAGGATAAAGTGAACCGTAGCTGTCAACAAGGTAAATTACGTCAACGGGACTTGCGCATACGAGTTCCAGAGCCTTTGCGATATCTTCCTCGCGGTTTGAGGAGATAGCCATAATGTTTACCGTTGTTTCATAACCGAGGTCATGGCAGTATTCTATCATTTCCAGCGCGCCGGGCATCTGATGTGTATATGTTGCAATACGGATAGTGTCGATAACGCTGTCTTTTTTTGGAATGATATCTTTGCGGAAATCGCAGCGGCCTACATCAGCCATAACGGTAAGTTTAAGGTCAGTATTGTTTTCGCCTACAATGGCGCGGATATCTTCTTCTTCACAGAATTTCCATTTGCCGAAATCCTCTTTGTTGAAAAGTTCCTTTGAAGCTTTATATCCGAATTCCATATATTCAATACCGGACTTCACGTTTGTTTCATAAAGAGCCTTTATAAATTCGTCCGAAAAGCGGAAATCATTTACCAGTCCGCCGTCTCTTATTGTTGCGTCCAATAATTTGATATCCGGTCTGTAGGAGAGAAGATCTCCTTTTTGTGCTGCCATAGTAATTACTTCCTTTTAATTTAATGATTTAAAGATTTTATGTCACAATGCACTAAAGCGCAAAGGACAATCAAAAACTTCGCAAAATGCACTTGCGAAGTCAAGTGGCACCCCCAGCGAGAATCGAACTCACAACTAACCCTT
>CANRJZ010000044.1 GCA_947631055.1 uncultured Clostridia bacterium | reverse complement strand
CTTACGTTTAGTGTGATAAATTATAATTATTAAAATGATCCAAAAGTAATAATATTACTCGCACTACCTAATAAGAGGATATATGCCTGCAAGCTCAGCTTGCCTCAGCCTGCAAATTATAAATGAAAATCAGCCTTTTGTTGTGACACAGCGATAAACAATATTTCAGCATTTGCTTTGAAATATACGCCGGCGGAGGAGCGTCCGAGGGCGTAATAAATTCTGCGAGGGAACCCGTGTTTCGGGGTGAGAGGAGACTTTCAAGTCTCGACCGATCTGTCCCAAGGGACGGAGTCTGCCTCGCGGTACTCTCCTTTCGGGACAGGAAGGAGGATATTACAATGAACAAACACAGTAAAACAAACATCAGAAAACTTGCGGCTGCGGCTCTTCTTACAGCAGCTGCGGTAGTAGGATCGCTTTTTTCGTTTCCTTTTCTGGGAGCAAAGTGCAGTCCCGTGCAGCATCTGGTGAACATAATCGGCGGCGTTTACTTAGGGCCGTGGTATGCTATGGGTTCGGCTTTCTGCGCAAGTCTGATACGTCTGCTTCTCGGACTCGGCTCTCCCCTTGCGTTCCCCGGCTCAATGGTAGGAGCGTTCCTTTCCGGCGTGATGTACCATATCATACTTAAAAACAAAGGACAATGGGTACGCCTTATCGGCGCCTATATCGGAGAACTTTTCGGAACATCGGTCATAGGAGGAATGCTTTCATTCCCTATAGCTTATTTCGTTATGGAAAATACCGCAGCTACGCTTTTCGGATTTGTATTGCCGTTCTTTGCGTCAAGTGTTGTCGGAACGGCAGCTGCTGCGATAATAGTTTCCTCTATGAAAAAAGCCGGCGTTCTTGAGATCTTCGGCAATAACGAAAAAGAAAACAACTGATCAAAACGGAGAAATTTTATGATAACTCCCGAAAAAATATATTCTCTCAGGCAGGAAATAATATCACGTCATCCCCTTGTAAACTGTATCGCAAATCATGTAACGGCAGGAGTTTGCGCAAACGCTGTCCTCGCTCTGGGAGCAAAGCCCATAATGGCTGAATTTGAAAAAGAATCCGCCGATATCGCAGCAGCTTCCGCAGCTCTTTCGGTAAACCTCGGCGGTATGAACGACAGCAAAGCGGCTGCAATATCGGCTTCGGCAAAAACGGTACATTCGCTGGCGATCCCTTGGGTAATAGATCTTGTGGGAGCAGGAGCAAGCAGTTTCAGACTGGATCTTGCCAAAAGCCTGTCAAAAAAATATTTCCCCGATGTTATCAAGGGAAATCAGGCGGAAATATTAGCTCTCTGCGGTATAAACGGTCATTCGGAAGGCGTGGATTCGATCGGCAGAGCGGATATTTCTCTGTGTGAAAACGCCGCAAAAGAAGCTGCAAAAGAATATTCCTCAGTAATTATGATGACGGGAGAAACGGATATAATTACGGACGGACAAAAAACCGTTTTTGTAAAAAACGGCGATCCGCTTATGACATATGTTACCGGAACGGGCTGTATGCTCGGAACGATAACAGGCTGCTTTCTCACTGCCGCCAACGCTTTTGACAGCGCCGTATCGGCGGCAGTGACCATGGGGCTTGCCGGAGAACAGGCGGCGGAGATATTCCGGAAAGATAAGAGCATAAGCCGGTTTGCCGGTTCGATGATAGACGTATTATTTAAAGCTGACAGAGATCTGTATATCAATAAGGCGAGGTATTATGAAAATGAAGCCTGACGTTACCCTTTATCTTGTTACCGACAGCCGCGGTACCGACTGCGCTGAATTCCTGAAAAAGACCGAAGCTGCCTGCCGCGGCGGCGTTACTCTTGTGCAGCTGCGTGAAAAGGAACGTTCTTCGCGTGACTTTCTTGCACTGGCAAAGCAGGTAAAGCTTGTCACCGACAAATTCCACATTCCGCTTATAATAAACGACCGAGCCGACATCGCGCTCGCCTGCGGGGCGGCAGGAGTGCATGCCGGCAGCGATGACATACCCATTTCCGACCTTCGCCGTATAATGGGAGAAAATTGCATTATCGGAGCTACGGCAAAAAATTTGCAGCAGGCTGCCGAGGCTCAGTCCGAAGGCGCCGACTATCTCGGAGTCGGCGCAATATTCCCTACCAAGACCAAGGACGCCGTTCTTACGGACATAGATACGCTGAAAAAGATCTGCTCAGGCGTATCCATTCCGGTATGCGCAATAGGCGGGATAACTTCCGGAAACTGCGGGATACTGTCAGGCAGCGGGATATCCGGTCTGGCTGTCGTATCAGCAATAATGTCTGCAAACGACAGCGAAGCGGCAGCTGCGGAACTTCTTAAAAAGGCGCGTGAAATAACACTATGCAAATAAAAACGGTACTTTCAATAGCCGGTTCCGATCCCAGCGGCGGCGCAGGAATACAGGCGGATCTTAAAACAATAGAAGCTCATGGGCTTTACGGAATGAGCGTTATAACCGCCCTTACGGCTCAGAATACCATGGGCGTCAAAAAAGTCCTTGCAGTACCCGAAGATTTTTATGCCGTCCAGCTTGAAGAAGTGCTGTCGGACATATTCCCCCATTCGGTAAAAATAGGTATGATACCAAACGAAGGCATTATGGACAAGACCTATGAACTTCTTAAAAAATACAACGTAAAAAATATCGTTATCGACACCGTAACGGCTTCTACCGGCGGAACAAGACTTATGGAACAAAGCGCCTCAGAAGCTTATACAAGCAAATTTTTATCCATAGCGGACGTTATAACTCCCAATATCCCCGAAGCAAAGCTGCTGTGGGGAAAAGATATCTGCTGTGAGGACGATATGAGATCCGCTGCTGCATACATTTCCCATAAGATCGGCGCTTCCGTTCTTGTAAAAGGCGGACACCTTTCCGGCAGCGCCGTCGATATCCTGTTTTGCGGGAATAAATTTTACCGTTTTGTTTCGGAACGTATAGAAAACCCAAACACTCACGGTACAGGCTGCACGCTTTCTTCAGCGATCGCCTGCGGTCTTGCCGAGGGAATGACCATTCCCGAAAGTGTTGAACAGGCAAAAAAATATATTTCCGGAGCAATATCCGCAGGCCTCGATATCGGGCACGGGAACGGTCCGCTCTTTCATAATTTCAGAAAATGACCCGATGTTATACAATTGACATACGGGTCTTTTTGTGGTATCATATTATCAATATCAAAAAAGGAGAGATCTTATGAAAGTCCTTATAATAAACGGAAGTCCGAGGATCAACGGAAACACGAGTATTGCCGTACGTGAAATGGGAAATATTTTCAGGCAGGAAAACGTAGAATTTGAGACCTTGCAGATAGGAAACAAGGATATCCGCGGATGTATTGCCTGCGGAAGCTGCTTTAAAAGCGGAAAGTGCGCTTTTGATGATATCGTAAATGAAGCCGCTCCGAAATTTGAAGCTGCTGATGGTCTGATTGCGGCAAGCCCCGTATATTATGCGTCCGCAAATGCTACTCTCATAGCTTTTCTGGACAGACTTTTTTACAGCACGCATTTTGACAAATCAATGAAAGTAGGCGCAAGCGTTGTATGCGCAAGGCGCGGAGGCTGTTCGGCAGCATTTGACGAAATAAACAAATTCTTCACAATTGCAAATATGCCCGTTGTTTCCAGCCAATACTGGAACAGCATCCACGGCAGAGAAAAGGGCGAAGCTGAAATGGACGAAGAAGGAAAGCAGACCATGCGCGTTCTTGCAAGGAATATGGTATTCCTTATGAAAAGCATTTCTCTCGGAAAAGAAAAATTCGGTCTCCCCGAAAAAGAGCCGTGGACTCCTACTCATTTTATCAGATAATGTTTTTTAACAAGTAAAAACGGGACTGTTCCGGAATTGGAACAGTCCCGCTAATATTATTTACTTACATAGCAATAACAAAATTTATCGTTCCGAAAGGATAATTTACAGGAACTACGCAAGCCTTTGAAAGTCCGTTTACGTCCATAGTTTCATAATAATTCTGCGGTTCGAGCTGAAGCTCCTTGCCTGTATCGTTTGAAAGGTTTACGGCAAAAAGTCCGTTATGCAGATTTATGAATTCGCTGACACAAGCCTGTGTATATTCGCCGTCATCGCTGAGCTCTTCTTTTGCAAATCTTGATGCAAAAGCAATAAGCGCGGTCTTTTCGGCATAAATAAGCGTCGTCATATTGATACTGCCGCTTATGTTCTGCAATACGACATTCCTGATCGGTTCGCTGAGAGCAAAGGGATCCATCGGCGTAAAATCATCGCCTATAAAGCGGATAAGATTTTTGAATATCAGCGAAACATAATTTACCGCATGATCGGAATCTTCTCCTCCGGATATTTTATAAAATCCGGCAACGAGTTTTTTAGCAGCGATCTCATTGGCATCGTTTATATCGGAATCCGAAAGACTGTTTTCTTCTTTATAATCTTTCAATGCATTTTCAAACTGGGCATTGGTCATATATCCCTTGTCAACGAGAGTCTGTCCGAGAAGAAGGTGTCCCGTAGGCTGAGTTTTGAGAAGTTCCTCTACCTGATCTTTTGTAAGAAATCCCATTTCGACCATTACGTCGCCTATGCGCTTATCAGCGCGCTGCTGACGATCGTGTGCTCTTTCTACCTGATCGGCGGTCATAAGTCCTGCATTGATAGCAAGAACACCAAGCTTCAGCCTTGTATTTTTCTGAAGCTGCAGCGCCTCGGAAAGCTGTTCCGGAGAAACGAGCTGCTTGCGGAGAAGGTAGTTGCCGAAAAATTGTGTAAACATAGTATTTTACCTCCCTGTAATTATTTGATCGCCTTGGAAATTATTTTTGCAACATCATCATTCTCAATAGGCTTCTGAAGAAAATCATATGCGCCTGCAAGAATAGCCTGTTTGAGATTTTCCTGAGTACCGACAGACGACGCCATAACAACCTTAGCGGTCTTGTCGATCGCCATTATTTCGGTAAGCGCTTCGACTCCGTTCTTTACGGGCATAATAATATCCATAAAAATAAGATCGGGTTTTTCTTCCTTGTATTTTTCCACAGCCTGCTGTCCGTCAAAAGCCTCTACGACTTCGGCTTCCGGAGCGGCGGCAATTACTGCGTCCTTCATTTTTTTGCGTACAAACATCGAATCATCGCATATCATTATCTTCATTTGTGAACAGACTCTCCTTTTTATAAACTTTGAGCAATATTCAAGATCTCATATTGCCGTTATACAGTATATTATAACATATAAAAAACATTTTTTCAACCCATAAATTATACAATCATAGCGAGGCATTTTTAGCAGTAAAGATAATTTTACCCTTTTATGACATTATTTGTACTTATGGGGAAATATAAAGTTCCGCTATATCATTTTCTTTTACGGCTCTGATGTAATCCGAAATATCCTTTATTTCGTATCCGGTAAGCACTCCGTAGAACTTATCTCCGCCGATATGGTGACGATCGGAACCGGCAGTCTTTGTCAGACCGAACTGTTCCGCATACCACAATGCGCGGTCATCATATATCTTTTCTTTATTGCCGGCGTTGCGCACTTCAACACCGTCCGTATATTCGGGCAAAAGCTTTATTTCGCTGATATAATCGGCTTTCCTGAAAGGATGTGCCTGAACTATTATCCCTCCGTGTTTATGCACCCTGTCACAGAATTCCTGAACGGAAATATTTATGATATCACCGTTATCCTTGAGCCATTGTTTATCTATTCCGTATGTCAGAAAATCGGAACCGTTCCAGCCGTACTCCAATCCGAAAAGAACATTCAGACCTATTTCATCTCCCCTTGCCTTGGTATGTTCGTATCCAAGGCAAAAACCGTCTACCCACTTATCCCAGGAGAGAGACCGGTCAACAGCCGTATTTCCGTTATAAAAATGATCCGTAACTATTATGGTGTCATATCCGAGCGATTTATACTGCTCCGCCTGTTCCCTTCCGCTTGCCGAAGCGCATGCAGAAACTTCGGAAGTATGAAGATGTGTTTCCGTTCTATACATTATTTTCACCTTACCTGAAATGCCGCAAGACCGCGCAATAAGAAAATTTCCGTCGGGAATAGTATCCCGCATAAAAAAGCGGACGCAGACCCGTCCGCTTTTCGTTTTATGTATGGAATATTGCTATCTTATCCCTGAGCGTAAGAGCCTGAGCATTGAGCTGTTCACAGCTCGCAGCACTTTCTTCGGCCGTAGCGCTGTTCTGCTGGATAACATCCGATATCTGATCTATGCCGGTCTTGACCTGACGCACGGATTCTTCCTGTTTTATAGTCTGCTGCGCAATTCCTTCTATAAGCTCATTGGTCTCGTTTGTAATGGCGATAACGCGCTTCATGGCTTCTGCGGTCTTATTCGCTATGGCAGAACCGTGGTTTACCGCGTCGATACATCCGCCTATAAGTACCGAAGTATTGTTTGCAGCTTCGGCTGATTTATTTGCCAGATTTCTTACCTCATCTGCAACTACGGCAAAGCCCTTTCCGGCAGCGCCCGCTCTGGCGGCTTCTACAGCCGCGTTAAGGGCAAGTATATTCGTCTGGAAGGCGATATCCTCTATTGCCTTGATTATCTTGCTTATTTCGGCAGCGCTGTTTTCGATATTGTCCATGGCTTCAAGCATATTTCCGATCTCTTCGTTCTGCTTGTTGACCATTTTTATCGAGCTGTTTGAAAGCTCCTGAGCCTTTTCGGCGTTATTTGCGTTGAAGCTGATATTGCGTGATATATCGTCCAGTGAAGCGGAAAGTTCCTGAGAGGCGGCAGCCTGTCTTGTAGTACCGTCTGCCAGCACCGAAGCGCCGTTGGATATCTGTTCGGATCCGTTGTATACCTCGTCGGCGGAAACGTTTATGCTCTCTATGACGTCTTTCATTCTTGCGCGGAGAGTCTCGGCAGATTCGCCTATGCTGACAAAATCGCCGGTATATGTGACTTCCGATTCATATCCGAAATTGCCTTCGGACATTTCCCGCATCATATTGGAAATATCGCCGACATATCTGTCCAGTATCATTATAGCCGTAGAAATGGATTCGGCAAGATCGCCTATCTCATTCCTGCCTATGGAATCAGAAGAAGTGATATTTCCGTGAAGATTTCCGTGTTCCATTTCAAAAGCCATTTGCTTTACGGCGGTTATCGGCTTGGAAATGCTGTTTGAAATGAATATTATCAGCGTAAAGCTGGAAATAACTATCATGAGCAAGCCTATAGCGATCCCTATGAATATCGCCATATTGCGGTTCCTTATCATTGATCCCATAGGAGAACCGGTAAAGAGCGCGCCTTTTACGATCCCGTTGGAATCTATTATCGGCGTATATGAAGCCATATATTCCGCTCCGAACATCGTTACCTCGTCCACATATGCTTCACCGCCGGTTATGACTTTGTCATAGACATCGGTCAGCATAGTAGTGCCGACCGCACGTTCTCCGCTTTCCATAGGTATCGTAGTCGATATCCTCGCATTATCGCAGTATATCGTAGCGTGCGCCTTTGTGCGGTCATATACCGAATCAACTATCGCATTATCGCTGTAGGAATATCCTACCGTGATTATCCCTCCGTCAAATTTTACCGAACTGCGGTAAAAAAGCGACGCTTCCTTATCGGTAAACATACCTGTTTTTTCCGAGCTTACCACATCGAAAAGACCTTCTGCGGATATCTCGCAGTTATCGGTCTTGTATCTGATTATCCCGTCCTTATCGGCAAAAACGCCGAAAATACCGTTGGACTTGCTTATACCGTTCCATATGGAAACGATAGTATCTGTATCCTTGTTTTCAATGGCACTGGTAAATCTTGTATCCCCCGAAAGAAGATATGCCAGAACCTGAGTTTCGTCCGCCTTTGACATTATCTCACTCTGAAGAACATTTGACGCAACTATGGTCTCTTCCCTCAGATTGACGGTTTCGGCATTTGTGAACAATATAACAAAACCTATTGTTATTGCGGCTGCAACTATTATGAGCAGAGCGCTGACAACAACAATGATCTTTACTCCTATTTTAGACAGTGACTTTCCGGACATGCCACGACCCCCGATCGCATATGATAAAACTATGAATTCCGGCAATATCTTACGGACAGAGTTTTTCTCCGCGTCCCGCACGGTAAAAGTGCATTATGGATACTGGAACTGCATTACCTAAATTATATTGTACCCTAAATATATTACATTGTCAAGCTTTTTCAAAAATATTACACAAGGTAATAAAAAAACTGCCGCGTTCCTTTGTATATAATTCCAAATATATATCAATTTTCGACCGTGACCGCCTTGGAGGCTTTTCCTCGGATATATTCCCCGTCGGAAAGATCAAGAGCAGCTATTATGAATTTATATTCTTTTCCGCTTTCCGCGTCCGATACCGTACAGCGCGAAGTGCGGACGCTTTTATACTCTTTATATTTTCCCGAAGCCGAGTCATACATATATACTCTGTATCCGTCGGCGCCTTCCACATCGTCCCAGCCAAGAACTATATCTCCGCCGTTTGTGCGGAACGATATATTCTGCGGAGCAGGTAGCTTTTCCGGCGATCCGCCTTGTTCCCCGCCGGTATAGACGCAGGTCATACCTTCCGATTCCGCATATTTTGCTCCGTCCGAACCTTTTGCAGCCGTCACCGTTATGTTTTTCTGAGTGATCTTTCCGGTGGATTCGGAATAATTGCCGTCGGTCACTTTCCAGTAATATATACTGCACTGTGTACTGCCGTCCGCTTTGATATATGTATTTGCGGACGACGATGTTTTTTTGCCGTACATATATCCGAAAATATGGCTGCCTTTTACCTTTGTGCCTGACGGTACAGCAATATCCGTAAGCGCAGGACAATTAACAAAAACATCGTCATAAATACTTCCGAGACCGGAAGGAAGGACTATAGAATTCAGTTTTATGCAATCCGCAAAAGCGCACCCTCCAAGCATATCTACATCGGCGTCCGGATCGGCAAAGCTGACGGTCCTGAGCGAAGTGCAAAGCGCAAAAGCATAGCTTCCGATACCGCCGTTGGACGAATTGGAGACATTTCCGCCGAAAGTCACTTTTTCAAGCGATGTGCAGGCATAGAACGCCTCTTCGCCTATACCGCATACGCTGCCCTTGAAATCAACGCTTTTAAGATTAGGACAGAAAGCAAACGCCCTTTTATCCACCCAGTACCAGCAGCTTTCGGGAAATGCGACTCCGGTTATCTTCCTGTTGCCGTAAAAAGCCTGTTTGCCTATCCATGTCACTCCTTCGGGGATAACGATATCCCCGCCTTCTCCGGTATATGCAGAGATATATTTGTCGCCGTCGCTGTCCGTTTCGATCACAAATCCGCTTTCATCAGCCGAAACTGAGATCTTTCCGGTATTTGCCGGAAAAAATGCCATTATTCCCGCTGCAACAGCCGCAGAAAGTATCGTTCCTATGATCTTTCCCGATCTCATATAAACATCTCCTATATGCTCGCATGGGGGAAGGACGTACCGCCATTCCCCCGTGTATTTATTTTAACAGTTCGTCAAGAGCCGCTTCTACATCTTCTGCATTATTTCCCATTATAAAATACGCATAAGAACCTTCCGTTCCTACAATGGAAGCGCCTGCGCGCTCAACATCGTCCGGATAGAAAGCGTCCTGTTCACGGGCTTTTTTCTGTCTAGCTTCCAGATCGGCTTTTGCGGAAGAAACATCATCGGCTTCGATAATGATTATCTCCGACATATTTGCGCTCATAGGACACTGGAAAATAAACAGATCCTTATAGTTGGGATCTTCGGTATCGAGCAGGAAAAAGTCGGAAATAAATTCCTTTTCATTATTGTCCACCGCAGACATGGCAGGCCATTCCTGACCTTCTATAGCCGACTCGGCGGCTGTCTGAAGTACAGAGCCTTCTGCGGGGCTTTCCTCCGATACTGAGGCGTTTCCGTCATTTTCTTCCGATGACAAAGTATCAGCAGAAGTTTCCTCGTCCGTAATTTCCGGCGCAGCGGAAGCCGTTGTGACATCGGAAGAAGTTACGCTGTTTTCCGTATTTTCCTGACTGCTGTTCCCACATGCTGAAAGCATCGCGGAAGATATTGCAAGAGCTGCCGCAAATGCGGCAATTTTTTTGTATGCCATAGTATTTGACCTCTCATAAATTTTTTATTATAGTATGACCATATAAAGCTGTGCTATCCCGCATTTTCCGTTTCCGGCGCCGCAGTTTCGGCAGAGGAAGATGTTTCAGGCTTTTCCTCCGGAACCGCCGTCTTGGCAGAAGAAGTTATTTCCGGCGTTTCTTCCGGCGCTGCGGAAGATGATGTTTCCGAAGTTTCCGGAACAGTAGGCTGTCTGCCTTGCGTAAGCAGTTTTTCGTAATATGTCACAGTCGATCTTGTAGTAGCATGAAAAGCATTGTTGGCAAAAAGAACATCTGTAACTCCATGCTCATTTAGATAATCCACGGCATTATACGTGAAATATCTCATATCTATAACGTATATATCCTCAAACGATCCGAACAGGAACTGAGGAAGTGCGTTGCCGTAACTGTCCTTGAAAATAGCGAGCCGGCGTCCGTTCTTTGTTGACGTGTTCACATGGGTTATTTTAGCGTCTCCGCCCATAAACGTGCAGTAAAGCATGGACTTGCTGTTTGAAAAATCAATATAGAAGGTCGATCTGATAGGATCGTCCATACCTATTATCTCGTTGCCTTCGCCAAGCTTATAATTATAATATGTGGTATCCAGCTCAACATTCTTGGGAACATAATAGAAAAAGTCTTCGGGGTTATTTTTTATCGTTATATCCTGAGTGTAGCTGTACATTGTCCCCACATAGCCGCTGACAGTTTTCTTATCGTATTCCGAAATGTCAAGGAACGGGACTCCCGCTGCCTCGGCAAATTTTCCGGCTGCATAATAAGCTCCGAGAGATGACCAGTGATGATCCGTTCTTAAATAAATATATTCCGACGTATGATCTTTAAGCGCAGAATAGGCGTCCACCGGTATTACATCAGTAAAATGCGAATAAATGTTATTTATGTTGTCGTACTGACTGTTGTTGTATGCCGAGATACTTTCCGGACAGTAAAATTCTCCCGATGTAGGTATTACCATACAGTAAACATTAACGTCCTCGCCAAGAGCGTTTTTGTACTTTTCCACTTCCGCGGCGTAATCGTCTCCCACTGAGAAGCTTCCTCCGTAAAGCATTATTGCTCTTGTTCCGACGACTGCGATACCGTTATTTGTAAGATTTACCGCATCGTCCGACTGAGCTTCGGCGGTTTCCTGAGTCACGGCGGGATCAGGCGCAGCGGTCACGGCAGGGATCTCCGTTTCTTCAGCGCTTTCGGGTATCGTATCCTCCACGACTGCTCCGTCGCTTATAACGCTTATACCGGTAACGGCAGCGGTCTCATCGGGAACTTCTGCGGAATTTTCCCCCAAAGTAACGTTATGGAGTTTTATATTATCCGAGCGGAATCCCGTAAATTCCTGTATCGCAGAAGCCATTTCCATAAGCCTGTCACGCATCGGAACGGTATCGCTGAAATAGTGGGATATCCCCGCCGTATAACTTCCGTCCATAAGGGCCTCGCGGGAATATTCCGGAAATTCAGCCAATTCCCGCTGTTCAAGTACAGATTCCCTGCTTCTCGGCAAAAACAGCATAGCTCCGCTTACTGCCGCAAAAATTACTGCTGCTGCGGCAACATAGGCAATATCCGCGCCCTTTGCTCTATTTTTCTTTTTCTCCGCATATCTGGGAGCATTTTTTTGTTTATTCTCAGCCATTTTTCAATACCTTCCGGTCAAAATCTGAAATACAGGAACGGATTGTTCGTGCCGCTGACGAGCAGCAGCGTGCTTATCCAGAGAAGTCCGGCGGAAGCTGCAATTTTTAACAGCGACATTGCCGCCGCTCCTCCGGAAGTTTTTACCGTCCGGCCGTAAAATTTCCGTATAAGCGCTCCCAGCGGAACGGAGCATACCGCCGCAGCTATCAGCAGGTAAAGATTTGCGGTAAAAGTATGCTTTGCGATCACGGCGCCTGCCGGATCTCCGGAAACACCGAACATTATCTTTATGAATTCTCCCAGCTTGCCCAGATCTTCAAAATAGAATATCGCCCAGCCGAAGATTATCAGGAACAGGCTGTATATATGAAGAAATACCTTAGGTATCTTGTTTTCAATTTTAAGGAGCGTATATTTTTCTATCATGATTATTATCCCGAAATAAACGCCCCATATGACGAAATTCCAGCTTGCGCCGTGCCAGAGACCGGTAAGCAGCCAGACCGTCATTATGTTTAACGGCTGATGCCGTCTGTTGCCGCCCATAGGGATATAAACGTAATCCCTGAAAAACGAACTCAGCGAGATGTGCCAGCGTCTCCAGAATTCGGTTATGGAACGGCTGATATACGGGTAATTGAAATTTTCATTGAACCTGAAACCGAGACATCTGCCCATTCCTATCGCCATATCCGAATATCCTGAAAAATCAAAATATATCTGGAACGTAAAAGCGATTATCCCCAGCCATGCCCCGCCGACCGACAATCCGCTCATTTCTCCGTCAAGCAGCTGTTCCGAAATTATGGAAAGCTGGTTTGCCAGAATGACTTTCTTTCCCAAGCCGATGAAAAACCGGAACGCGCCTTCAGAAACGTCCTCAACGGTTATCCGTCTTGAGCAGATGTCTTCAGCAATAGTTTCATAGCGCACTATAGGTCCGGCAATAAGCTGCGGGAACATGGATATATACAGCAGCACGCGGAGCGGGTTTTTCTGCGCTTTTACATCGCCCTTGTAAACGTCCGCAAGGTATGAGATCGACTGAAAGGTGTAAAAGCTTATCCCCACCGGCGATACGGCTTCCGGAACGGGAACGGGTATGCCGATCGCATTGAGATTTTCCGAAATGAACCGTCCGTATTTGAATGTTCCTATCATCGCAATATTGAAAATTATACCAAGCACAAAAAAAGCCTTTGACGGCTTTTTCCGCAGCGTTATTAGCAGTCCGAAAAGGTAATTTACACCGATGCTTATAAGCATGAGCCGTATATAGAAAGGTTCTCCCCATGCGTAAAATACCAGTGAAAAAACGATAAGGACCATATTTTTCACCGGATTTATGCTCCCGAAGAAGCCTTTATCCTTTGTGACGGCACATATTCCCTTATCGGCAGCCCCTGCAAGTACATAGCAAATTATCAGTGCAGGCAGAAAAACATACAAAAATAACAGGTCAGCAAATATCATGGTGCGTCAGCGGCTCCCAAAGGAGCACTCCTTTCATCGGTGTAAAATTATGGAAAGCGCCTTAAAAAAGCATAAGTCCCGTCTGAACGGCGGGACAGATCCGCGATCCGGATCTATTCCTCCGGAGTCTCTTCCGCAGGCTGAGAAGCCGCCGGTGCAGTATATACCGGTGCGGAATTTCCTGACTGGCTATTTCCGGACATCTGTTCAAGCAGTGCGGAAAGATCTATCATCATTGTTCCTCCGTCGCCTGAAACGACCGTGGGGAGCTTGCCGTCCCACTTTTCAATATAGTTGCTTATGATTATTTCCGTAGTGAGCTGTTCGGATTTCAGCCTGTAAGCCTCCGCTTCGGCTTCGGCTTTAGCCACAGTCTGTTCAGCCTCTACT